>NZ_AJHH01000641.1 GCF_000256565.1 Herbaspirillum lusitanum P6-12 | reverse complement strand
GTTTTCTCCCGCCCGAGGGCGGCTTTTTTCATGCTGCGGACAACGACATGATTACTTGGCGACGGGTTCGCGGAAGTAGATGCGCTTGGGCAGCGCCCACAACAGCAAGGCCGCGCCGACCAGGCATTCCAGCGCCACCACGTACAGGCCCAGCGAAGCGCTGCCGGTGATGTCGCGGATCTTGCCGACCATGTACGGCGTGATGATGCCGCCGAGCTGGCCGACCGAGTTGATCAGTGCGATGCCGCCGGCCGCTGCGGCGCCGGTCAGCACGCGCGGAGGCAGGATCCAGAACAGGCCGATGCCGGCGATGATGCCGGTTGCGGCGAACGACAGGCCGACCACCAGCACCAGCGTGTTGCTGCCGAAGTAGGCGCTCACGGCATAACCGACGGCGCCGGCCAGCGCGCAACCTGCCAGGTGCCAGCGGCGTTCGCCGGTGCGGTCCGAGCTGCGGCCGATCAGGATCATGCCGATGGCGGCGCACAGGTAAGGAATCACCGTGATCAGGCCGATGATGAAGGTGTCGTCGGTGCCGGCGGTCTTGATCAGTTGCGGCATCCAGAACACCAGGCCGTAGATGCCGGAAGCCAGCACCAGGTAGATCAGCGACATGGTGATGGTCGACGGCTGCTTGAGCGCGTCGCGGAAGGAATGCACCGCTTCGCTCTTCGGCTCGGCTGCGAGGCGGGCCAGCAGCAGTTTCTTTTCATCGTCTTTCAGCCAGCGTGCGTCTTCGATCTTGTTGTCGATGACGATCCAGCAGATCACGCCGAGCACGATCGACGGAATGCCTTCCAGCAGGAACAGCCATTGCCAGCCGTGCAGCGAGCTCACGCCGTGGGTGAACTTCATGATGCCGCCCGAGATCGGGCCGCCGATCATGCCGCACAGGGCGATGGCCGCCATGAACAGCGAATTGATGCGACCGCGGCGTTGCGACGGGAACCAGTTGGTGAAGAAATACAGCGCGCCCGGCACGAAGCCGGCTTCAAGGCTGCCGATCAGGAAACGCAGGATGTAGAACCCGGTTTCATTGGTGACGAACATCATCGCCGCCGAGGCGATGCCCCAGGTGACCATGATGCGGGCGATCCAGCGCTTCGGACCGACCTTGTGCAGGATCATGTTGCTCGGGATTTCAAACAGGAAGTAGCCGACGAAGAAGATACTCGCGCCGAGGCCGTAGACGGCGTCGGAGAAACCGAGATCCTGCTGCATCTGCAACTTGGCGAAACTGATATTGACGCGGTCGAGATAAGCGAACACGAAGCAGATCACGAGCAGCGGCACGAAGCGCAGCGTGATGCGGCGGTATAGATTGGATTCCTGGATATCCTGCGCGGTGGCCGGATAGGGTACTGCTGCCATAACATCTCTCCTCTGAAGCAATAAAAGGGCGCAGCATGCCGACCCGGGATGCTTATGGCATGCCGGGCAAACAGGCTGTAGTAATTTTTATTATTGGCGGATAGCTCGACGCATGTTCAATGCGCCGCCGCCGGTGCGGCGGACGCTATCCGTTTGATTCCGGCTGGATCAGTACTGATTCAGTGCCGGGTCAATATGTCGCGCGGCCGCCGGACAGGTCGAAGACCGATGCGGTGGTGAACGAGTTTTCTTCCGACACCAGCCAGCTCACCATGGCGGCGATCTCTTCCACTTTGACGAAGCGTCCGCGCGGGATCTTCGACAGCATGTAGTCGATGTGGGCCTGGGTGCATTGCTCCAGGATGCGGGTTTGCGCCGCAGCCGGGGTGATCGCGTTGACGGCGATGTTCTTGGTCGCGGTTTCCTTGCCGAGGCTCTTGGTCAGGGCGATCAGGCCCGCCTTGGCGGCGCTGTAGGCGGACGCGGTCGGATTGCCTTCCTTGCCGGCGATGGAAGCGATGTTGACGATGCGGCCGTAGTTTTGCGCGATCATGCGTTGCACCACCACCTGGTTGACGTAAAACGCGCCGTTCAGGTCGATGTCGATGACGCGGCGCCATTCTTCCGGCGAGTAGTCGGCGACGAGGCCGTTCTGGCCCGCGATGCCGGCGCTGTGCACCAGCACGTCGATCGATTGCGTGACTTTTTCAGTGGCTTCGATGGCGCGTTGCACGGCGGCCTGGTCGGCGATGTTGACGGCGACGGTTTCGACGTTGCCGAGCGACTCGAGCTTGGCGCGCGCTTCCTGCAGCAACTTCTCATCGAGGTCCCACAGGACGACTTTGGCCTTGCCTTGCAGCAGGCGTTCGGCGATGGCGAAACCGATGCCTTGCGCACCGCCGGTGATGATCGCGCTGCGACCCTGGAAATCGTAATGATTCATGTGAACTCCGTTCTCTTTGCTCTTGAGGTGACCTGTTGGAATCTGCCTCTGCGGGCAGTTCTTATCGCGTCAAACTTGTTTTTGTTCCGTAGCGAGAAGTCGTCAGCCGGTGGCGGACGGAGCGCAGGAACCGGAATGTACTTCAGTACATGAGATTCCGAGCACCGCCCGACGCCGGATCACGGCTTCGCAGTAGGAACAAAAGCAAGTTTTATGCGTTGACAGTCTTTTGCTGTTGTTCGCCCAGGCCTTCGATGCTCAGGCGCATGGTTTGGCCGGCAGTCAGGTAGACAGCATTCGGCTTGACGCCCATGCCGACGCCTGGAGGCGTACCTGTCGAGATCACGTCGCCAGGTTGCAGGCTCATGAACTTGCTCAGGTAGGAAATGATGAACGGCACGTTGAAGATCATCGTGTTGGTGTTGCCGTTCTGGTAGCGCTTGCCGTCGACTTCCAGCCACAGTTGCAGGTTGTTCGGGTTGGCGATTTCATCGCGCGTCACCAGCCATGGGCCGATCGGACCGAAGGTGTCGCAACCCTTGCCCTTGTCCCAGGTGCCGCCGCGTTCGGTTTGGTATTCGCGCTCGGAGACGTCGTTGACGACGCAATAGCCGGCGATGTGAGACAGCGCATCCTTTTCTTCGATGTACGAAGCGGCCTTGCCGATGACCACGCCCAGTTCGACTTCCCAGTCGGTCTTCTTGGAGCCGCGTGGGATCTTGACGTCGTCGTTGGGACCGACCACGGCCGATGTCCACTTGTTGAACACGACCGGTTCGGCTGGAATGGGCAGGCCGGATTCAGCAGCGTGGTCGGCGTAGTTCAGGCCGATGCAGATGAACTTGCCGATGTTGCCGACGCAGGCGCCGATACGTGGATTGCCGTCGACCACCGGCAGGCTTTGCAGGTCCAGTGCGCGGATTTTCGCCAGGGTAGCGTCATCCAGAGCGGCGCCGTTGACGTCCTTGATATGTGCCGACAGGTCGCGGATCTTGCCGGCCTGATCCAGGATGCCTGGCTTTTCTTGGCCGACAGGGCCGTAACGGAGTAATTTCATTGCTCTTCCTTTGGTGGTTGGTCTAAATAAGGCGCCATCGTGGCGACTGCGGCGCATGGTCTTGCTTGGGAATCGAGATAATACCAATTAATTGGTAAGACCATCAAACAACTTTGTCGCGTTTCAGGTGAAAATTTATAAACCAGATGTGTGAGGAATAATTAAGTGCGCAACTTGTTGTTTTGCATCGAAAATTGACCCACATAGCCGCATAATTTGCACCGAGAATTGACCCACGTTTAGAACACAATTCTGCTTATGACCATAAGCAGGAGATCGGAGTGATCGACGTGGCATTACTAGGCATTATTCGACGCTGGCACCTTCGTGACCAGGTCCCATTGCGAGAGATCGCCAGGCGTTTAGGCATTTCACGAAACACCGTCAGACGGTACATTCGCGCGGAAACCATTGAGCCAGCCTATGCAGACAGGCGTCCCAGGAGCTCTCTGGATAAGTACACAATAAAACTCTCGGCCTGGTTAAAAACCGAAGCGGCCAAGTCACGCAAACAACGTCGTACGTTAAAACAGCTCCATTTGGAGCTGCGAGCGTTGGGCTATGAGGGATCGTATGATCGAGTCGCAGCCTTCGCCAGACGCTGGAAGGTGGATCAATTGGAGAGGGTCAATTCTGCGAGCAAATCAACAGTTTTTCTCTTTGGATGGACTTGCCTAAAATTCAGTTCATCCTCATCTGACAGTCAGTTAAACATCCCTGAGATATGATGTCTCCTTGCGCCAGAAGAGCCGAATGACCAATTGCGGATCAGGAGCAATCAGTTAAAAATCTTCGAGTGCCGGAGCGTCAAACCAGTTCGTTAACGACATGCCACCGTCTACTACAAAGGAAGCACCAGTCACGTAGGCAGATAGCCGGTTCGAAAGCACAGCCATCGCCATCGGGGCGAGATCCTCGCTTTGCCCCAAGCGGCCGAGCGGAATGTGCCGTGTCAGCGCCGGATCGGCCACGAATCCACCGGCGGCAATTGCGCCCGGTACGAGGGCATTCACACGAATACCGAAGCGTCCAAGTGTCTTCGCAAGTTCCTTGACCAGCATCGACAATGCAGCCTTGGAAGTACTATAGTGCGGCAGGTTTCGTGGCGTGCTTGCGTGCAGAGATGTCAACATCAGGAACGAGCCCGGTTCGCGTGCTGCGATCAACGGACGCGCGAGTTCGCGCGCCAGATGAAAACCAGCATCGACGTTGACCGCACGCATGTTCTCCCAGGTTTCGTCCGTCACTGCTAACGCGTGGTCGGCTTCGCGCCTCGGCGGAGCAGCGCTGTGCACGAAGTGCGTTACACGCCCGACTGTCGCTCGCGCATGCGCCAACAAATCGTCGCAACCAGCTCGATTGGCAAGGTCACCGACCCAGGGAACGGCAAGTTCAGGCCGGCGAGATGCGGCTACCGCTGCAGCCACCTTCTCCGTGCTGATATCAGCGAAGACAGTACGAATACCTTCACCCACCAGGGCTTGGGCGATGGCACGTCCGATGCCGTTCCCAGCACCTGTCACCAGCGCGGTTTCTCGCACAGGGTCGAAAGCGTTCTCGAAAATAGTCATTTCTTTTTCTCTAATGATTTGTCGCGATCTGTTCGCAGAGGAGCGTGGTGAGGACTCTCCGGCACCTTATTCACACGGCATTCATACGTTGCAGTGCCTGTAACAAGTAAGGCCTGAAGTAGTCAGGATTCTCACACATAGGAAAATGTCCGAGACCCGGCATGACATCCAGTTGCGCACCAGCAATGACTTGTTGCAGTTTCTCGCCATCGACTGGGGTGGCCGAGTAATCGTAAGTGCCACACAGCAGTGAGACCGGCGTGCGGGCCGTATCGATGCGCGGACCGGTTACCGCACCGTCGAATTCATCGCTATAGAACGCGAGGTCGCCGCTATAGATGCCGGGTGCGCCTTGCGAATAAATCCATGCTGCCTGCCGCCGCTGTGCTTCTGGACTTTCCGGGCTCATCAGACCGCGCACAAAGCTGGCGTTATGCAGTGCGCCATGCACTTCGGCGTGATGCTGGTAAGGATTGCGGCGGCCCTTGGAACGAAATGGCGGCTCGACCGCGATGATGCCGTGAATCAGATCCGGACGTTCAGCCGCCAGCACCATGGCAATCGCCGCACCCATGGAACCGCCGACGATGATCGCCTTGGACTGAATGACTTGTTCCAGAATGGCGACGCACCACGACAAGTAACGGGCCGCTGTCAGCGTATAGCTGGCACCATCCCAGCTTACCGGCGGCAGCGACTTGCCGTGGAATGGCATATCCACGGCAAACATGGCATACGCTTCGGCCAGACCACTATCGGCCATCTGACCGAGAAATTGTCTGCCATCGGCGCCAGCGGTGTGCAAGAACAATACAGGTATGCCTTGGCCAGCGCGTTCGACGTAAAGGTGATGCGGCTGATCGTCGATTTGCACCGTGCGATAGCCGGCCTGAATCTGTTCCACGTTTCTGGCGGGTGTCGCGCTGCTGCGCATCGGGGCGTCAACCACTCGCTCAATCAACCGTTCCAGTGCTGGCCGACAGCGTGCAATCCAGAGCGGATCGCCGCTGACTTCAAACGCATCATTGGCCAGTTGCAACGCAGTGAAAGAGTGGAAAGTTGGCGGCGGCGGTGTTTGCAGCAACTGTTTCCAGGCGGCTTCGCTGGCAGTAATTGTGACGTTGATGTCAGTAGCGGCAGCGCCGCCAAGCGCAAGACGTTGCTGATCAATCCGCAAATCAATGTGGCGCTCTGCGACCACCAGCCGGACTTGTGCGTTCAGTCCGGCAGTCAGTCGCGGAAACTCCTGATCGTCAAGAATACGGCCGATGCGGGCCAGCAGTTGTTCGGCAATAGTCATGGCAGAAGTAAATTCGTAGTCGGAAAAGTGCCTGCACGCAGGCCGGAAATAAGCCAGCGTGCCGGAAAGGTGTCAAGTCAATCGCAATTCAGCGCAGCGGCGGCAAATGCAAACTGACGATTTCATGTTGCGCCTCGCCGTGGCGCGGATAGCAGGTAAATACCAGCGGATCGTGCCCCGGAATCAAATGTTCCTTGCTGTCGGCCAGATTTTGCAATTTGACGTAGCCATTCAGCATGTCACCAACGTGGAACACAATCGGGAACGGCGATTCGTTATGAATGTTGTCGTAAAAGTGACTGGCGTCCGAAGCAAGCACGACCCAGCCGCGCTGGGTATGCACCCGCACTGCCTGCAAGCCTTTGGTATGGCCGCCGACATGCACCAGCTCAATGCCCGGTACCAGTTCTGCATCGCCTTCATAAAACCGCACCCGTTTGTCGTACACGCCGCGCACGATATCGACCACATCATCGACGGCGTAGGCATGGCGGATCAAATCGTATTGCATGTACTTTCCGGTGGCGTATTGCAGTTCGGCTTCCTGCAAATGCATCATGGCGTTCGGCAGCAATTTGATATTGCCGGCATGGTCGTAATGCAAATGCGTCAGGATCACATCGGTGACCTGATCCGGAGCGACACCAAGGCCGGACAAGGCCGCAATCGGACAGCGCAGAAAAGTGCGTTTGCGTTCGACTGCGGCGGCCTGATTGAATCCGGTATCGACCACGATGGTGCGCGTCGCATCGCGGATTACCCAAATGAAATAATCCATCGGCATGGGGCCGTCATGCGGATCATGCACCATGAAGTTTTCCGCGCGGCGGCGTGGGACGGTGGCGTAGCGTATTGCATACACCTCATATTGCGGCAGTGCTGTGGCAGTCATCGCGGTTACCTGGGGCGGGTTGCTGGTCAGCCGCGGGTGTCAGCCAGCAGGCGATACATTTCCGTATGGTCGGCCACGCGGTCCAGCGATTGCGCGGCGTCCTTCCAGATTTTCAGACACTCGTTACCAAGCTGCATCGGGTAATTGAGTTCCTGTCCCAATTTCATGGCCACGCCCAGATCCTTGGTCATCAATTGCAGCGAGAAGCCGGAACCGAAGCTGCCGCTCAGCATGAATTGTTTGACCTTGGCTTCGGTGGTGTTGTTCCGACCGGTAGAGGTATTCAGAACATCGGTCATGACGGCCGGATCGAGACCGAAAATCTGACCCACGTGCAAGGCTTCAACCGCCGCCACCAGCCCGGCAGCGGAGACAAAATTATTGAGCGCCTTCATGGCATGCCCGGCACCCGGACCGCCGACGTGGAACAGGGTTTTTCCCATACATTGCAAGACCTCGGTACAAGCGGCATAAGTAGTGGCTGCGCCACCGACCATGATCGCCAAGGTACCTTCGATGGCTTTTTTGACGCCGCCGGATACCGGTGCATCGATATAGTGATGGCCGATTTCTGCCAGATCGGCAGCCAGCTGACGCGAACGCATCGGTTCGGATGAACTCATGTCGATGAAGGTTGCAGTCGACAAACGGAAGGCGAGGCCGTCCTTGTTCTTGCCGAGTACTACCGATTCCACGATGTCGGAATTGGGCAGCATGGTGATGACGATATCGGCGGGCGGCAGTTGCGCAGCCGCGGCATCGAATGCCTGTGCCTGGTATTCGGCAGCAAACTGCGCCGCCCGGGCCGGATCGGCATCCGCGACATGAACCGTATGACCGGCCTTGGTCAGCAAGGCAGCCATGGGATAACCCATCATGCCGAGGCCGATGAAGCAAATTTTTTTTGTCATGATGATCTCCTCAGATGCCCATTTCCTTGAAGACTTCCTTGGCGATCTTGAAGCTGTCGATCGCCGCCGGCACGCCACAATAGATGGCGGCTTGCAGGAATACTTCCTGGATGTCTTGTTTGGACAGACCGTTGTTGACCGCGCCGCGCACGTGCAATTTGATTTCGTGCGGGCGGTTCAGTGCGGTGAGCATGGCGAGGTTGAGGAAGCTGCGGGTACGACGGTCAAGACCGGGACGGTTCCAGATATCGCCCCAGCAATACTGGGTCACCAGTTCTTGCATCGGCAGGTTGAAGTCATCCGCATTCTTGATGGATGCATCAACATATTCTGCGCCGAGGACTTCGCGGCGGGTCTTGAGGCCAGTATCGAACAGTTCCTGATTCATCTATTACTCCTTATGGGGTCGAGCGGGTGGGGGTGGTTGCGTTTGTTGTTGAGACAGTACATCGAGTGCTGCTTTTTCAGCATTCTGAATATGCAGGCGTGCCGCCTTGCCAGCGGCAGTGGCGTTTCTGGCTTTGATGCATGCGTATAACTGGTCGATTTCCTTGAGACTTTCAGACAAGCGGTCGGCATGTGAAAAAGACGTCGAGCGCAATAAATTGATCCGTGACAGCAGACTCAACAGCATTTCCTTGATGAGCTGATTGCCGCAGCCATTCAGGATCACGTCGTAAAAATCGGCCTTGGCTGCCAGCAGACGTTTGCGGTCTCCGCTGGCGGCTTCTTGGTTCAAATTCTTAACCGCAACGCCGAGCGCCGCGACCGTGTCGTCGGATGCCAGTTTGGCGAATTCCGAGGCGGCGTGACTTTCCAGCAAACCGCGAATCGCGTACAAATCGCGCGCTTCGCTGACTGAAATCGACGACACCACCGGGCCGCGATGCAACACCATGGTGATCAGCTTTTCCGCTTCCAGCTTGCGCAGGGCTTCACGCAGGGAGGGCCGGCTGACATCCAGCAATTCACACAATTCGCGTTCGCTCAGTTTCTCACCCGGCTTGAAACGGCCATTCATGATGGCTTCGCGCAGATAGTTTTCTACCTGGCTACGCAAGCTGTCGGGTTTTCGAAGTACGGCGGGGGCTTCAGTGCTCATAGTGTCCTCATTCTATAAATTGTCATACAATATGTCAATAAGCTTGACATACAAAAAGCTGGTTATATACTTTGCAGCAGATTACAAAGGGTAAGACAGTCAGTTAAACAGACAAGATTACAACACAACCTGGAGACAGTATGGCTTCTCATGGACATCCCCCAAAGCATTCGCCGCGCCGTCGGCAATTTGTAGCAGGCACAGGCATGCTGGCGCTGGCTGCCGCATTACCTACCTTATCGCTGGCGCAGCAAAAGACGATCAATGTCGGTGTGATCTTGCCGTTGTCTGGCGCCAATGCCCAATTCGGCATTAATTCGCGGCAGGGGATTGAACTAGTTGCCGATGAAATCAATGCGGCTGGGGGCATCAAGTCGTTGGGTGGTGCCAAGATCAAGCTGATCGTGGCGGACTCGACCTCGGCCGCGACTACCGCAGCCACGGTGGCACAGCGTCTGATTACCCAAAATGAATGCGTGGCGATTCTGGGGGCATTTGCTTCTTCGCTGACATTGGCGATTTCAGAAGTGACTGAACGGCGCGGCGTTCCGTTGCTGACCATGTCGTTCTCGGATCAAATTACCGGGCGTGGTTTCAAGAATGTATTTCAGGTGGTATCGAAGGGTTCGCTGATCGGCAAATGTCAGTTCGACTATGCCGTGGCGCTGGCTTCTGGCAATCAAAAGGTCAACAAGATTGCCATCGTTTACGAAGATACCGCCTACGGTACTTCGCAAGCTACCGGGCTGCGCGATGCTGCCAAGGCCGCCAAAACGGAAATTGTGATGGATGAAGCCTATCCGCTAGGTATTTCCGATGTCACGCCGCTGATCAACAAGTTGCGCAACTCCGGCGCGCAAATCGTATTCCCGGTGTCGTATCTGAATGACAGTTTGTTGATCATCCGCACCATGCGCCAACAAAAGATCGACATGCCGATCCGGCGCGCAAATCGTATTCCCGGTGTCGTATCTGAATGACAGTTTGTTGATCATCCGCACCATGCGCCAACAAAAGATCGACAGCCGTCGGCGGCGCTGCCGGTTATGTGATTCCCGATTTCGCCAAGGCGCTGGGCGAGTACGCCGAAGGGGTGTTATCGATTGCCCCGGCCAATTACGATCTGGGGCCGCAATATACCGAGCGCTATCGCAAGCGTTTTGGCGCATTCATGGTGCATGAGGCGCTGGAACACGCGGTCTGTATGGATGTATTGGCGCAGGCACTGGAAAAAGCCAAGACCACGGCGCCCGATGGTGTGCGCGAAGCCTTGCGCAGTACCCGTTTCAACGGTGGCTGGACGCAGGCGATGACGGGCGGTGCAGTCAAGTTCGACGACACCGGCTTGAATACGCTGGCCGAACCGGTCATGGTGCAGTGGCGAAAAAACGAATTGGTCACGGTTTATCCGAAAGCACTGGCCAAAGGCAACTTCATCCAACGCAAGGCGGTTTGAGTTTGCGTTAATTATCGCTGACATTGCCGTCAGCGGTGGCGCAGCCGGCGTTCGCCGGCGCGCTTCACGGGAGATTTCTATGCAGTTATTGCAGGCCTTGATCGACGGCCTATTGATCGGTGGCGTCTACGCCGTTATCTCGATTGGGCTGACGCTGGTGTTTGGCGTGGTCGGGATTATCAATTTTGCCCAATCGCAGTTCTTGATGGTCGGGATGTTCATTGCCTTCTTTGCCTGGAAATTTCTCGGGCTGGATCCATTGTTTGGTGCTGTGCTGGCGTTTGCCGGGGTCTTTGTGCTTGGTGCGCTGATCCAGAAATATCTGATCAGCCGGGTACTCAAAGCGCCTGAAGTCAGTCAGATATTTTTGACGGTCGGACTCTTGATCGTATTGGAAAATCTGGCGCTGATCGTGTTCGGATCGGAGTTCCGTTCGGTGCAGACGGCGTATCAGACCAGTGCCTGGCGACTCGGCGGTTTGATGTTCAATGTCCCGTATGTGGCGGCGTTCGCAGTATCTGCGGTAACTGGCTTGCTGATTTGGTGGGTCTTGAAAAAGACCTGGTGGGGCTGGGCTGTGCGCGCCACGTCGCAAGATGTCATGGCGGCGCAACTGGTCGGTATTTCACCGGCGCGGGTGCATCAGATGGCATTCGGACTCGGCGTCGGTCTGACGGCATTAGGCGGGGCGATCATTTTGCCGTATCTGACGGTGTCACCGACCATCGGCGATCAATTTGGCGTGTTGATGTTTACGGTGGTGGTGCTGGGCGGTCTGGGCAATATTCTGGGCGCGGTGGTGGGCGGTCTGGCGGTTGGCATGATCCAATCCATTTCATCACTGGTGATGCCGATCCAGTTGCAGAATCTGGCCTTGTTCCTGATTTTCATTCTGGTGCTGGCAGTCCGCCCGGAAGGCTTACTGAAGAAGGCGAGCTGATATGACAACGAAAAATTTTCCGGGCTATTTCCGCTGGTTGTTATTGCTGCTGGTACTGGCAATATTTCCGTGGTTTTTGAAAGACCAAGGCTATGCGATTCGGGTCTTGATCTTGGTGATGCTATTTGCCGCCATGGCGCAGTCGTGGAATATCGTCGGCGGACTGGCCAATCAGATTTCGCTCGGGCATGCCGCATTCTTCGGCATCGGCACTTACACCTCGACCATCTTGCTGATCCGCTTCGGTATCTCGCCGTGGCTGGGCATGCTGGCGGCGATGTTGGTGGCGGCGCTGGCCGGCGCCATTCTGAGTATTCCGACCATGCGTTTGCGCGGCCATTATTTTGCACTGGCCACGCTGGCGTTCGGTGAAGTGATGCGCGCCATCGCCAATACCTGGACCAGCTTGACTGGCGGTCCGGTTGGCATCTCGGTGCCATTCTCGCAACCGAGTCTGAGTCTGATGCAATTCAAATCGAGCTTGCCGTACTACTACATCATGCTGGGCGCACTGGTGATTACTACCGTGATTTTCATTCTGATCAGCCGTTCCAAACTGGGGTATCGCTTGCGTGCGGTCAAAGCCAATCCGGAGGCGGCAGAAGTGATCGGGGTCAATACCGTGCGCACCAAAGTGATGGCCGCGGTGATCTCGGCGGCATTGATGGGCGCTTGCGGCACCTTGTATGCGCAATTCAATTTCTTCTTCGATCCGGATACCGCATTTTCACTGACCGGGGTATCGATCCGGGTGGCGTTGATTTGCATCATCGGTGGCATCGGTACTGCGGTCGGGCCGATCATTGGCGCGTTCTTCATCATTCCGGTGGAAGAGCTGTTCAACGACTTGCTGTCGGGGCAGGCCGCCGGGGTGTCGCAACTGGGCTACGGCTTGATTTTGATTGCCATCATTCTGATCGAACCGCATGGCATCAGCGCCTTGCTGGAACGCGGCAAGAAAATGTGGAAGGGCAAACGTTATGTCTGATGTGACAAAAGAAAAAGCGGGAGGCGTCAAATTTCTGGAAGTCAGTCATGTGACGCGCCGCTTTGGTGGTTTGACGGCAGTCAATGATGTCTCGTTCAGTGTCAATCGCGGTGACATCATCGGTTTGATCGGGCCGAACGGCGCCGGCAAGACCACCTTGTTCAATCTGCTGGTGGGCCTGACCAAACCAAATCAGGGCCAGGTAGTGCTGGATGGCGTCAGCATCGGCGGCAGTAAGCCGAGTCGGATTGCCACCGCCGGCATGACCAAGACCTTTCAGAATGTGGCGCTGTTTGCGGAAATGACCGTGCTCGATAACGTGTTGGTCGGCGGCTTGTTGCGCCATAGCGTCGAAGACGCCCGGGCATTGGCGGAAAAGAATCTGGCGCGGGTCGGTCTGGCCGCAATTGCCGGCAAGAAAGCGGGAGACTTGTCGTTTCCGGAGCGGGCGCGCGTTGAAATGGCGCGCGCCTTGTGCACCGGTCCCAAATTGCTGTTGCTGGATGAAGTGATGGCGGCGCTGAATGAAACCGAAATGGATGCCTTGTTGGAACTGATCCGCTCACTACGCGATAACGAGGGGCTGACCTTCATCGTGGTGGAACATCACATGCGGGCCATCATGAATTTGTGCAACCGCATTATCGTATTGTGCTTCGGCCAGAAAATTGCCGAAGGCACACCGGCCGACATTGCCAGCGATCCAGCCGTGATCGATGCCTATCTCGGCAGTTCCATCGACACCGAGGTGAGCGCATGAGTCTGTTATCAATCAAGGGATTGCATGCCTCGTATGGCGCCAGTCCGGTATTGCGGGATGTATCGCTGGAAGTGGCGCAAGGCTCGTTCACTGCCGTGATCGGCGCCAATACCGCCGGCAAGAGCACCATGCTGCGCGCGATCTCCGGTTTGCTGTCAAAAGTATCGGGACAGATTTTGTTCGACGGCAAGGAATTGCTGAAGATGCCGGCGCATCAAATTCCCGCGCAAGGCATTGCGCATGTGCCGGAAGGCCGCCACATTTTCCCGGGGATGACGGTCGAAGAAAATCTGTTTCTGGGCGCCTACAGTTGCCGCTCGCAAGCCGCGGTGCTGAAGCAGCGCTTCGACGACATCTACGCCTTGTTTCCGCGTTTGCACGAACGGCGGCAACAGTTGGCGGGAACCTTGTCCGGCGGCGAACAGCAAATGGTCGCGTTGGGCCGGGCCTTGATGCTCAAGCCACGGCTATTGATGCTGGATGAGCCGAGTCATGGGTTGGCGCCGAAGGTGGTGGAAGAGCTGCATCACGCGCTGGTCAAGATTCACAAGAGCGGCCTGACCATCTTGCTGGTGGAGCAAAACACCCGGCTCGCATTATCGGTGGCGGAGCGGGCCTCGGTACTGCAAGCCGGGCAAATCGTCTTGTCCGGCGACGCTGGCAGCCTGATGGACGACGCCCGGGTGCGCGAGGCTTATCTGGGAATTTGATGTTGCCCTGCGACCCTGGCAGCAGTTGCAGGCATTCTCTGCCGGTGGTCGCAACCGCCAACTTTTACAGCGGCGTATCCCGATCGAGTTCAGGAATCGGCAAGCCGATCTTGCGTGCCTTGCCCAGAATATTGTCGGCCAACCGGATGCTGACCAGATCCAGCAGTTTGCCATCCAATGCCACCGCGCCACGATGCTGGGCCTGTGCTTGTTGCATGGCGGCGATGATGCGGGTGGCTTGCAGAATTTCGGCGGCAGTCGGCGAGAACACGGCATTGATGGCCTCGATCTGACTCGGATGAATTGCCTGTTTGCCTTCGTAACCGAGAATCGCGGCGCGCTCGGCCGCTTCCGTGCTGCCGCCGGCGTCGCTATAGTCGCCGTAAGGGCCGTCAATCGGACGCAGGCCATAGGCGCGGCAGGCCACCACGATACGCATTTGTGCGTAATGCCACATATCGTTCAGATGACTGCGGCCATGTTGCGTAATGCGATAGCCGGGATGCGCCATACCAATGCCGGTAGTGCGCGAGGCAATCGACGCCGCGAAGTCGCCGGAACCGAAATGCAATGCCTGCAGCCGTGAGCCGGCGCGTGCAATTTCCTCCACGTTACACAAGCCTTCGGCGGTTTCGATCATGGCTTCCAGCCCAATCCGGCGCGGTCGGTCGGTGGCCAGTTCAACCTGATTGATCAGCGTTTCCACCGCGTACAAGTCTTGCGCCTGATTGACTTTCGGTATCAGCAGGTAATCCAGGCGCGGGCAGTGACTGAGCAAGTCGATGACGTCGCGAAACATATACGGCGATTGCAATGTATTGATGCGCACCGTCATTGCCTTGTTACCCCAGTCGATATGGTTC
>NZ_AJHH01000640.1 GCF_000256565.1 Herbaspirillum lusitanum P6-12 | reverse complement strand
TTTTTTTCGAAAAAGCGTACGGCATTGCCGGGTACTGCCAGATACGATCGTTGCAAACTGTTGTTGTCGGATGTTGGCATAGGTCAGGAAGAATATTTTTTAGAGGAGGGGGCTGCGATTCACACCGCGTGAGCGGCATCGGTCAGATGCGATACCAGCTTGCGCGCCGCTGATGGAATGGTGTCGATGTCGCGCACGCAGATTTTCAATTCAATGGCAGCCCAGCTATCGCTCAACGGCACCCATGCATAGCCCATCGACTGCGCATACGGCGCGGCGGCAAATTCAGGCAAGATCGCAATGCCGATGTTGGCGCGCACCATTTCGCGTACCGCATCGAAGCTGGTGACTTGCATGCGTATTTTCAGTTGCTGGCCATTGGCTTGCGCAGCGCGCGACGCCAGACTGAAGATGGCGCTGCCATTGTGAAAGCCGACTTGATCGTAGGCCAGCGTTTCAGAAAAATCGACCTGTTCACGGCGCGCCAACGGATGCGACGCCGGCGCTACCAGCACCAGCCGGTAACTGTTGTAGGGGAAGGTCATCAAGCCTTCGTGCGGCACCGCGGCGTTGATAATGCCAAGATCGGCGGTACCTTCACGCACGGCACGCACGATGTAGGGGCTGCTCCATTCTTCCAGGTGAATCGCTACCGCCGGATGGGCGCTCAGAAATACCTGCAGATAAGTCGACAGCGAATCCATGATGCCGGATGAATTGGAAAACAGTCGGACGTGGCCGCGTTCACCTTTGCCATGTTCGCTCAACTCGACCCGCATCCGTTCGAAGGTCAGAAACACGCTGCGCGCATAACGCTCCAGCGTCTCGCCGGCCGGTGTGACGCGCGCGCCATTGTTGTGGCGATCAAGCAGGCTGGTACCAACCAGTTCTTCGAGGTCCGAAATACGCCGGCTCAATGCCGAGGGCGCGATATTTTCGCGCTCGGCGGCTTTCGCCAGACTGCCGGTTTCTACCACGGCGATAAACATTTTCAGCGATGTGAGGTTATAGCGCATAGCGGCCCGCAGAGAAAATGCATCCGCCTCATCGTGCCCTCAAATGATGTGCTTGTCACGCAAGGCAGCGATGGCGGCGCTGTCGAAGCCGAGCGCGGCCAGCACGCTATCGGTATGCTGACCGACCGCGGGGACTGCGCCCAGTTGCGGTTCGAAGTCGTCGCTGGTAACCGGCGGCAACAACATCTCGACCGGACCGACCGGCGAATCGACTTGACGCCATCTGCCGCGTTGCGTGAATTGCGGATGCGATAAAAGCTCCATGATACTGTTCAAACGGGCATTGGCGATACCAGCGCTTTCCAGTCTGGCAATCGCCTGTTCGCTGTCGAAGCGTTGAAAATGTTGCGCCACCAGCGCTTCCAGTGCATCACGGTTGACCACGCGCAAGCTGTTGTTGATGAAGCGCGGATCGGTAGCGACTTGCGGTGCTAGCAACACCTGGTCACAGAAATTTTTCCATTCGCGTTCATTCTGAATACCCAGAAACACTTCCTTGCCATCGCTGGCCTTGAACGGACCGTAAGGCGAGATGGCGGAATGACGGGTGCCGGTGCGCGGCAAATCGACGCCGCCATATTTTTGATAATAGATGGGGTAGCTCATCCATTCGGCCAGTGCATCGAACAGAGATACCTCGAAAATTACCCCCTTGCCGGTACGACCACGCTGAATCAGCGAGGTCAGGATGCCGCTATAGGCATACATGCCGGTGGCGATATCGGCTACCGCAATGCCAATCTTGGCCTGGCCGCCGGGAGTACCGTTGATGCCCGGTACGCCGAGTTCGCATTGCACCAGCAAATCGTAGGCTTTCTTGTTGGCGTACGGACCGCTGCGGCCATAGCCGGAAATATGGCAAATAATCAACTGCGGGAATTCTGCGCGCAATACTTCATCACTCAGGCCGAGTCGGGCAATCGCACCTGGCGCGAGGTTCTGGATGAAGACATCGGCGTCGGCCAGCAAACGCTTTAAAACTTCCAGACCTTCGGCTTCCTTGAGGTCGAGCGTGATGCTTTCCTTGGATCGATTGGTCCACATGAACTGGCTCGACATGCCGCGCACCTTGTCATCGTAGGCGCGGGCGAAGTCACCGACGCCGGGCCGTTCTACCTTGATTACCCGCGCCCCCAGTTCACCCAGTTGGCGCGATGCAAACGGCGCCGCGATGGCTTGTTCCAGCGATACGACTTTAATACCTTCCAGCGGTTTCATTGCATGTCTCTCATGTGTTTCCTCATGGTTTTTTTTCGGCTTTTGAAACGCTCCATCACGATAGCCGATGGCCAACCGCCATCGTTGCTATTTTTAGATGGCTGGGTTCGCGAGAGACGACGCCGCGCTGGCAGCCAAATTTATAGAATTGGCGCAGCGTCGGACGTGTAAAAAAGTCGACCGCAAAAACCAATCAAAAATGGAGACAAGATGCATATCAATAAAATCGTCGCGACGCTGGCATCGCTGGGTACAGTTGGCATGTTGACGAGCGCACCGGGGGTCTTGGCACAGGCCCCGATCGTGATCAAATTCAGTCACGTGGTGGCGATCAATACGCCGAAAGGCAAGGCTGCAGAGCGCTTCAAGGAATTGGCAGAAAAAGCGACGCATGGCCGCGTCAAGGTTGAGGTCTATCCCAACAGTATCTTGTACAAAGACAAGGAAGAAATGGAAGCCTTGCAAATTGGCGCGGTGCAAATTCTGGCGCCGTCGCTGGCCAAGTTCGGGCCGCTTGGCGTTAAGGAATTCGAAGTGTTCGATCTGCCGTATATCTTCCCGACGGTCACGGCTTTGCATAGCGTTACGCAAGGGGCGGTCGGTCAGCAGATGTTCAAGAAGCTGGAGCCCAAGGGGATTACTGGGCTGGCCTACTGGGACAATGGCTTCAAGGTCATGAGCGCCAACAAGATATTGAAATCGGCGGCTGATTTCAAGGGCTTGAAGCTGCGGATTCAGTCATCCAAGGTGCTCGATGCGCAAATGCGTACGCTCGGCGCCAATCCCCAGATGCTGGCGTTTTCCGAGGTATATCAAGCCTTGCAGACAGGCGTGGTAGACGGCGCGGAAAATCCGCCGTCGAATATCTATAGCCAAAAAATGCACGAGGTACAGAAATATATTTCGGTCACCAATCATGGTGTGATCGAGTATGCCGTGATCACCAATACTAAATTCTGGAATAGCTTGCCGGCCGATATTCGCGGCACGCTGGAAATCGCCCTGAAAGAAGCCACCGCCTACGGCAATTCGATTGCACAAAAGGAAAACGACGACGCCATCGAAGCCATGCGTCAATCCAGCAAGACCAGCATTTATGTATTGACCGACGCGGAACGGGCAGCATTGCGAAAAACCTTGTTGCCGGTGCAGAAAGAAGTAGCCGGGCGTATCGGCAAGGAGCTGATCGACAGCATCAATCAGACGGTAGCGCAGGCGACTGTTGCTAAATAAGCAAGATGAAAAATCCTCTGCTGTGCGCTATCCAGGCGACAGCAGAGGAAACGGTTAATTAGAGCGCCGCTGCATAAATCGCCCGGGCGTCGTCTTGGCTGACTACGCGCGGATTATTCTTCAGCAAACGGGTCTGCAGCATGGAGTCTTGCGCCATGCGGTCGAGATCGGATGCGGCGATGCCGACCTGACGCAATTGCGTTTCGATACCGACCTTGGCAGTCATGTCGACCAGGGCCTTGATAAACGCGTCGGTGCGGGCTTCGCTGCTGCCGTTGGCTTGTGGTGCAATGATGGCAGCCAGTTCTGCGTATTGCACATGCGCGTTCGGTGCATTGAAGCGCAACACATGTGGCAATACCAGTGAGTTGGAAACACCATGCGCGACGTGGAAGATGCCGCCGATCGGATACGCCAGCGCATGTACCGCGCCGCACGAGGCATTGGCGACAGCCATACCGGCCAGCATGGCGCCGACCAGCATGTTTTGCCGTGCTGCCAGATTCTTGCCGTCGGCACAGCTGGTTTGCAGATTGTCGAACAGCAGCGCCAGCGATTGCCGTGCCAACACATCGGAAATAACGTTCTTGGTATTGATGTTGGTGTAGGCCTCAATCGCATGGACCATGGCGTCGATGCCGGTGGCGGCGGTGATCTTGGGCGGCAGGCCGACGGTCAGTTCGGCGTCGAGAATGGCAATGTCGGCAAACAGTTGCGGACTGACGACGCCCATCTTGGTGGTCGCGCCAGTAGTGACGATCGAAATGTGGGTCATTTCCGAACCGGTACCGGCAGTGGTCGGGATTTGTATCAGCGGCAGACGCGTGCCTTTGACATTGCCGATGCCATACATGTCGCCGAGCGGCTGGTCGCTGGTGGCCAGCACGGCGATCAGTTTGGCAACATCCATCGAGCTGCCGCCACCGAGGCCAATCACCAGTTCGATATTGTTTTTGCGGGTATTGGCGGCAGCCGCCAGCACCACGGCTTCCGGCGGGTCGGCCTGGACTTCGGCATATACCAGTGCGGTCATGCCTGCGGCTTGCAAGCTGCTGATCACGCCATCGACCTGACCGGTTTTTACAAAGCCGGGATCGGTCACGAGCAATACCCGATTGAGCTCGGGAAAACGTTGCTTGACCAATGTGCCCAGTTTTTTGACTGCGCCAAGTTCGCAAACGATGTTGGCCACGCTGCTGAAATTAAATGCGGTTGAAACGCTCATGCTGTCTCCTGCTGTTTCATAAAGGGTGTTGCCCGCGCACCCGGCTGCCAGCCTGGAGCTCGGCCGGGGCGGATGTTACGGCGCAATAAAAAAGGGCGTAAGACAAATCTTCAGATGCCCATTTCCTTGAAGACTTCCTTGGCAATCTTGAAGCTGTCGATTGCCGCCGGCACGCCGCAATAGATGGCTGCTTGCAGGAAAACTTCTTGTATGTCTTGCTTGGACAGCCCGTTGTTGACCGCGCCGCGCACGTGCAATTTGATTTCGTGCGGGCGATTCAACGCAGTCAGCATGGCAAGGTTGAGGAAGCTGCGCGTGCGGCGGTCGAGGCCTGGGCGATTCCAGACATCGCCCCAGCAATACTGCGTCACCAGTTCTCACCAGTTC
>NZ_AJHH01000639.1 GCF_000256565.1 Herbaspirillum lusitanum P6-12 | reverse complement strand
GCCGAGTACTTCGCGGCGGGTCTTGAGGCCGATGTCGAACAGATCTTGATTCATGCATATCTCCTTGAGCGGGTGGTCAGTGAGGTTGAGTGGGGTCACGTGATTGAGTGACGTCAGAATATAATTTGTAAGACAATAAGTCAATAAGCTTGACTTACAAATAAATGATCGCAATAATCGGATCTCGTTAAATTACGGCGCAGCGGCCAGCCGGGTGATAGCAACCGCTTCAATAAGGACGGTGCTTCCAAGCAATAACATGGCGAAGTGGCTGAGCTTTTAACGTAATCCAGTTGTTCAATCAGGAGGAGAGACATGGTGTTATCTAAATTACTCGTCGCTGCCGCATCGGCATTGCTGTTGTCCGGCGTGCAGGCACAAACCAACAAGCCCGCCGAAATCAAGCTCGGTATCGGTACATTTCTGTCGGGACCGGCATCGGTTTTTGGCGTACCGGCGAAGAACGGCGCTGAAATGTTTATCAACGATTTGAACGCCGCTGGCGGTATTCATGGCGTCAAGCTGACACCGACATTTATTGATGAAGGTATTGGCGGCGACAAATTTCTGTCGGAATACCGCCGTCTGATTCAGGAACAAAACACCAAGCTGATGCTGGTCGGCGTATCGAGCGGCGACTGTAAAACTGTGGCACCGGTGGCGGAAGATTTGAAAATTCTGAATGTGATGTGGGATTGCAGTACCGAAAAAATTCTGGAAGACAACCGTTATCGCTACGTGGTCCGCACTTCAGCCGATGCCAATACCGAAATGGTGGCGGCGGTGTTGTATCTGCTGCGTACCAAGCCTGATTTCAAGACACTGGCAGTGATCAATCAGGATTACGCGTGGGGTCGTGACTCTTGGGAATTGTTCCGGAATACCTTGCTGGCATTAAAACCGGATACCAAGATTGTGGCGGAGTTGTTCCCGAAACTGGGGGCGACCGACTTCTCGACTGAAATTAGCCGTTTGCAGGCATTGCGTCCCGACGTGGTGTTGTCGACCTCGTGGGGCGGCGACCTCGATACGCTGGTGCGTCAGGCCGCACAACGCGGGTTGCTGAAGAGTTCGCAATTCATTTTGCCGCTCGGCGAAAGTTCGCTCGAACGTCTCGGCGACACCTTGCCGGATGGCGTCATCATCGGTGCGCTGGGGGACCATTACTACCAACATCCGGAATACAAGGATGACGCCAAGATGAAAAATTTTGTGCAAAAGTTCAAGGCCAAAACCGGCGCTTACCCATCCTATCCGGTGTTTCGTGTCGTGTCGGGACTGGAAGCGGTAGTGGCTGGTTACGACAAGGCAATCAAGGCCAACAAGGGGCAATGGCCAACCACCGAGCAACTGGCCGACGCTATGCATGGCCTGGAATTCCGAGCTCTTACACGCCCGGTCAAGATTCGCGCCGATGGCCGTGCCCTGCAAGATCAGCTGTTCGGTGTCACCAAAAAGGTCAAGGGCACACCATTCTCGCTGATCGATAAGATCGTGCTGTATCCGGCCGCGCCGATCACTGCGCCGACTGGCCAGAAATCGGTCGAATGGGTCAAGACGCTCAAGCCTGAAATCATGAAAGATCCAGGCATCAAGGCATTCCCGGCAATTTCCAACTAGGTGACGGCATGGCGCGCGAGTTAATTTATCTCGCCATTCTTGATGGAGTCTCGTACGCGGCGCTGCTGTTTCTGGTAGCGCTGGGTATGACGCTGGTGTTTGGCGTCATGAACATCATCAATATGGCGCATGGCAGTTTTTATGCCTTCGGCGGCTATCTGGCTGCAACCTTCGGTGGCTGGGCGATTGCGGCAGGGCTGTCGCCTGCCTGGTCGTTCCTGTTGTTGCCGCTGGCGGCAGTGTTAGTCGGTACCGTGCTTGGCGGCCTGATGGAAATCACGCTACTCAAGCGCATTTATAACAAGGACCCGATCTTGCAGTTGCTGATCACCTTTTCCACTTTCATGATCTTTGAAGATCTGCAAAGAATGATCTGGGGCACGCAACCGTATTTTGTTTCCGAACTGGTCAAATACACCGGCGTGGTTGATGTCATGGACATTACCTACACTCGGTATCAATTATTCATTTTGCCGAGTGTGGCACTGGTGGCATTTCTGGCGTTGCGCTACTTCTTGCGCTCCAGTCGTACTGGTCGCCAGATCGTGGCAGTTGCCCACAATCGTGAAGTATCGACTGCCCTTGGCATCAATGTCAGAAAAATCTGTCTGCTGACCTTTATTGTCGCTTCCATGCTGGGAGCGCTCGGTGGCGCACTGGCATCGCAGACTACCTCATGGGTGCCAGGTATCGGCGCTGACATGATCGTGCTGTCGTTTGCCGTGGTGGCGACTGCCGGTCTCGGGCAAATCGAAGGCGCGCTGGTGGCGGCGCTGATGATTGGACTGGCGCGTTCGTTTGCGGTCTATCTGTTCCCTGAAATTGAAGTACTGGTACCGTACCTGATCATGGTTCTGGTGTTGTTATTCCGGCCGCAGGGATTGTTTTCCGTGGCGCAGGCGAGGAGAGTGTAATGTCGCGACCCAAACTGGTAGTGATCCTACTGCTATTGCTGGCCTTGCTGTTGCCGCTGGTGTTGCCATGGCTGAAGACGCCGATCATTTTTGCTACTTGTGCCGGTCTGGCCGCGCTCGGCATTTCCATTCTGGTGCGTTCGGGCCAAGTCTCGTTCGGACATGCCATCTTTGCCTGTGCTGCCGGCTATGCAGTGGCGTTTGCCGCAAAGCGCTGGACCCATCTTGACAGTATCGCGCTGCTGGCCGTGGGTACCTTGTTCGGCGGGTTACTCGGTGCTGTGATCGGTTCCTTTGTGGTGCGCTATCGAGGCATCTTCTTCGGCATGCTGAATCTGGCATTGTCGATGGTACTGTATTCGATCCTTGGCAAGTTCTTTGAACTGACCGGTGGTACCGACGGCATTCGCATTGCCCGGCCGACTTTTTTCGGTTTTGTGCTGGAGCGTGACATGTTTGAGTCTGCGATTCTAGTCACTGCGGTGGTGTTGTCATTGTTGCTGGGCATGCTGGTGCAACGCTACCTACGCTCGGTTGCCGGACAAGCGCTGGCGGCCATCAAGACCAACGAAACCCGACTTGAATATGTCGGCTTGTCGACCTATCAGGTGCTATTGATCGGTTATGTAATTTCAGCCGCCCTGTGTGGTTTGTCGGGAGCATTGTTTGCTATCACGCAAGGTCTGGTCACG
Organism: Herbaspirillum lusitanum P6-12; assembly: GCF_000256565.1. Classification (GTDB taxonomy): domain Bacteria; phylum Pseudomonadota; class Gammaproteobacteria; order Burkholderiales; family Burkholderiaceae_D; genus Herbaspirillum; species Herbaspirillum lusitanum. Next base: position 2,969 of record NZ_AJHH01000639.1, on the reverse strand, counting down.
CCTGAAATGGGGTACTGGGTGCGTTCTGGCGAGTATGTATTCGTTGCCATTCTGGGTGGTATTGGTCATCCGGTGGGTGCGTTTGTCGGTGCCGCTATTTTTGAATTCGTCAAACTTTTCTCCGCTGCATTCCTAACGGGGGCCTGGCAAATGGTGCTGGGTGTGGTGCTGATCACTATGGTGTTTCTGGCGCCGGCCGGTTTGTCGGCCTTGCTGGTGAAAAAGCGTGCGCTCAATGTAGAAGGAGACCAGTCGTGAGTCAGGCCATATTGCAAACCGTCAACCTCAAACTGGCGTTTGGCGCCGTGGTGGTAGCCGACGGCATTAACTTTGAATTACACGAAGGAGAGCGTCTGGCCGTAATTGGTCAGAACGGTGCCGGGAAAACTACCTTCATCAATATTTGTACCGGACTGATCCAGCCCACCAGCGGCACTGTCAATTTCGACGGTCACAACATCACCAAACTAGCGCCACGCACCATCGCTCGGCGCGGACTGGTGCGTTCATTTCAACTGCCGCAATTGTTCCTAGAACATACCGTGCGTGACTGCATCCGGCTGGCAGCTGCCGGTAAGATCGGTCGTCTTGGCATCTGGTCGGCTTTGTCCGATGCGGTATCCGCCAGCGAGGTCGAGCATGTGCTGGAAATGGTCGGATTGCGTGAGCGCGCAGATGAATTGTCAGCCTTGTTACCGGAAGGGCAGCGCAAGTTGCTCGATATTGCCATGGCATTAGTACTCGATCCTAAGGTATTGATTCTGGATGAACCGACCAGCGGTGTTTCCAGCGATGAAAAACATGGCTTGATGAAAACCATCATGGGCGCACTCGATGAACGTCGCATCACCGCCATTTTCGTCGAGCATGACGTCGATATCGTGGCGCGTTACGCAACCCGGGTGGCCGCCTGGATTTCAGGGCGAATTGCCTCGGACGGCACGCCCGAGGCGGTATTGAACGATCCCGAAATCCGCAAGAATGTGATTGGAGAATGACATGCTGAAGATTCAGAAAGTCAGCGTACAGATTGCTGGCATCCGTGTATTGCGCGATATCGCAACTGAATTTACGGCAGGCAGCTTACTGGCGGTAGTAGGACGCAATGGCGCGGGAAAAACCACGTTACTGCGCGCCATCATGGGCTTGATTCCGTTGCAGCATGGTCGCATTGAATTTGATGGTGTCGATCTTGCCTCGGTTCCGGGGCATCAGCGCAGCTCGCTTGGCATCGGCTATGCGCCGGAAGACCGGGTCATGTTTCCGACCTTTTCGGTGGAAGACAATCTGCGTTTTCCATGTGATGTATTAGGTTTGCCGAAAGGTCAGATTGATGAACGGCTGGAGCAAGTCTTGCTGGCCGTGCCGCAACTGAAAGTGATGTTGCCGCGCTCTGGTTCAGCGCTGTCCGGAGGGCAGGGAAAAATCGCGGCATTGGGTCGTGCCTTGATGGCAGGGCGGAGACTGGTATTGCTGGATGAGCCATTTCAGGGGCTGGCCCCGATTCTGGCCGGTGAATATGCCGAGTCGCTGCGTAAATTGCGCGATATCAATCCCAAGCTGTGCGTGGTCGTGACTGAGTCCAATCGCAGTCTGTTGCGCGATCTTCCCGATGCGACGCTGACACTGGAGCGTGGCGAACTGATGGCGGCCAACGATGCAAACGCAGCACATTGAATGTCGCCCATTGTTATCAGTAGATTGAATTTTTCATAAGGAAGAAGGGGCTATGCGTCTTGCCAATAAAGTAGTGATCCTGACCGGCGCAGCCGGTGGTGTCGGTCGTGCCACAGCCCGCTTGCTGGCGCGCGAAGGTGCACAAGTGGTAGTGGCCGATAAAAATCCTGACGGTGTCCGCGAGCTCGCTAAGGAAATCGGTGCTGCCTCACTAGGGGTGACGGTTGACGTCAGTCAGCATGCCAGCGTTAAAGCGATGGTGGCGCAGACCCTAGCGCATTTCGGACGTGTCGATGTCTTGATCAACAATGCTGGCTTCGGTCGCGTCGGCACGGTGGAAACCATCGAAGAAGAAGAATGGGACAGTATCATCGGCGTCAATCTGAAAGGCACCTTCCTGTGCTCGAAGAATGTGATTCCGCTCATGGCGGCCGCCGGTGGTGGCAGCATCGTCAATGTCGGTTCTTACACAGCGATCGCGGCGATCCGTGAGCGTGCTGCCTATATCGCTTCCAAGGGCGGGATAGCCGCGCTGACCAAGGCCATGGCGCTGGATCACGTGGGCCAGAAAATTCGTGTCAATTGCGTTGCCCCCGGCACGATCGCCACACCGTATTTCGAAAAAATGCCGATGGGCCGCATGGCGCAACCGGAAGAAATTGCCGCTGCCATTTTGTGGCTGGCGTCGGATGAGGCCTCCTTCGCTACCGGTTCGGTGATGGTGGTCGATGGCGGTACCACCAGCTGGTGACCCGAATATATCGTCAGCATCAGTATTGTTATAACGAATTTAATTTCAACGGAGAATCAACATGAGTACCTTATTAATCAATGGTCAATGGGTCAGTCCGGTCAATGGTGGCACGATCGACGTCATCGATCCTTGCAATGGCGAAGTGTTCACTACGATTGATCGCGGCAGTGCAGCCGATATCGATCTTGCGGTCAAGGCAGCGCAGGGCGCACTCGATGGTGCGTGGGGCAAGCTGACGGCTACCGAGCGTGGCCGCATCATGTTGCGTTACGCCGAACTGATACTGAAAGACGTTGAAGAAATCGCTCAGCTCGAAGCACGCGATACCGGCAAGCCGATCACCACTGCCCGTAACGATGCCGTTGCGGTAGCGCGTTATTTCGAATTTTATGGTGCGGCTGCCGACAAGATTCACGGCGAGACAATTCCTTACCTGAATGGCTACAACGTCAGCGTGGTACGGGTACCGCACGGCGTCACGGCGCACATTATTCCCTGGAATTATCCCGCGCAAATGTTTGGTCGCACGCTGGCGCCA
>NZ_AJHH01000638.1 GCF_000256565.1 Herbaspirillum lusitanum P6-12 | reverse complement strand
CGGCTGGCGGTTGAAGCCGGCTTCCCGGACGGAGCACTGAATGTTGTTACCGGCTATGGCTATGAAGCCGGTGCGGCTTTGACCGCGCACCCACACATCAACTTCGCGACGTTTACCGGTTCACCGGAAGTGGGCGTGTTGGTGCAGGAATCTGCTGCAAAAAATCACGTGCCATGCGTGCTGGAACTGGGCGGGAAATCACCGCAGATTGTATTCAATGACGCTGATCTTGATAAGGCGGTACCGGTGATTATCAAGGCCATCGTGCAGAATACAGGGCAGACTTGTGCTGCTGGCAGTCGCTTGCTGGTACAGCAAGATATCTATGACAAATGTATCGATAGAATTGCAGCCGGCTTCAATCAGGTCAAAGTTGGGACCCCAGCAATGGATTACGATTGCGGACCGATAATCAACAAAAAACAATTCGATCGCGTGAACAAATTCATCGACGGAGCCAAGGCTTCAGGTGTGCCTGTACTTGCCGAAGGGACAATTGGGGGAAACTTGTCAGGTAACGGCTATTTCGTCAAACCAGTGTTGTTTGGTGCAGTACCGCGCAATCACACATTGGCGTGCGATGAAGTGTTTGGGCCGGTATTGTCGGTGATTCCGTTTGTCGATGAAGAAGATGCTATCGACTTGGCCAATGCCACCGACTATGGTTTGACCGCCGGTGTCTGGACGGAAAACGGCAGCCGTCAGGCGCGTATGGCAAAACGGGTAGTCAGCGGGCAAGTCTTCATCAACTGTTATGGTGCTGGTGGTGGCGTTGAATTGCCATTCGGGGGCTTCAAGAAGAGCGGACACGGCCGCGAGAAGGGCTTCATGGCCTTGGAAGAATTTAGCACCACCAAGACTATTGTCCATTTTTACGACTAATTTGCAACGAGAGTGTCTTGCCTTTCAGGACCCTAGTCGAGGAGTCGGAGGGCAAGGCCGTTTTCTTAAACAAGGGGGCGCCGTCGCTTGCACGCAGCGACCTCGGTAGCCGCCGAAAACCTCGGCCCCAACTGCCGAATCTTATATTCGCGATGACTCAGAAGTCGTTCAATGGGGCGGTAAGGCATCCAATCAAGTGGAGCGGTCATGGCTAGCTTCTTTTGAAATGATCGTCTTCAACGCTCGGTGCGCGATCCTTGCGATGACCATAAGTGCAATGGAGAGGAGGACAAGTCCTCCCAAATAGAAAACCTGGCGCGCCCCCTCGGTTTTCGTGTGACCATTATTGAAAATTTGACCTGCGCTGGACGCCAGCGAGCCCAGGTAGGTGTATAGCACGGTACCCGGGAGCAGCCCCAGCCACGACGCAAGAACGAAGTCGCGACCGCATACGCGACTGCTGCCGAGGACATAGCTCAAGGGGGCGAACGGGATGAACGACGCCAGCCGCAAGAAAAATATGATGCGAAAGCCGTGCTGCGCCACCGCCGCATCAATGGCAGCGAGCCGCGGCTGCCGCTCCAGACGCCGCCGGACCCATGGCCGTGCGATGGTTCGTCCTGCGAAGAATGCCAGCGTGGCGGAAAGCACGCCGATTGGCGAAATTAACAGCGTTCCCCATAAGGGGCCGAAAAAGAAGCCCGCCAGTGCGGTCAGCAGAGAGGCCGGCACTAGCGCCAACGTGGCAAGAACAAACATCAGGGAGAATCCTGTCGCACCTATCCAGCCGGCTTCGTGACTCAATTCGGCCAAACAAAGACCTGTGCTCATAAGCCAGCTTATCAAGTTACATTCCACCGCTGTGCCGTAGTCGATGAAGACTGGGTCACCAGTTTTGCCGAGTTGGCGAGATGATCAAATCATTGATGGTCACCTCTGCTGGCTGATTGAGCGCATAGATGATTGCTTGTGCAACGTCTTCAGGTGCAATGGCGAGTTTGTTGAGTTCCTGAGCAGCCTTCCGGCCTGTGGGATCGGAGACTTTGTCTGCCCAGCCGGTATTGATTACTCCAGGGCTGATCGTATTGACCTTGATGCCGTGTTCCACGCCAAGTTCTTTTCTCATCGATTCTGTCATGGCCTGAACGAAGAATTTCGTTGCGCTATATACGCCTGCGGAGAGGGCTACCTGATGGCCGGCTACGGAGTCCATGTTGAGAATTTGCCCTGACTTCTGCTGCAGCATAAAGGGCAGTGTCGCCGCGACTCCGTTCAAATAACCCTTGATGTTGACGTCGATCATCTTGTTCCAGTCTTGCACTGCGAGATCGCTCCAGTTCGAAAAAAGCATCAGGCCGGCGTTGTTGATCAAAATGTCGACTGAACCGTAGGTATCGAAGGCGAATCGGGCAATTACCTTTAATTGATCTAGATTCGTGACGTCCGCAGCACGTCCGATAATGCGGCCATTCCCATGATTTTCCTGGTTCGCTTCAGCGACAAAACCATCGATCTCTTGTTGATTCAATGCGACGGCAACCACACGTACTCCCTGAGCGGAAAGCGTCCGGGTTGTGGCGGCGCCGATACCAGAAGAGGCGCCGGTGACGATGGCGACTTTGTTTTGCAGATAATTCATGTTAACTTTCCTTTTCTTAGTTTGGCTCACTACATGACCGAAGCCGTTTGATTGCGGAGAGCGTAAAACGGGTAGTCCGTCCGCGAATTTGATCGGTAATTGCTTGCAGGTCAGTCCGTATAGCCGGTCGGTACCGCGGCCCTGGGCCCCGAGGTTCAGTGCCGATATAGGGGCGCCATCGGTCGAGTCAGCGACCAAAAGCGGACATTAGCAACATGCATCGAGGAAGCTATTCGAGAATTACCTGAGATGAATCGGATATAGATAATGACTCGCCAATAGCATAGAAATGTCCGCCGGCGATGTAGTGCAGACTTCTTAAAGCAGGATCCGTTTTTTCGAATTGCCAATGTCCATTCTTGAATACACGGCTATCAGACCATGCGCCAACGATCTCGCCAATGAACAGGTCGTACGTTTTCTGGTTATGTGGCTCCGGGATCAGTTTGCAGGCCAGCCAGGCCGAGCATCCCGCTACGAAGGGCTGGTCGTGTTCATCAATCTCGAATAGCTCCGCTCCTGCACGTTTCAGCTTATCTGGTTCGCTGGCAAGACTATGCGTTCCCAATTCGTGCGTCAGTTTCAGCTGCGCCACGGTAGGAACCTGTATGACAAACCGGCCGCTCTTTTCGACCAGTTCACGGGTCTTCGCGCTCTTGTCCAGTACCACTGTTAATTTTGGGGGCGCGTAATCCAGTGCACAAGCCCAAGCTGCAGCCATCACATTATCGACGCCATCATGACGTGCTGATACCAGCACGGTGGGGCCGTGATTAATAAGGCGATATGCTTTTCCCAACACGACGGAAAAAATATTGCTGTCCATTGATATTCCCAAGAATGACAAGTATTTAATTCAACACCAAGGCGGTGTATCAGGCCAGAAGACGATCAGCGCCAACGACATTGATGCCTGGGGTAGGATTGATCGCTTCCTCTATGAGAGTGCTGGCAATATGTGATGCCGTATTAATGCGCCAACGTCTTGGCAATACTGGTTTCAGTCCAGCAAGAATCGTCACCAATATTGATTCTCTAAAACGGAACTCCGATCGTTGCCCGCCAATTACACTAGGACGCACCGCAGTTAGAGAGCGGAATCCCAAGGCTGCCAAGTCTTGTTCTAGTCTTCCCTTGACTTGATTGTAAAAAAAACGAGATGAGGCGTTTGCCCCTATCGCCGAATTCAAAACATAAGTGGTAGTACCGTGTCGTTGCGCAAGTTTCGCAAAAGCCAATGGATAGTCATGGTCTACACGATAAAAAATCTCTATGGATCCTGCCGCCTTCATCGTCGTTCCTAGCGTGCAAATGACAGCGTCTATGCCCTGCCACCAGGACGCGTCTTCGGGCAGATTTTCAAAGTCCACAATTGGATTCTGCAGTTTTGCATGCACTGATAGCGCACGTCGTGATGGCGCCACCACCTGGCTTATCCTGGGATCGAGTAAAGCCAGTTTCAGCACATGGCCCCCTACCAGTCCACTTGCGCCAACAAGTAGTAGTTTCACCGTGCGTTCCCTATATAGAGCATACTGATTAAGGATTTATTAGCTTGGATGCGCGTGGAAGATCTTGCTAACCACAGTCCACTTGCCTTCGACCTTCAGCAGATGGAAAAAGTCTGTGAAGGAGATTCCTGACATGTCGTTGGCGTCGATGCGAGCGCTAGCCGCCGTACCAACGATCTCGATGCGGACAATAGCGGCCTGTGCGTCAGGAGAAGGGCGGAAATCCCTGTCGATCCCGTCGAACAGGATTGGAATCGCGCCGCCGGCCAGCTTGCCATCGGTGCCGACGCTGTACATCGTCGCATGTTGGTTGAACGCGGGTTTCATGATGCTGCTCTTGGCCTGTTTGCAGCCCTCAATGTACTTGTTCAGCACTTCGGTGATGGCTTGGTATTCTTGTACGTACGTAGGTTTGCTCATGGTTTTACTACTGATAACTTGTTGGCCGCGCGGTAGACTTTCTGCTTGAGTAGTCGCGCTCAAGCCCATAATGATTGCCACAAAAAGCAAAGTCTTGATAAAGGTAATTTTCATTTAGTCGCTCTTAATAAGGGTTGCAATTACTGATTGATACTCAACTGTAAAAAACACAGAAGACATTGCCAGCAGCGTCGCTCCTGATATAGCCTTGCAATGAAATGAACAGCTTGTTTTCTGTCATGAATCCCGCAGCTTTGCCGTAACCAGTTGGTTCCTTGCCTTTGAAACTACTTGCTCAGGTTGGTCTTGAGCTCTTGTGACGCTTGTGCCATCGCGCTGCGGGGCGCCGGCAGATGGCTGAATGCATTCAATAGTCCAAAATCGTGAATCATACCGTTGTAGCGCACCGACTTCACAGGCACGCCTGCGACGTCGAGTTTGCGGCCATAAGCTTCGGCTTCATCGCGCAGGACATCGAATTCGGCCGTCAGAATCAGCGTCGGCGGCAAGCCCTTGAGCTGCTCACTTGTCGCCTGCAGCGGCGAAGCGTAGATCTGCTTGCGTGCCTTGGCATCGGTGGTGTAGTTGTCCCAGAACCACACCATCAAGTCCTTCGTCAAGAAGTAGCCGTTGGCAAATTGCTTGTACGATGGCGTGTCGAAGTTGGCATCCGTCACCGGGCTCAGCAATACTTGCGACCGCAGTGCAGGTGTTCCCTTCTCACTTGCCATCAAGGCAACCACTGCGGCTATGTTGCCGCCAGCGCTGTTACCAGCTACGCCGAGGCGCTTGCCGTCGATATTGATTTCCTTGCCATGTTCGGCAACCCATTTGGTCGCTGCATAGGCTTGCTCGATGGCGACGCCGTATTCCGCCTCAGGCGACAGGGCGTAATTGACGAAGACCGCCACTGCTCCCGAACCTGCCACAAGGTCACGCACCAGCCGTTCGTGGGTCGGGAAGTCGCCTAGCACCCAGCCGCCGCCGTGGAAGTACATGAACGCCGGCAGGGTCTTCTGTTTGCTTCCTGCCGGGCGCACGATGGTCAGCTTCAGGTCGCTGCCATTGACGCGGATCGTCTTCTCGCTGACGTCAGCTGCCGGCAAAGTCACCTTGGAAGCAGCCTGCGCAGCCACCAGCACGCTGCGGGCCTCGGCCGGTGTCATGGTGTCTAGCGTCTTGCTACCTTCAAGGGATTGCAAGAATTTTGCTACGTTTTGTTCGACGCCGGGCAGGTCGGCTGCAGAAGCGTTGACAACCGCCAGGGTCAGGACGGAAAGGGCGAGGGTGGAGGTGAGGGTTTTCATGATGTTTTCTTTAAAAGAATGAGTGTTTAGCAAGCTGCTTGATTATTTTTTGCATCTTCGATCTGACGGTCGAAGGTAGCGTCTTCCAAACCGTGTGCCAGACACTCAGTTTCAGCACCACCCAGCTGAAAAAAAACACAGCGGGAATGACGGGGAAGCATCGTCTGCCGCGTGTTCAAGGAAGACTAGACGTTCAAGGTGCGACGTGGGTGTGGAAGATCTTGCTGACTACTGTCCACTTGCCATGCACTTTCAGCAGGTTGAAGAAATCCGTAAAGCAAAAGCCTGAGACGTCATTGGTATCGATGCGCGCGCTGGCAGCTGTGCCCACGATGTCGACTTTGACGATCACCCCTTGCGCTTCTGGAGACGGGCGGAATGTGCTGTCAATACCGTCGAACAAGTTTTGAATCGGGCCGCCGGTCAGCTCACCGTCGCCATCGACACTAAACATCGTTGCTTGCTCGCTGAAAGCGGGTTTCATAATGCTGCTTTTGGCCTGTTTGCAGCCTTCGTTGTATTTGTTCAGTACCTCGACGATGGCTTGATAGTCCGGTACGTAAGTAGGTTTGTTCATGTTTTCACTCCTGGTTATTAATGCGAGTCGTTGTAAAAAATTGGCCATTCTTGGCAGGCATACGGATCAATCCCTGTGCCATTCATAGTGGTGTCCCCTGTTGGGGCCCAAGATCCCCACCGGTGAGTTTTGGTTTCGCGATTGTTGAGGCACAAGCCAGCCTGAATATTCCAGGCGGCATCGGCTGCGTCAGGGCTGTCCTGCTAGCGTAGGCCAATCGGTGTAACCCTTTGCGCCGTTACCGTAATAGGTCTCGCGTGATGCAATAGCCAGTTCGGCGCCCTCTTGCAAACGACGCACTAAATCTGGATTGGCAATGAACGGACGACCAAAAGCCACGGCGTCGACCTTACCTTCAGCTCGACGATTAACGGCCAATTCAAGGTCGTAATTGTTATTGCCTATGAATGGTCCTTTGAATAGTTCACGTAACGCATCGAGATCTACGTTCTCAGGTACGACGCGCGAAGTGGCTGTAGCGCCTTCGACAAAGTGCATGTATGCGAGTTGGAAGCGGTTCAGTTGCTCGATCAAATATCCATACGTCTGCATGACCTGGCTGTCCAACGGCGTGTTGCCGGCGTCTGGCGTTACTGGAGAAAGGCGAATTCCTACACGGTCATGGCCCCAGACATCGACCACTGCTGCCGTGACCTCCAAGGTGAGTCGGCTGCGATTCTCGATGGAGCCGCCATATTGGTCGCTGCGCTTGTTGGTTGAATCGCGCAGGAACTGATCCAACAAATAGCTGTTGGCAGAATGAACTTCAACACCATCAAAGCCGGCGCGTTTTGCGCATGTGGCGGCATGTCGGTATTGTTCGATGATGCCTGGGATCTCAGATGTCTCGAGTGCGCGCGGCATAGAGACATCCATCATTCCATTTTCAGTGTAGGTTTGTCCTTCTGCTCGAATGGCCGAAGGTGCCACCGGAGCTGCGCCACCCGGTTGCAGATCCACATGCGAGAAGCGACCTACGTGCCACAATTGACAAACGATCCGCCCACCGGCGGCATGTACGGCATCTGTGACTAGTTTCCAGCCCGCTACTTGCTCTTCAGTCCAGATGCCTGGCGTTAATGCGTACCCTCGCGCCTGAGCGGAGATATTAGTCGCTTCACTAATAATCAGGCCTGCGCTGGCGCGCTGCGCATAGTAGCGAGCATGCAATTCATTTGGTACGCCATCTGACCCCATACGACTACGCGTTAACGGAGCCATGACGATTCGATTCGCCAGGGACAGCGCACCCATATTGAGTGGTGAAAAAAGGTCCGTCGATGAGCTATTGAGCTTCATTGTGACTCCTGTCAGTGATTGGTTTGCGTGATGAACTTAGTTGCTGCAATCACTATAAGGATCGGTGATAATGAAGTAAATAGTCATAAGTAGAGATACAGTATGAACAATAAAGTCATAATAAAGAGCCCTGTCCGCACTGACGCTATGGAAGATGCACTCCCTGCGCCACCGGTGCATCTTCCCGGTCTTTTAACCTTCGAGGCGGCAGCCAGGCATTTGAACTTCGCTCGCGCTGCTGCAGAAATGGGTGTGACGCCAACGGCGGTATCACGCACCATCAAAAGCGTGGAAGCGCAATTGAATGTCCGGCTATTCAATCGCACGACCCGCAGCGTCAGTTTGACCGAGGCTGGCGCGTCATTGAACGCAGCATTAGCACCTGCACTTGCACTGATCAAGAACTCCTTGTCAGAAGTCTTGCTAGCGACGGATCAACCGTCTGGCACAGTACGCATCAACTCTTCGTACGTCGCATACCGTATCTTGATCGAGCCTCACCTTGACGCCTTCATAGAAAGTTTTCCGCTGATCAATGTCGAGATATCACTGGATAACGAACTTAGCGATATCGTCAACGCCGGCTTTGATATGGGCATACGTATGGGAAAAAGGGTACAAAACGACATGGTTGCCGTGCAGTTGGGAGCGGTACAAAAAAGAATTGTGGTAGCTGCGCCCGATTACTTTCGCGAGCGCGGGGAACCGCAGACTATTGATGAACTGCTAAAGCACAACTGTATTCGCCAGCGCTATTCTGTAGGTGGCAGATTTTTTGAATGGAAGTTCGAAGCCCAACGTCAAATGGTTCAAATCGATGTACAAGGGCGCCTTATATTTGACGAAATGAGGTCTGTCCTAGATGCAGCAATACAAGGCCAGGGTATCGGTTTCGTTTTCGAGGATTTTGCCAAACAAGAGTTAGCAAGCGGTGTGCTGCGGCGGATACTGACGCAGCATAGTGGATTGGACGACGCGTTTCATCTCTACTATCCGCATCGAAAGCACATGCCTGGAAAGTTGCGTGCGTTTGTTGATTTCATGCGTAGTGCCAATAGGGCGAAAACGCGTTGATTCCTGCGTGTACAGAAGTTTTTGGAAATCAGCACGCGCTATGCTGCACATATAAATCCGTGCGTAATCTCCGCTTCGATCCTATAACCACTTCAATCTCTCGTCGATGTACTAGATGAAAATGAGATGGCTTAGATCGGTTGCTACCTACCGTTATCGATATAAAACTGATTTAACTCAAAGTTGATCCTGAAGGTTCAGAATCACATTCTGTGATATTCCGCCAAATCTGCGAGATTTGCGGACCAACTATGCGCGGGGAGATCTCCTGCCGCGTTTCCTCTGTACACGAGACAAGAAGCTAGCTGATTCCCAGATGCTGCAAGTGCCGTCTCGTTGCACCCAGCATGAGGACAATCCCCGAACGCTGCTTGTCTGAACGATCCCTGCTTAGCCTCTGCCATAAGTCGTGACGGCGCGAGTATTTTTTTGCACCGCAGCGTCTCAAGGGGGACACAGGACCTCTTGCATTGTGCGACTAATTTTCACAATCTTCAAAATAAACGCGTTTGTCAAATTGAAGCCACGCTTCTAAAGTCCGTTCAGACGAACAGTAAAAGCAGTACTGGGTATCTGGGTAAGTGTGGCGAGTGGGATGCATAGTGCATCTCGCAATATCCGTTTCGTTGTTGTCGTACCGAAACTAGGTGGCTGACAACGCAAGCTTGCGGTTCCGCCCGGATCGCTTTCTGTCGTTGTGAATTGTGCAGAAAATTCGATGCTCTGCATTCACGAGGCAACAGGCGCGAAGACCCTTCCCCGTGCAGATGGTCCATAAATCAATTATTAAAAAACTAGGAGACAAGATGAAGAAATCCCTCATTTCGTTAGCAACCATGGTGGCCTGGGGTTCGATGGCGTTGGCCGGTGTCGCCAGCGCCCAGGTCAAGGAAGTCAAAATCGGTTACCTGCTGCCATTGACTGCGGACAACGCGCCGCAGGGGCAGCAAAGCAAACGTGCAGTAGACATGGCGGTCGAAGAAATCAACGCCTCTGGCGGTATTAAGGCGCTCGGAGGTGCGAAACTAAAGATCATCTACGCCGATACGCAGAGCAAGCCCCAGGTAGCGGTGCAGGAAGCGGAACGTCTGATTTCTCAAGAGAAGGTGGACTTTCTGGCCGGCGCCTACAACTCGGGCGTAACTTTGCCTGCGTCGGAAGTAGCCGAGCGCTACAAAAAAGTCTGGTGGACTCCGGTCTCCTCGGATGACTCCATCACTAATCGCCCCGGCTTCAAGTATGTGTTCCGGCTGGCTGAAAAAACCTCGATGCGCATCGTCGCACAGCTTGACTTCATTCAAGCGATGGCCAAGCAAAAGAACGTACCGATAAAAACCGTCGCGCTCGTGTACGAGAATTCCGGCTACGGCCAGGGCGCTGCGCTCCAATGGCGCAAGCTGGTGCCTCAGCAAGGATGGAAGATTGTGCTAGATGAGCCGTTCGATCCCAAGACCACCGATCCGTCGCCTGTGATCACCAAGGTCAAGGCAGCAAAGGCGGACATCGTACTGCTGGCGAATTCCTTCATGCCGGCAGCGGTCATGATGGCAAAGAGCTTCAAGGAACAAGGCGTCAAGCCGAAGGCCTTCTTCGCCACCTCGGCGGCCCACTCCGATCCGGATTATCTGAAGAACGCCGGCGATGCAGCCTTGGGCGTGTTCGATGTCTCGGGTTGGGAGCCGGATGTGAATCGTCCGTTTTCCAAGGACGTGGCAAAGAAGTTCCAGGATAAGTACGGTCTCCTGCTGAACAACGAAACCGCCAAGGAATACGCCGGCATGTACGTGGTCAAGGATGTGCTGGAGCGCGCCGCCAGTACCGATCCTGAAAAGGTCCGCAATGCCTTCGCCGCGACCGATCTGAAGGAAGGCATGACGCAGATCTACTCGAACCGCGTGCACTTCGATAGCACCGGCACCTTCCCTGACACCTCCAGTCTGGTGCTGGTGCAGTTTCTCAAGGTAAACGGCAAGGTTGAGCGTGTGACGGTGGGGCCTGCGGAGCAAGCCCGTCCTGGTCAGAAGTTCATCTTCCCTTTCGAGAACTGATTGCACCCGGCCTGTGAACTGCAGGTCTTGCTGAATGGATCCAGGATTTCGAATTGATCTGTCACTGCAAGACCCGCCGTTCGCAGGTGTGTAACGAACGAACTTTCAAGCAGAGGTCTTTCCCGTGCTTTCACTTCTTATTCAAGGCATTCTGATCGGTGCCATCTACGGGCTCATTGCCCTTGGACTGACCCTGATCTTCGGCATCATGCGGGTGATCAATTTTGCCCACGGCACCTTACTGATGGTGTCGATGTTCATCTCCTTCATGTGCGTCACTAAACTCGGCATGAATCCCTACCTCACGCTGGTCGTAGTGGTTCCCGCCATGTTTTGCATCGGTTACCTGATCAACGCCGGGCTGATCCAGCGCGTGCTCAACAAAGAGTCGGATGTGCGCGAGCCCATCGGTGCGCTGGTCCTGACCTTCGGTCTGTCGGTGCTGATAGAGAACGTGTTCCTGGCGATTTTCGGTCCCAACTACCACTCAGTCACGACCAGCTTCTCCAACGAAACGCTGGAAATGGGAAGCGTGATCGTCGCCTTGCCGAAGCTGTACGCCTTCATCCTCGCAACGGTCGTGGCGATTATCTTCTACCTGTTCCTGCACAAGTCGGAACTGGGGCGGATCATCCGCGCCGTCGGCCAGAGCCGCAACACGGCACTACTCATGGGGGTGAACGTGCCGCATGTGTTCAACATCGCATTCGGCATCGGACTCGCTGTCCTCGGCACTGCCGGCGTTGCGCTGATTCCTTTCTACAACGTACATCCTTCCATCGGCAGCATCTTCGGGATCAAGGCCTTCCTCACCGTTCTGCTAGGCGGGCTAGGAAGCATCCCCGGTGCGTTGCTGGGAGGTTTGCTCATCGGCATCGTCGAGTCGCTGTGCACCATGTGGGTGCCGAGCACGCTCTCGTCGGTTGTCGTGCTGTATGCATTCCTCCTTTTCCTGTTCATCCGTCCGTCGGGCCTGTTCGGTTCGCGGCACGACCACTGAGTCATCGACATGAAGAAATTACTCCCTCTTGCCGTACTCGCACTGATCGCGCTGTTCCTGCCGACCGTGATCGAGAGTCAGTTCGTCCTGCACAGCGTGGTGATGATTCTGCTGTATGCCTATCTGTCGACCAGCTGGAATATCGTGGGCGGATTTGCCGGGCAGTTGTCGCTCGGGCATTCCTCCTTCATGGCCATCGGCGGCTATGTGTCGACGCTGTTGGCGCTGCACTGGGGCCTGTCCCCATGGGTGGGCATGCTGGTCGGAGCCGTCGCAGCCGCCTTCGTGGCAGTGATGATCGGCATCCCGAGCTTCCGGCTGAAAGGCGCCTACTACTCGCTGGCGACGATCGCGTTTGCCGAAGCGCTGTCCATGCTGCTGCAGACCGTGAACCAGGTCGGCGGCGTCGATCTCGGCGGCGCCGAAGGCCTGCGCGTGCCGATCATTCCCGATGCCGGCCTGTGGGACTTCCAGTTCCTCAACAAGATGCCGTACTACTACATCATTCTCTCGTTCCTGGTGGTCGTGCTGTTCGTGTGCTGGTACATCAACCGTTCCAAACTCGGTTACTACCTCACCGCCATCAAGGAGGATGAAGATGCCGCCAAGGCCCTGGGCATCAACACGCAGAAGACCAAACTGATCGCCGCCGGATTGTCGGCTTTCTTCACCGCGATCGGCGGCACCTTCTTCGTGCAGATGATCCGCTATGTAGAGCCGGGCACCATCGCCGGCATCGATCTCTCGGTGCAGATGGTGTTCCTGGCAGTGGTGGGCGGCCTCGGCACGGTCTTCGGCCCGTTGGTGGGATCGATCGTGCTCACCACGCTGGCGACGCTGACGCAGATCTATCTGAGCAGCTCCAGCGCCGGTTTGCACCTGATCATCTACGGCCTGGCCGTCGTGGGTGTGATTCTGTACATGCCACAGGGACAGGGCATCATCCATCCGATCATGCGTCTGCTGGGATACGGCGACCAGACCGGCACCACATCAAAAAAGGGTGCGCCCCATGCCGGCGCACTGGCAGGAAAACCTCCGGCAGGAGCAGGAAAATGAGCGCATCCACAACACCATCGACAAAACCGGCATTACTCACTCTCGACTGCCTCAACAAGCGCTTCGGCGGCCTGGTCGTCACCAAGGACATTTCCCTGTCCGTCCAGGAAGGCCAGATCTTCGGCATCATCGGACCCAACGGCGCCGGCAAGTCGACCCTGTTCAATGAAATATCCGGCTACATTCCACCGGACAGCGGGCGCATTACTTTCGACGGCGTCGACATCACCGGCCGGCCGCCGCATGAGTTGTGCAAGCAGGGCATTGGCCGCACCTTCCAGATCGTCAAGCCGTTTCCATCGCGCACCGTGCTCGACAACGTGGTGGTCGGCGCATTCGCACGTACTTCCAATCGCAATGAAGCCATCGCGAACGCCGAGAAGATCGTGCATGAACTGGGACTGGGGCGCCGCATCGGACAGATCGCCAAGAATCTTTCCATCGTCGACAGAAAGCGCCTGGAACTGGCGAAGGCGCTCGCCACGCAACCCAAACTGCTGCTGCTCGATGAAATCCTTGCGGGCCTGACACCCAGCGAGGTCGAGGAAGCCATTACCCTCGTGCGCACCATCCGCGACCGTGGCGTGACGATCGTCATGATCGAGCACGTCATGCGTGCGGTGATGGCATTGTGCGAGCGCGTTCTGGTCATCAGCTACGGAGAAAAAATCGCCGAGGGCACGCCGTCCGAAGTGATCAGTCATCCGCAGGTTATTTCCGCCTATCTGGGAGACGACCATGCTGCTTAACGTCCAGAACCTGAGCGTCCACTACGACGGCATGCAAGCGCTGGCGGGGGTGAATCTGCACGTCAACGAAGGCGAGATCGTCAGCATCCTCGGATCGAACGGCGCCGGCAAGACCACCTTCATCAACTCGATGTCGGGTCTGCTCAAGCTGACCAGCGGAAGCATCGATTTCGAAGACAAGTCTGTGCTGGACGTCACGGCATTCGCACGGGTTCCGCTGGGCATCGTGCAGGTGCCGGAAGGCCGGCGCTTGTTTCCGCTGATGACCGTGGAGGAAAACCTCTTGCTGGGTTCCACCCATCCGGCTGCGCGCAAGGTGCGTAAGGAAAGCATGGAGGAGGTCTACACCCTGCTGCCGCGCCTGCGCGAGCGGCGCACCCAGATCGCCAAGACGCTCTCCGGCGGCGAGCAGCAAATGGTCGCCATCGGCCGCGCATTGCAAAGCCAGCCCAAGCTGCTGATGTTCGACGAGCCGTCGTTGGGCCTATCGCCGCTGCTGGTGCAGGAGCTGTTTGCCCTCATCAAGAGTCTTAACGAGCGCGGCATCACCATCCTGATGGTGGAGCAGAACGTCCGAAAAACACTGCAGATCGTCGATCGTTCCTACGTGCTGGAAAACGGCCACATCGTCATGGAAGGCACCGGCAAGGATTTGCTCGACGACGACCTCATCAAGAAGGCATTCCTCGGCATGTGAGGCCGGGCCGCGACTATTCAAAAACACAGTTACAACACCATTCGATCAAGGAGTCATCGTGACAACATCCACATTTACCAACGGCATCGCCCATCGTTTCCGAATGGACGGGCGCACGGCGCTCATCACCGGCGCCAGCAAGGGACTGGGCGAAGCCATGGCGGAGGCGCTGGCGGAGCAGGGCGCCAAGGTTGTTCTGGTGGCCCGCACCACCAGCGAGCTGGAGACCGTGGCGGCGCGTATCCGAAGCCAGGGCGGACAAGCAGAAGTGCGCACCTGCGACGTTACTGACCGCAAGGCGATTCGCGCAGTGATCGCTTCGCTCGAAGAGCTGGATATCCTGATCAACAACGCCGGCTCGAACATCCCGGAACCGATCGACGTCGTCACCGACGAGCATCTGGACTATCTCCAGGACCTGAACACCACCGCCTATTTTGTCGTGGCGCAGGCCGCCGTCAAGAAGATGAAGGAGCACCCGGATCGCAAGAACCGCGGCGCATCGATCATCAACATCGCTTCGCAAATGGGCCATATCGGCTCCGAGTCGCGCACGGTCTATTGCATGACCAAGCACGCCGTAGTCGGCCTGACGCGCGCCATGGCTGTCGAGCTGGCCGCGACGGGCATCCGCGTCAACAGCATCGGGCCGACCTTCATCGATACACCGCTGGTGCGCCGGGTGGTGGATACGCCTGAGAAATACAACACGCTTGTGTCACGCATCCCGATGGGGCACATGGGCCAGGTCCAGGACATTGCCGCCGCAGCGGTATACCTGGCGTCGTCGGCGTCGGGCATGGTGACGGGTGCAGGCCTGCTGGTGGACGGCGGCTGGACCGCACAATAAATTCAACGGTTCACAAATTCAACGATTCAACGATCCAATGTCGAGGAGACTAATCAATGTTTGTCGAAGAACGCATCTACACCTTAGTGCCGGGCAAGGCGCCCGACTTCCTGAAACTCTATGAAACCGAAGGCATGGCGATCCAAGCCCGGCATTTGCCGGCCATGGTCGGTTACTATTCCTCGGATATCGGGGCACTCAACCTCATCGTCCATCAATGGGCGTTCGAGGATATCAACCAGCGCGTGGCGATGCGCGCCGGCATGGTCGCCGATCCTGACTGGCAAGCGTATCTGAAGAAGCTGATGCCGCTGATCCTGCAGCAGGAGTCGCGCATGCTGGTGCCGGCGCCGTTCTTCGCCGAGCGTCTGCAGACCATGGTGGACTTCAGCAGGAAACAGCGTGAGGCGCTGCTTGCGAAACATCGCCCGGGCGTGGCGGAAAAGGTCTCTGCATGAATCCCGTCCAAGCCGAAAAAGCCGCCGATGCCTTGATCTCCGCTGCACGTGCAGGAAAGCGCCTCGACGGGTTGCCGGCAGAGTGCCGGCCTGAGTCGCTGGCCGACGGCTATGCGGTGCAAGCCATCGTGGCGCGCAAGTCCGGCCGCCGGATTGCCGGCTGGAAGATTGCCGCAACCAGCGTTGCCGGCCAGCGCCATATCGGCGTCGACGGCCCCATCGCGGCACGACTGCTGTCCGAGCATGTGGTCGGCAGCGGATTGGGTTATGCGATGGGAAACAATGCGATGCGATGCGCGGAGGCAGAGTTTGCGTTCCGCATGGCGCAGGATCTTGCTCCGCGTAAGACTCCCTATACCGTAGACGAAGTGATGGCTGCCGTCGGCCATCTGCATCCTGCGGTCGAGATTCCCGACTCGCGTTATGCCGACTTCGCCAAGGTCGGCGCCGCCCAGCTGATCGCGGATGCCGCATGCGGCTTGTGGCTCGCCACCGGCCCGGCCGCCGCGGACGACTGGCGCAAGCTGGATCTGGTCAGCCATGAAGTGGTGGCGTATCGTAACGGCGCCGAAGCAGGACGTGGAACCGGGCGCAATGTGCTGGGCGACCCGCGCGTGGCGCTGGCGTGGCTGGCCAACGAACTCAACGCCCAGGGCGAGCAGCTGCGCTCCGGCGATCTCGTCACTACCGGCGCCTGTGTGCCGCCGATGGACGTGAACGCCGGTGACGCGATGCACGTCGACTTCGGCGTACTTGGCGTGGTGGATGTGCATTTTTATTGAGTCCGGTGCGTAGCTTGGCGGGTCATTGGACCCGCTTTTTTTTCGCCAGTGTTTTTACAATCAGGATATTGTCGGAGTTCAGTCATGAATTTGCTTTCCTTTCTTTTCGTGCCGGCAGAGAACGCCCGGTTGTTTGAAAGCGCCCTGCGCAAGCCTTGCGACTGCGTGATCCTCGACCTGGAAGACGGTACCCACCCGAGTCGCCGGCAGACTGCGCGCGAGGCGATGCCGGGCTTCCTCGACATGGTGACAGCGGCAGGAAAAACTGCGGCCGTACGCATCAACGGCGATTTGAATTCGGCGGTCAGCGATCTGCGCGCTGTCATCGGACCGGATTTGCAACTGGTGGTGTTGCCCAAGGTGGAGCATGCGCGCGATGTGGTGTTGCTGGCTGGGCTGATTGCCGACCTTGAGCGCCAGGCGGGCGTGCCTGAGGGGCAGACGCGCCTGCTGCTGCTGATTGAATCGCCGGCCGCGTTGCCACGTCTGCCAGAGATTGCCGCAGCGCACCCGCGCGTGATGGGCATGATGCTCGGCAGCGAAGACTTTTCGCTGGAGTGCGGTACGCTGCCCACGCCCGAATCGCTGGAGTTGCCCAGCATGCTGGTATTGCACGCCGCGCGTGCAGCCAAGATCCAGCCGATCGGATTCATCGGCTCGATCGCCAACATTGGTGAGGTGGAGGTCTTCCGAACGCAACTGCAGCGCGCTCGCTCGTTGGGATTTCGCGGCGCCATCGTCATCCATCCGAAATTCCTCGACGCCATCAATGAGGAATGCCGCGTCAGCGACGAGGAGCTGGCGCAGGCCAAGGAGGTGGTCGTCGCTTTTGAGGCCGCTTTTGCCGAAGGCGTCGGCGCCATGAAACTGGGCGACAAGATGATCGACAAACCGATCTATCTGCGCGCGCTAAACCTGCTGACGGAAAGCGGTCTCCAGGTGAGCGCTGCCAATTCCAGGCAGCCGGATACGGCCCAGGCTTGATCCTATTGTTGCGGACAGATCCATCGTGGATCTGTCTGTTCCGTTCAGCCGATGTGCTGGCGCGGCATCAGCACCGTGTAGTCAAGGTCCAGCACGACGTTGGGATGATAAACGCCGCCGGAAGCATCGGCGTGGCGTGAGTCTACTTCGGCCGGCATGGCGTTCTTGAGTCCTACCAGCCGCAGTCGCAATGCTCCCATGTCGGTGCGGCCGGGCAGTTTCCACTTCTGGATCACCTCCGTGAATGCATACAGCGTGTCGCCGGCCACTGTCGGCGCGACGTGCGCGCCGGCGTTGATCGCCATAATCGACACGACGTTCTCCAGGCCGTCATAGGACAGCGCACGGCATACCGAGATCACGTGTCCGCCATAGACCAGGCGGCGTCCCGACGGCGAATCGCGCATGACCAGCGCATCGAAATGCACCCGCGAGTTGTTCTGGTACAACCTGGTGGCCGACATGTGATCGGCTTCCTCGATGGTCATTCCTGCCAGGTGGTTGATGCGGTCGCCGACTGAGAAATGCTCCCACATCGATCTCGATCCGGTCGACTCGCACCATTCGTCCAACGCGTCTCGTGACGATACCGAGGCGTGCGTCACCAGTTGGTTGAGCGGGACCACGTCGTCAAAGCCGGGAACGAACGGCTCCGGCGCACGCGACGCGGTGCGGCGCTTGTGCACCATGACCCAGCGCACCCAGCTCAGCACGGTGCGGTCATTCTGGTCGTAGCAAGTTGAGCGCACATAGATCACGCCGCTCTTGCGACTGGAGTTCTCCTTGAGACCGAGGATGACGCTTTCGCAATGCAACGTGTCGCCCGCATACACGGGTTCGACAAACCGCACTTCAGCATAGCCCAGGTTGGCGATGGCGTTGAGCGAAATATCGGGAACTGTCTTGCCGAAGGCGATGTTGAACACCAGCAGATCATCCAGCGGCCGGTTGGCGAAACCCATGAGCGCCGCCGCCGTGGTGGAGGAGTGTGCTGCTTGGCGCGCACCGGTCAGCGCGAGATAGACGGAGGCGTCGCCATCGGTCATGGTGCGGTGGGTGCCGTGCCGGATGACCTGGCCCAGATTGAAGTCTTCAAAAAAATTCCCCGCGCGTTCCTTGTCGTTATGCATGCGTTGCTCTTTCTTTTATCAATGAGGTGAGGCGTGGGCATTCTTCATGAGCGGATCGCTGTCCGGACCGGCCACGATACCGGCGTCGTGGAGACGTCCGAGCGTGGCTGAATCCAGGCCGAGCACGTCCAGCAGAACGGCGTCGGTGTCGGCGCCGAGCAGGGGCGCGGCAAGCGGAGAACCGCGTGCTTCATCGACCAGGCGCAGCGGCGTGCCTGCTGCCAGGTGCCGGCCTACGCCGGGAGTGTCGATGTGTTCGAATATCGGGTTGGCCGCGGACAGGCGGGGGTCTTCGTGCAGCGCTTCGCGCACGCTGCGATACGGGCCCCAGCAGACGCCTTGCGCGTTGAATACTTGCTCGATCTGGGCCAGCGTCCGCGCGGAGATCCATGGTTCAAGCAGCTGCGCGATCTGTTCGCGCGCCTGGAAGCGTTCGCCTTCCTGTTCAAAATTCAGGCCCAACTGCTCCTGCAGACTGTTCATTGCGGGCCCGACGTCGCATGCCCGCACCAGCCCCTTCCATTGATTGGCTGAAATGCCGGCGAGATAGAGCCGTCGCCCATCCTGTGTTGCAAAATCGCGACCGAATGCGCCATAGAGATAGTTACCGATCGCCGCGCGGTCTTGGTTCAACACTTCCGCTTCGGTGGAAAATCCCAGATGCGACAACATCGAAAAGGCCACGTCCGATAGCGCAATGCGTAGTTCCGCCCCTTGCGCGGCAACGTTGCGCCGCACCAGCGCCGCCGCCATGCTGAATGCAGCGTGATAGGCACAGGCCATGTCCCAAGCCGGCAATACATGGTTCACCGGCGACTCGCGAGTCGAGGCGAGTCGCGTCGCCCGTCATGAAGGGAAAGCCGGCGGCACAATTGACGGTGTAGTCCACCGCCGTCGTGCCGTCCGGATTGCCTTCGATGGTGCAGGAGATCAGGTCGGGCCGTTTCGCCGCCAGCAGCGCGTGGGAGAGCCAGGTTGTGCCGATGTTGGTGAGCAGCATGCCACCATGGGTCTGGCCCGTGTCGGCGCGGGTGACCAGTTCTTGCACCAGCTCCTTGCCTTCAGGGCGTCGGAAGTCGATCGCGAGGGAACGCTTACCCTTGTTCAGTCCGGTCCAGTAGAGGCTGCGGCCGGCCGGGGATAGTGGCAATCGCTTGTAGTCGATGCCGCCACCGGGCAAGTCGACGCGGATGACGTCCGCGCCGAGTTGGGCAAGAGCAAGACCGGCCAGCGGGGCGGCGATGAATGCAGAACTCTCGATGACGCGCGCGCCTTGCAGCAGGCCGTAATTCATGAAGCAGTCTCCTTGAACCGAAGATGATCGGAAGTGGCCGGATCTATTTGTCCGGGTACTTCACGAATCTAGCGGTGGAGCGCGCTTTAAACAATCGAGCTTATTGCTTCAATTATTAATAAAAAGTGTTTAATCAAAAAAGCCGGCAAGGATGCCGGCTTGTGTGAAGGAGCCCGACAAGGCAGGCGAGCGCCTGCTTTATTCGTCTTCTTGAGCTACGGCATGCGCGCTGCGGCGACGCTCCAGGGGATCGGGCATGAGTTGCTTGAGCAGTTCGACCAGCCTGAGCGACGCCGGCGACAATTTCTGGCCGCGCATGGTGATAATGGAAACCTGGCGCGTCAGTTGCGGGTTGACGATACGCAGCACGTGGGTCGAGGCGTCCACGCGTGCAGGCAATGCAACGCGCGGCAGGATGGCCGCGCCCAGGCCAGCGGTCGCCATGGAGATCAGGGTTTGCGCCTGGGTGAACTGGTAGCGTGTGCTGAACGCCAGATTCCTTTCCAGCAAGGCGGTTTCCAGCATGCCCCGCAGGGCGGTGGCGGGGCTCAGCAACAGCAGCGGCATGTTGGTCAGCGTTGCCAGCGAGATCGATCGTTTTGCCGTGGTGATGAAACGCTTCGGCACCAGTGCAAAAAGCGGGTCGTCCATGACCTCATCGAAATGAAATTCCATCGTGTCGATCGACGGGCCGATGCCGAAGTCGA
>NZ_AJHH01000637.1 GCF_000256565.1 Herbaspirillum lusitanum P6-12 | reverse complement strand
CAAGAACAGCGCCATCGAGGTCAGTTCGCGCACTGACACTTCAATGCCGGGATACTCTTTTTCGAACGCCGCGAGCACGCGCGCCAAGCGTGTTTCCGCGATGGTCGGTGAACACGAAATGGATACTCGCCCGCGTCGTATATCGGCGGATTCCTGAATCTTGCGCAGTCCCGATTCGACTTCCATCAACGCCCGTTGTGCACAATCGAGCAGCTGTTCGCCTTCGGTGGTCAGGCGCACATTGCGCGTCGTGCGGTGAAACAACGCAACGCCGAGCTGGGCCTCCAACTGGCGGATCTGCGCACTGACCGCGGACGGCGACCTGAACGATTTCTCCGCAGCGATGCGGAAGCTACTCTGATCGGCGACAAGGAGAAACGTCTGCAACAGCTTGAAATTGACGTTCGCGAGGAGCTTCGGTGAAGGCTTCATGATCGTGTCCCGGATAAGGTGCGTTTTTTATTATGCAACAAATCAACATAATTGACGGAATAAAAGCGTTTGCTGGTTCGCAGTCGAAAACTTAGAGTTTGTCTATCCGATCAACACAGCGTCAAGGCATACCGAAAAATTGCATGCCGGCGCCGGGACATTAGGCAAGTATGACTTCAGAGAAAAATGAAACTGCATCTTCCGACAGCGCAACACCGAACAAGGGTGCACTGAGCAACCTGCGTGTGCTGGACATTGCGACGTTCGTCGCAGCGCCGTTCTGCGGAACCATCCTGGCCGACTTTGGCGCGGAAGTGATCAAGGTGGAGCAACCGTCCGGCGGCGACGCGCTGCGCAAGTTCGGCACCATCACTGAATGCGGCGACAGTCTGGTGTGGCTGAGCGAGGCGCGCAACAAGAAGGCCATCACACTGGACCTGCGCCAGCCACAAGGTGCGCAGATGTTTCGGGAACTGGTCGCGCAATCGGACATCGTGCTGGAGAATTTCCGTCCGGGGACGCTGGAGAAATGGGGCCTGGGATTCGAAGAGCTGCGCGCCATCAACCCGAAGCTCATCATGCTGCGCATCAGCGCTTACGGCCAGACCGGCCCCAAGAGCGGCGAGCCGGGTTTTGCGCGCATCGCCCATGCATTCGCCGGACTGTCCTGGCTGGCGGGAGAAGCCGACGGTCCGCCGGTGGTGCCGGGTTCGACCTCCATGGCCGACTATGTGTCAGGCATGTGGGGCGCGATCGGCGTGCTGACGGCGCTGCGCGAGCGCGACCGTTCAGGCATCGGCCAGTTCATCGACCTAGGATTGTATGAGTCAGTATTCCGTCTGCTCGATGAAATAGCGCCGGCCTATGCGAAATACGGCACCGTGCGTGAGCGCATGGGCGCCGACACCGTCAATGTCGTGCCGCACAGTCACTACCGCACCGGCAGCGGTGAATGGGTGGCGCTGGCCTGTACCAACGACAAGATGTTCGAGCGTCTTGCTGTCGTCATGGGGCAACCCGAGCTAGCCATGCAGTATCCCACCAGCGCGGTGAGGGTCGAAAATCGCGCGCTGATCAACAAGCTCGTCGGCGACTGGATCGGCAGCAAGCAGCTAGCCGATGTGACTGCGACGACCAGCGCCGGCGGCGTGCCGTGTGCACAGATTTACTCTATCAAGGAAATCTTCGAGGACGAGCAGTATCGTGCGCGCGGCAACATGATTCGCGTTGACGATCCGCGCGTCGGCGAGCTGGTCCTGCCGGCGCCGGTGCCGCGCCTGTCCGAGACGCCCGCCACCTTTCGACATGCGGGCAGGTCGCTGGGCGCTGACAATCTGGATGTTTACTCCCAATTACTCGGCATGACGCAGGAGCAATTGAAGAGCGCTGCAGCAAGCGGCGTTATCTGACAAGCTGGATGTCTGCCTGAAACCAACAAGGACAAATTCATGAGTACGAACAAAGAAATCGAACGCTACAGCATGCTCATCGGCGGCGAGTGGGTGCAAGCCGCCGACGGCGATACTTTCGAGTCGGCTGATCCGTTCACGGGGAAGACTTGGGCGGTGCTGCCGCGCGGCAAGGAGGCGGATGCGGAGCGCGCGGTCGAGGCGGCCAGCGCTGCGTTGGATGGTCCATGGGGAAAGTTGACGGCAAGCGCGCGCGGCCTGCTGATGTTCCGGCTGGCGGACCTGATTGAACGCGACGCCGAGCAGCTGGCGCAAACCGAGGTGCGCGACAACGGCAAACTCATCGTGGAAATGCGCGCGCAAGTGGGTTACCTGCCGCAATACTTCCGCTACTTCGGGGGCCTTTCCGACAAGATCGAAGGAGCGGTTTTGCCGATCGACAAGGCCGACACCTTCAACTTCACCACGCATGAACCGCTGGGCGTCTGCGTGGCGATTACCGCTTGGAATTCTCCGTTGCTGCTGGCCGTCAACAAGCTGGCTCCCGGCCTTGCCGCCGGTAATACCTTCGTGCTAAAGCCGTCCGAATTCACCTCGGCGTCGGCGATTGAACTGGCAAAATTATTCGTCGAAGCCGGCTTCCCTGCGGGTGTGCTCAACGTTGTGACCGGCTTCGGCAATGAAGTGGGCGCACGCCTGGTTTCGCATCCGAAAGTGGCCAAGATCGGCTTCACCGGCAGCGAGATCGGCGGTCAGCGCATTTACGAAGCGGCGGCCAAAGGCTTCAAGCATGTGACGCTGGAGCTCGGCGGAAAATCCGCCAACATCGTGTTTGCCGACGCCAAGCTTGACGACGCCGTCAAGGGCGCCATCTCCGGCATCTTCGCGGCCACCGGCCAGACTTGCGTGGCGGGATCGCGCCTGCTGGTGCATGAATCGATACATGACGAATTCGTGGAGAAGCTCGTGGCTTACGCACGCAAGGCGCGCATGGGCGATCCAAAAGAAACCGCCACGCAAGTCGGTCCCGTCACGACCGGGCCGCAGTATCTCAAGATCCTTGAGTACATCGACATCGCCAAGAAGGAAGGCGCGACCTGCGTGCTGGGCGGCAAAGCAGCAAGCAGGCCCGAATGCGGCGACGGGCAATTCGTCGAACCGACGATCTTCACCGATGTGCGCAACGACATGCGCATCGCGCAGGAAGAAGTCTTCGGCCCGGTGTTGAGCATCATCAAGTTCAAGGATGACGACGATGCGGTGAGGATCGCCAACGACAGTCTTTATGGCCTCGCCGCCGGCGTCTGGACGCAGGATATCCGGCGCGCGATGTCGCTACACAAGCGGCTGAAGGTCGGCATCGTCTGGGTCAACATGTATCGTGCGGTGAGCTACATGTCGCCCTTCGGCGGTTACAAGCGTTCCGGCGTCGGTCGTGAAAACGGCATGGAGGCGATCCGCGAATACCTGCAAACCAAATCGGTCTGGATCAGCACTGCGAGCGAGACGCCTGATCCATTCGTCATTCGCTGAAGCGCACTGCGATGAATCCATCCTTGATGATGCCGTCATTTCGTGTCGACGGTAAAACAGCGCTGGTGACGGGCGCCGGTTCCGGCATCGGCGCCGCCATCAGTTCCACGCTGGCCGGCAGCGGCGCGCGGGTGCACATGCTGTCGCTCAACGGCGAGCAGCTTGCCGCCACCGCGGCGGCACTGCGTGAGTTGGGTGGCGACGTGCATGCGCATGCTTGCGACGTCACCGATTCTGATGCAGTGCGCCGGCTGATCGACGGATTGCCCGGACTCGACATCGTGGTGAACAACGCCGGCACTAATATTCCGGAGCCCTTTCTGGAGGTGTCGGACGCGCACCTAGATTTCATGTGCAATCTTAACGTGCGCGCCTGCTTCGTGGTGTCGCAGGCGGCGGTGCGCAAGATGCTGGCCGATCCGGCGCGTGTCGCTAAGGGCGGCTGCGTGATCAACGTCTCGTCGCAGATGGGCCATGTGGGATCGCCGGATCGCACGGTGTACTGCATGAACAAGCATGCGATCGAAGGACTGACCAAGGCGATGGCAGTGGAGCTTGCCGCGACGGGCGTGCGCGTCAACAGCATCGGCCCGACGTTTGTCGATACGCCGTTGATTCGCCGGATCGTGGATACGCCCGAGAAGCACGAATTCCTGGTGTCGAAGATTCCGATGGGCCGCATGGCGACGATGGAAGATATCGCCGCCGCGGCACTGTATTTGGCATCCCCGGCCGCCGCCATGGTCACCGGCCACTGTCTGCTGGTAGACGGCGGCTGGACGGCGCAATAAGACCTGGTCAGGCGCTTTATTAAACCCACTACAACAAAGAGAGACTTTTCATGAGCGAAACTTTTGGACGCATCGTCGTCGAGAAAACCGGAGAACCGGAGGTGATGCAATGGGTCACCGCACCCGTCGTCGCACCGGCTGCAGGTGAAGTGCGCATACGGCATGAAGCCATCGGCGTCGACTACATCGATACCCAGATCCGCGGAGGCTTGCTGCCGGCCAATCTGCCTACCGGCCTGGGATTCGCAGGTGTCGGGATTGCCGAAGAAGTCGGCGCCGGCGTCGATCACCTGAAGAAGGGCGAGCGGGTCGCCTACATGTACTTCACCGCCGGCAGCTATGCGGAAGAGCGTATCGTCCCGGCGGACCGCGTGATCCGCCTGCCGGATCAGTCCTTGTCGGCGGAACTCGCTGCCGGTGCGCTGTTCCGTGGTTTGACCGCCTGGTATCTCTCAACCCGGCTGCGTCCTATCGGAAAAGGCGATGTCGCGCTGGTGCACGCGGCCGCAGGCGGCGTCGGCCTGATCCTGGTGCAATGGCTGAAGCACCTCGGCGTGACCGTGGTCGGTACGGTCGATTCGGAAGAAAAGGCGCAGGCCTTGCGTGATTTCGGTTGCCCGCATCAGGTGATTCTTCCTGATGGTGATTTCGTCGCCAAGGTGAAGGAAGTATCCGGCGGCAAGGGCGCCGCCATCGTGTATGAAGCGATCGGCGCCGAGACTTTCGCACGCTCGCTCGACTGCGCCCAGCGTTTCGGCCTGGTGGCCTCGTACGGCTGGCCGTCCGGCGATCCGGGCAGCGTTTCGCTGATGGACCTGCGCGCCAAGGGTTCGCTGTTCGTCACGCGTCCGACGGTCACGCAATACACCGCCGAAGCCGAGGATTTCCGCGC
>NZ_AJHH01000636.1 GCF_000256565.1 Herbaspirillum lusitanum P6-12 | reverse complement strand
TGGGCCTGCGATGTGCGCGACGCCGCGCGCTGCAACGCCGTAGTCGCCGAAGTCGTCGCCGCTTTAGGCCGCGTCGATACGTTGGTCAACAATGCCGGCGTCAGCCAAGCGCACCGCATCATGGACAGTTCGCCGGACGACTACGACATCGTGATGGACGTCAGTCTGCGCGGGGCATATCACATGTCGCGGGCCGTGATTCCTGGCATGCGAAGCAAGAAGAGCGGCACCATCGTTTGCATGGGATCGGTGGCAGGCCAGCGCGGCGGCGGCATCCTGGGCGGACCGCATTACGCGGCGGCGAAGGGCGGCGTGCAGTCGCTCGCCAAGGCGATGGCGCGCGAGCTGGGACCGGACGGCATTCGCGTCAATGCGGTGGCGCCGGGACTGGTTGATACGGAACTGCTGATCGGCAAGATCGACGACAGCGGCAAGCAGCGCGTTGCGGAAACCACGCCGCTCGGTCGCCTGGCCAAGCCGCTGGATATCGCCAACTGCATCCTGTTCCTGTCCTCGGACATGTCGGCCTATGTAACGGGTGTGGTGCTGGATATCAACGGCGGTCTACACATTCATTGAAACAAGGCTAGAGTTGGCGTAGCGAGGACGGATGGAACGCCTGTCCGTCTTCTCTTCGCGAATCAAATAACAAGAAACAAGAGAGACATCAAGTGACCGATACGTACGACTATGTGATTGTGGGCGCCGGTTCCGCCGGATGTGTGCTGGCCAATCGCCTTTCGCGCGACGCCGGCTATCGCGTGCTGTTGCTGGAAGCCGGCGGCGAAGACAGCAATATCTGGCTCAAGATCCCGGCGGGCGTGCCGCGCGTGGTGGGACATCCCGATTTGACCTGGGGCTACATGTCGGAGCCGGAGCCGGGTCTGAACAACCGCAAGATCATCTGGCCGCGCGGCAAGACGCTGGGCGGCAGCTCCTCTATCAACGGTCACGTCTACATGCGCGGCAATCCGGGCGACTACGACGGCTGGGAGGCGATGGGCAACGTCGGATGGGGATGGAAGGATGTGCTGCCGTATTTCCGCCGCAGCGAGAGTCACTTCACCGGCGCCAGCGACCTGCACGGTGCCGACGGCGAACTGCACGTATCGCAACTGGCCGAGCCGCACGACGCCTCGAAGGCGTTCGTCGCCGCCGCGCAGCATATCGGCATTGAGCGCAACGACGATTTCAACGGCGCCACCCAGGAAGGCGTGGGCTATCTCCAATTTTCCATTCATAAGGGCGTGCGCGATTCGGCCTCGGCGGCCTTCCTGCATCCCGTGCGCAACCGCCGCAATCTGACGGTGCTGACGCATGCGCTGGCCGAAAGCCTGGAGTTCGAAGGCAAGCGGGTCACCGGCGTGCGTGTCCGGGTCAACGGCAATGTGCGTGTGGTACATGCATCGCGTGAAGTGATCCTCAGCGGCGGCACCATTAATTCGCCGCAGCTGCTCATGTTGTCCGGCATCGGTCCCGCCGAGCAGCTGCAGGCCATGGGCATTCCGGTGAAGATGAATGTGCCGGCGGTCGGACAAAATCTCCACGATCATATATACGCGCATTGCCTGGTTAGCGTGGACCCGACGTTCTCGATCAATCGCATGATCTCGAGCAACTGGCGGATGATCCCCGACGTGTTCAAGTACCTCGCGACCCGGCGTGGATTGCTCACGTCCGCAGCCGCCCAGGTGGGTTTGTTCGTGCGTACTGAGCAGGGCTTGCAGTATCCCGATCTACAGGTGCAGATGCGGCCGTTCAGCATGATCAGTAAATCCGCCGGCATGTACAAGGCCGAGCCGGCGGGAGGGGGCGCCGGCGGTGACCGCGTCGTGCACGTTGCTGCGGCCTTATTCGAAAGGCGAGGTTACCTTGCGGTCCGCCGATGCGACCCAGGCGCCGCGCATGGTCGCCAACTACCTGACCGATGACCGTGATCTTCCGCCGCTGATGGAGGGCTTGCGCATGATCCGCCGCATTTTCGCCGCGGATCCTTTCCGGCCAAAACTGCGGGACGAGATCATGCCCGGCACGGCTCACCAGAGCGACAAGGAACTGATTTCTTACCTGCGCGGCAACGCTCAGTCCATGTATCACCCGGTCGGCACATGCCGCATGGGTGTCGACGCCGGTGCGGTCGTGGATCCCGAACTGAAGCTGAATGGCTTCGAGGGTGTCCGCGTGGTCGATGCTTCGGTGATGCCGCGGATTCCATCTGGAAACACTAATGCCCCGACAATCATGATTGCTGAAAAAGCAGCCGACATGATCATCGCGGAACGCCAGCTCGTTCGCCCCTGAGGACAGGATCCCGCCATGCCGATACAAGTACATCCCGAGGACGCGCTGTTCATGGGGGAGAAGACCTTCCCGCCTTTGCCGGTCTGCGAGCACTTCGCGGGAAATGAAAAACTGATCCGCAAGGCATTGCAGATACAGGAGCGGCTTGGACCGGTGTTCGATATCACCTGCGATTGCGAAGACGGTGCGCAGGCCGGCGATGAAATCGGACATGCCAGCATGGTGGCCGAACTGGTGCGGACTGCCTCCAACTCGGATGGCCGTATCGGCGTTCGTATCCACGACAGATCGCACGCCTCGTGGCGCAGCGACGTCGACATCGTCGTCGGCAGGGCTGCCTCGGAACTGGCCTACGTGACGATCCCAAAGTCCACCAGTGTGGCCGGTGCACGTGAATGCATCGACTACATCCAGCAAACGGCGCGCTCCGCCGGACGCGCTACGCCGCTTCCGGTGCATATCTTAGTCGAAACCCATGCCGCCTTGCGTCATGTCTACGCGCTGGCAGAACTGCCGCACGTGGAAGTGCTCGACTTCGGGCTGATGGACTTTGTCAGCAGTCACCATGGCGCGATTGGAGCGGATGCACTGAGAAGTCCGGGCCAGTTCGAGCATGCGCTGCTGACGCGCGCCAAGGCCGATGTGGTTGCCGCGGCCTTGGCTGCCGGGGTGGTGCCGTCGCATAACGTCTGTCTGAACCTCAGAGATGCCGCAGTGATCCGCGGCGACGCCTTGCGCGCCTCCAGGCAGTTCGGCTTCCAGCGCATGTGGAGCATTCATCCTTCCCAGATTGAGCCGATCGTAGCTGCGCTGCGTCCCGACATGAACGAGGTCGAGGATGCAAGCGCGATTCTGGTCGCCGCGCAGGACAATCAGTGGGGGCCAATTCAATTTAAGGGAGAGTTGCACGACCGTGCGACGTACCGGTACTTCTGGTCCTTGCTGAAACGCGGGCATTCCACATGCGCTCCTTTGCCAGCGATTGTGGTTCAGCGATTCTTCGCCTGACGCTATACTGCTATCAGTACAGAACGACCTAATATATTCGATTGCACGCGAAATGCTGAATGGCATGGAAATCAGCTTGAGTGTGTGCGAAGAGGTAGAAAGTGCCTTCTATGATATTCGTAGGCTTACGAATCCGTACTCCGACTTCCATGCACCAAGCGCGACTCGTTGTTATGCTTATGGAGTCGATTCAGATATATTGAAAGCGCCGGTGATCCTTAAAATTACTTTAGGAGGAACCACGGCTAGATGGAAAAATCTTCTCCGAAAATTAACACCGGAACACAGAAACTGTTGTGGAAAGTGATTTAGATTGACTGGTTAGCATTTCAGTAGATGCATATATCTGTTCTACCAGCGCTGCGTTTTGTTGTGTTGTTTGGTCAATGTCCTCCAACGCATGGTGAATTTTGTCCAACGCAGTATTCTGTTCTTTTGTGCCGGAAGCAACTTTAACCATCATCGTATCTACTGTCGATATCGCTTTAGACAGTTGATCAATAGCGCTCGCCGCTGCTGAAACCTTTACTTGGCCAGCGTTAGTACGTTGCATTGAGTTTTTGATGAGGTCCTTGATATTTTCAGTCGCTTCAACTGAGCGAGTCGCCAGTAACCGCACTTCCTTTGCAACTACGGCAAAACCTCTACCGTGCTGTCCGGCTCTTGCTGCTTCAACTGCTGCATTCAGCGCAAGTAAATTGGTTTGCGCAGCAATGGATTCAATTGTTGAAACTACCGAGTTCATCTGACGTGAACTTTCAACGATTTCCGCCATACATTTGACTGCTGCACTTACCGCCTGAATACCTTCTTCAGAAATGTTCTGTGCCTCGCTAGCGCACTTTTCTGCGTTTCTGGCTATGTTCGCAGTCTCTGCAACCATATGTATAAGCTCTCCCAAGCCAGATGTAATTTCTGCAGTGGATGCGGCCTGGCTTTCGGTTCGCCGAGACAAATCCAAATTTCCCATTGATAGTTCGCCTGAGGCTATGCTCATGGACGAAATTCCGCTGCGGATTTCTTCGATCATTGAAATGAGGCTTTTACGCATGAGCGTCAGAGCATTTTCCAAAAGTCCCAGATCTCCTGCTGCCTTATGTTCGTTTTGGCCCTCTAACTCTCCGGATGATATGAGATGGAGTTCATTGATTGATTTTCGAAGTGGCAAAAACCATGTCTGATAAGCAAGTGCGAGAACTGCGCCCACGCTGACAATTGAGACAATACTGCTGATTAGAAGCAGCTTGTTAAAACTGATTTGGGCGGTGCTTTCAGAAAAAAAATAAGTAAAAAGAAGCGTTGTAGCGCACGGTATTGCAATACATAGTGCGATCGCAACCGACACGCGTCTCCAAAGAAATAAGTTGAGGCCAGCAGCTATTCCTCTGAAAACTAATTTCCCAGCTCTTATTCCGAAGATTTTAGGATGAGTTGTTATTCGTTTATATAGTTTCTTTGTTTTGTTTATCTCATGTTCGCTTGCCATCGTGCGTACAGCAGTCGAACCTGTGAGTTTTCCGTTCTCATACCAAGGGGAGATGCTTGTCGTCGACCAGAACGTAGAGCCATCTCGGCATTTCACGGCCAGGACGCCCTCCCAACGTTGACCTCCCAGTACGGTGGCGCGTATGTCTTCTCCAATTATCTTGGGCGTCGTCAGATCTGAGTAGCGCAAGAACGATGAACCGATTACCTCTTCGAGCGTATAACCCGTTGCTCGAGCGAAAGCCTGATTTGCATAGGAAATTTCTGTATTGTTTGTTCTGGTAATCATGTATTCCACGCCTTGCGCGGCTGACGTGTGTTTTTTTGTGACGGCCATGTCGCCCCCTCTCTCTAATTGGAACCAAATAAGGATGCTCTGTGTATGCGTCTCAATTTAGCGTTCTTGCAGACTTGGAAACAAACGATTTTTTTATAAGATATAACCACTAAAAATTGATGCTGTAGAAGCCGCTCCTCGTTTTTACGTCCCATGCATGAAGTGCGGTAATGCATCGCCGCATCTAAAGTCGTTTGTCGGACCATTTTTTTTCACAGACTATCGTTTTCAAATCTGATATCTGTGGAGGAGTAGAAGATGGATTCTGGGGATCGCGATGTAAAAACTATCGAGCAAGCAATGGAAGAAAGGCCCCTTGGTTGGTACCAATGGCGGATCCTTTTTATTTGCTTCATCTGTCTCATGGTCGACGGTTTTGACGCGCAAGCTCTTGCTTACGTAGCGCCGGTGATGCGACAAGAGCTTGGAATATCAACCTCGGAGCTGGGCCTGATATTCAGTTCGAGTTTGATTGGCATGTTGTTTGGCGCTTTTCTGCTAAGCCCTCTCGCAGACCGCTTTGGGCGCCGGCCAATGATGATTGCTGCAATGGGGATTTGCTCTGTTGCAATGCTGTTGGCGCCAGCGACCGCTTCTTTTTCTTCCTTGGTTGCGATTCGTTTTGTAACAGGTCTTGGGCTAGGTGTGATTCTTCCCAATGCTTTGGCATTGGTTTCTGAGTTCTCACCGGAGCGGCGTCGGAGCATTTTGGTGATGCTGACCAGCCTGGGATTGCCAGCGGGTGCGGCCCCGGGAGGATTGATCGCAGCTGCATTGATTCCTGCCCATGGCTGGCGCTCGGTATTTATTTTTGGTGGCGTCACGTCTCTTTTAGTTACGGCAATAGTTTTTTGTTTTCTGCCCGAATCTTTGCGTTTTCTAGTCGAAGCAGGCAAAGCGCAATCGATATCCGCTAACCGATCTCTGAGAAATCTTTTTGGGCGTGAGGCTTCAAATGTGGAGCTTCATAAGAAGGAAAAAACGCAAAACTGGTCGAGCATAACGGCCCTTTTTTCCGACGGGAGAAGAGCTGGTACGTTTCTATTTTGGACAGTGACTTTCTGTAATCTGTTGTGCCTGTATTTCTTGGCAAACTGGTTGCCTGTTCTATTGCGAGACCAAGGATTGGATCTCGGATCTGCGCTTCTAGCAGCGTCGGCGATGCAAGCTGGCGGACTGCCAGGAGTGGTATCGATCAGCTATTTCTCGCGGAAGTTCGGCTCCACGTCGACTCTTTGCGTGACCTATTTAAT
>NZ_AJHH01000635.1 GCF_000256565.1 Herbaspirillum lusitanum P6-12 | reverse complement strand
CGACGATACGCGCGCGCGCTACGGGCATGGGTTGGGCCCTTGGTTTTGGTCGCTTGGGAGCCATTTTCGGGCCTTTGTTGGCCGGTGTAATGCTATCCCGTGGATGGCCGCACGCGCGCCTGTTTGATGCCGCTGCATGCGTTGGTATCGTCGGCGCAATATCTGTAATGTTCATTCGAACGAATCCAACCACAAAGATAAATGCTCGCAAGCATCCAACGCAATAGCTTGCGTGGACGTCTTCGTGTTCAGCAACTTATTCCATTCAATTTTCTTTTGTTAATTATCCCCCCCGGCAGTCTTTTGCTGCTCGGTAATATTTCGGATTTGCTTGGTGCATTCTGTATACGGTGCACCAAATGGAGTGGCTTTTTTGCATCATGTCTGTGCGAATTCCAGGCGCCAAAGCAAATAATTAACGCATTTATATAGCGGTCCTATTTTCAATGACACATTGCGTGATTTCTGGCATATCCTTTGCATACAGAATACTGCATACATAAATGCAGAGCGCGGTAGTCCTCAGGCATAGGGCTTGTGGAGGTGCCGCATTTATAGGAGATAGACATGACATTTGAAGCGCAGGTTTCGGGGATGGGTTCGTCCCCCCCACGCACGACCAGGGCGATCCATAGGGGCTGGTGGATGGTCGCAATATCATTCTTGGGCCTTGCTTTTGGACAGACCTCATTGGCGTTTCTGACATTGGGGGTATTCATGAAACCTTTTAACCAAGAGTTTGGATGGACCCGGGGTCAGGTTGCGATTGCGCTGTCCGTAGGAGCGTTCGTGTTGCTTTTTACGACACCTGTTGTTGGTCGAATTATTGACCGTGTCGGAGCGAGGAAAATTCTCTTGCCGTCCATGGCCGCATTTGGCGTCTCCATGTGCTCCATGTATTTTCTGACGGGTTCTCTGATCCACTTCTACTTCATGTTTGCTGTTGTCGGTGTCGTAGGCGCTGCGGCAAACAACGTTTCTTACGTGCGAATTTTGAGCGCCTGGTTTGTTCGGCACCGGGGATTGTCTATCGGCATCGCCTCATCAGGCGTTGCTGCAGGCCAATCGTTCGGTATCACGCTTGCTCAAAATGTCATTACTGATCAGGGATGGCGGATGGCATACGTTGCTCTCGGAGCGTCGGTGCTCTTGGTCGGCCTGCCAATCGTCGCGCTTTTTATCAAAAATGATCCGAAAGATGTGGGTTTAGAGCCCTGTGGCGCTGATGATGTAGCAGGTGAAAAAATCAGTCTTGGCTACTACGTCAGTAAGGCAGAGGCTTTGCGTATGCCTGTCTTTTGGGCGCTCATATTCCTGGCGTTTTTTATGGCAACAGCATTGCATGGGATTCAGATTCACTTCGTCCCTCTGCTTCTGGATGCAGGATTGAGTCCAGGCCAAGTCACCGGATTGCTTGTATCAGTTCTCAGCGTGGGTGCAATTGTGGGGCGTGTTGGAACGGGCTTTTTGTTTGATCGTTTTTTTGCGCCCTATGTTGCCATTGGTGTGTTCGGACTTCCAATTATTGGCTTACTTCTCGTCCTGAATCACGTTGGTCTGTGGGGATTGTGTGCCGGAGCTTTCTTCTTCGGTATCGGTCTTGGCTCGGAGTCGGATGTACTCGGATATTTTACTAGCCGATATTTCGGATTGAAGTCCATGGCGGAATTGTATGGGTACATATTTGGAGCGTTTATGGCTGGATCGTCAGCTGGCCCAGCTCTGTATGGGATTGTGCAAGGCAAGACCGGAAATTACGACACCACACTTTTTGCTTCAATCGGTATGTTGATGTTTGTATGTTTAGTTTGCGCTTTTCTTCCGCGATTTAAGGATAAAAATAATCAAGCAATTGCAGATGATATCGCGTAGTAAGCACCGTCAATTTATGTGAGATGGCAACTGACCATCAAATTAAAACTATACCTATTGGGAGCTATTCAAATGAAGAAATTTATCGCTGCAATTCCTTTGTTGATCGCATTGCCGGCTGTTGCGCAGTCAGGCGTAACTATATACGGGATCATCGACAATGGTGTCGAGTATGTATCCAATGTCAATGCGGCTGGCCAGAGCGTCGTAAAGATGCCCGCCAACACTTCAATCACTTCACGCTTAGGATTCAAAGGAACCGAGGATCTCGGTGGGGGAATGACCGCGAATTTTGTACTCGAAAATGGTTTTACTCCGGACACTGGTGGACTAGCTCAGGGGGGGCGACTTTTCGGCAGGCAGTCAAACGTTTCGCTAGGTACTCCTTATGGCTCCTTCATTCTGGGGCGCCAATACTCAATGCTGTTCTATTCGATGCTGTCGGCCGACGTATTAGGCCCCAATCTGTTTGGTTCTGGTGCGCTTGATTCCTATATACCTAATACGCGCGTAGACAACACAGTGGGCTACATGCACAAAATCGCAAACACTGCATTTGGTGCTACGTACAGTTTGGGACGTGATACCTCTGCGGCTGGCGGGCCTGCAGCGACTAACTGCGCGGGGGAGACTGCATCGGACACTAAGGCCTGTAAAGAATGGTCGCTGTACGCAAAGTACGATGTACCGGGTTGGGGCGTGTCTGTCGGATATGACAAACTTTATGGTGCTCCGGGAGTGGTATTTGGCGGAACATCAGCCTTACGCCTGAGCGACTACTACGACGCCAGAACGAATATTAGTGGCTACGTAGATATTGGAAATTTGCGTTTGGGGATCGGATGGATTGGGCGGAAAAATGTAAGTGCTGCGTCATACAAGCAGGATCTTGCATTTATCGGAGCCTCCTATTGGACTGGGCCTTGGTCTTACGAAGCTGAACTTTTTTCCTATACCAAGCGTAATAGTCCAGACGATTCAATGATGCTTGCCAGCCGCATCACGTACTACCTGTCCAAGCGAACTGCACTTTATGTCACTGGAGGCTACCTCATTAACAAGGGGAACGCCGCAAATACCGTGGATGGAGTCACCGGTGCTGGCGTAGGCATGAACCAGGTCGGTATCGCTAGTGGCATCCGCCATACCTTCTAATGCCTGTTTCTTGACATTCGCCGCGCGCACTGTATACTGTGGTTGAGATGTTTGATAACGCGCAAAAATAAGTAATAAAAATCAGAGACTTTTGAAAGGCTATGAGCTTCGGGCAGTTGGTAGTTCATAGCCTGACCGCCAACAGGTAATTAATATGAATAAATCTCAAGTTTTGGAGAAGCCTCCAATCTGGCTCTGTAAAGTTTCGGAGGCCAGCGAAGTTCAGCCTCGCAAGTTGTGCCCGAAGGAAAGCAAAGAGCCACTGGCGATCCATCGGATTGGAGAGGAATTTTTTCTGACCGAAGATACTTGCACGCACGCGCTGGTCTCTTTGTCAGATGGCCATATTGAGGATGGCAAGGTTTACTGTCCGTTACATGGTGGGGCCTTTGATATCAGAACAGGAAAGCCGGTGGAATTTCCTTGTACGCTGAAATTAAAAACTTACTCCGTGGTTCGAGATGGAGACGATCTTTATGGCGTTATTGATTAGGAGCGGATGGGGTTCGGAAATTGCCGAATTCCGCCGATTGATTTATGACCGCTACGTTGCGTCTTCCACCTCTTTTGGCGTTGCGAGCATTCGAGGCCGCAGCTCGCCAGCTTTCTTTTACTGAGGCTGCAAATGAGCTGCATCTGACGCAAGGGGCAATTAGTCGTCAGATCAGAATGCTTGAAGCGTATCTGGGAGCCAAGCTCTTTGATCGATTCACCAGGCGTATTGAGTTGACGGAAGTAGGAAGAAACTATTTTCGTGCCGTTCAGACAGCTTTAGGTGATATTCAAACTGCGACAAAAGCAGCAATGGGAGACGCGCATAGGTTGATTACCTTGAACGTCTTGCCTACCCTCAGCTCCATGTGGCTAATGCCAAAACTGGCAAGTTTCACCGAGGCATATTCAAATATCGAAGTGCATTTGGTCTCGTCTATTGAGCCGGTTGATTTCCGTGCAAATGATGTTGATGTCGCTATTCGGGTCGGACGATTGCCGGGGCGAAGCTATGACCGGCGCAGTCCGCGGATTGAACTTGAGATGGTGGATAACTGGAAAGATGTGGAGGCGCAATACCTTTGTCCAGACATTCTGGTTCCGGTTATTTCAAGCAAGTTGTTATCGCAGGGGCATCCCATTAATAACCCTGGCGACATTTTGAATTATCGACTAATCCATACCTCGACCAGGAAATATGCCTGGAACGATTGGCTGGAAAATTATGGTTTGGCTGTCCCAGCAAGAATGGACTCACTA
Organism: Herbaspirillum lusitanum P6-12; assembly: GCF_000256565.1. Lineage (GTDB taxonomy): Bacteria > Pseudomonadota > Gammaproteobacteria > Burkholderiales > Burkholderiaceae_D > Herbaspirillum > Herbaspirillum lusitanum. The sequence continues at coordinate 533 of NZ_AJHH01000635.1, read as the reverse complement.
GGATTTGGTCATTTTTTCATGGCCATACGGGCCGCTAAGGATTGCAAAGGTGTGGCGTTAATACCGCAAATAATCCTGGATAACATGCCGCCAGACCCGGAGCTGGTGCGTCCGATTGTGGGTCAGATAGAGAGTGCGGGAGCCTATTACTTACTCACCAGAGATTCCGCAGAAAGTGATCCTGCAGTCAGACTTATAAAAAAATGGATTATGTCTGAGGCAGCGCAATTCAAGAGCCGTGAATCACTTAAAAATACAGAATCCACCTTAGTAGCTGTTTAGAAAATATTCATCTTAAATCCGATGCATGAGCTGCTGTAATGCATCCGCTGGAAATAAATCGTTTGTTTGAGTTATCACGAATAACTAACATGACTCAAAAATAATCAAATAAAAAAACTGGATTTTCGGCGGCATTTTAATTCAAATTTCAACAAGGAATATCATGGCTAAATTGGTTTTGGGAATCGGTTCGTCGCACAGCCCCGCTCTGCTTATGGAGCCATCAGCTTGGCTCGCTCGCGCTGCGATGG
>NZ_AJHH01000634.1 GCF_000256565.1 Herbaspirillum lusitanum P6-12 | reverse complement strand
AAAAAAAAAAAAAAATATTTTTGCATTGCATGACTTTGATGGCAAACGTGTTCAGTACGATGAGCTGTTGGCTAAGGCAGATCCCGCGATCGTGAAAGAGATTGCTCCTGACGTGATGGCGCGTCGCCATGAAGCAAATCAAAAAGCCATGGTTGAATTGAATCGTCGCCTGGATGCGGTTTCTCCGGATCTTGTCATTGTTCTGGGTGACGATCATAAAGAAGTATTCAATGACGACAATATGCCGGCGCTTTCGATCTTCTGTGGAGATACTCTTCCCTATAAGCCGCAAGGCATCATGAAGTGGAAGTACGATCCACGCCTTAACCAGGATCTCTGGTACCCCCAAGAAGAAAAAGAATATCCAATTGATTCGAAGAATGCACTTCGACTGATTGGTGATCTGATGAACAACGGCTTTGATCTGGCGCACTCCCGCTATCTCGCTCCAGAACAAGGCATGAGCCATTCCTTCGGCTATGTCTACTACAAGATCATGACTAACAAGATCTATCCTGTTATTCCGATCAGCATGAACACCTACTATCCACCGACTCAAGTTACGCCGCGTCGTTCATATCAGTTGGGACAGGCTCTTCGTAAGGCGGTCGAGGCGTGGCCGGAAGATCTCAAGGTTGCCATTATTTCCACCGGAGGTCTTAGTCACTTTGTCGTGGATGAAAAATTTGACCGTGAGTTCTTGGACGTAATGGCATCCGGGAAAATTGACGGACATCTGGATATCCCACTTGAAAAGCTTCAATCAGGAAATTCTGAATTCCGGTGTTGGTCTGCCTTGGCCGGAGCTGTGGAGGGGATGAAGATGGACCTGATCGACTATGTTCCTTGCTATAGAAGTCCAGCAGGAACGGGTTGCGGTATGGCCTTCGCAACTTGGCAATAACACAGGGGAATAACTTGCCTCATGTTTCTATCGGCGACAGCCAAATCTATTATGAAATTCATGGAGAGGGGCCGGACATGGTCCTTCTCCATGGAGTTGGAGGGAATCACGCTAGCTGGTTTCCTCAGATAGCGGCGCTTCAAGCGCAATTTCGTCTGGTGACGATTGACGCGCGAGGATTCGGAAAATCAACAGATGCTGAAGGGGCAGGTAGAGATAAGTTCGTAGATGATCTCGACTTTGTCTGGAAAGCGCTAGGACTGAAAAAAGCCATTTTGCTAGGACAATCGATGGGAGGCGGCACTGCGGTTGCATTCTCGTGTCGCTTCCCCGAGAGAGTCAAGGCTCTTGTTCTCGCAGATACGCTGGTTGGAATCACACTCCCTCCCTGGCTCAAGTCGTTAATGGATCCAGTGATAAAGGAGACCTCTACGTTATCTCAGGTGGAGCGAGTTCTTGGCGAGACAACGAGGAAAATTCGGTCGGAACGTGTGACGCTATATACGCAGATCGCGGGATTTAACAGTGTGGGACTGAAGACCTTGGTTGGAGTGCAAGAGACACATAGCATTGAAGAATTGGCCGCCACGAAACTTCCTGTTCTCTTCTTGCTAGGTTCCGAGGACGTATTGTTTCCTCCTGAAATTGCACGACAAGTTCATAACCAGATTCCGAATTCAATGTTTGTTGAGATCGAAAAGTCAGGGCACTCAGCACATTTTGAGACACCCGAACTTTTTAATGCGCACCTCATTGAAATGCTGAAGGTGGCAAAAGTAATTTAGTAGGTGCTACTTTGGAACGCAAAAATCCTCTTTCTTTCAGCAGCGCTTGATGGTTGCCTGCGATGTATTGAGTCGCTCCATTCACGGGTGGCGAAAGTAGCCTGTTGAAGTTGCACACAGAATTTTTAAGATCAAATCACGCACTAGTGCGTATCGATAAGGGTTAGACATGAACACGAAGTTGCAACGGCTAAAGGTCGGTATCGCGGGATTGGGAACGATCGGAAAGTCACTAGCTATGGCGCTGGACAAAGGCATGCCCGGTCTGGAACTTCATGCCGTAGCAGTTAGAGATCCGGCAAAGAGTGCGCAATGGCGAGAGATGCTGATCAATCCTCCCATGATTGTGGACTTTGATCGCCTGGCAGAGTGTGACATCGTAGTTGAATGTGCCCCCGCATCACTCATGTCGGATATCGCAACCCCTGTTCTGCAAGCAGGAAAGAAGCTGGTGGTATTGAGCTCGGGGGCTTTACTTGAGCGTCCCGAGCTTCTTCAATTGGCTAAAGATAAAGCCGCGCAAATTATCGTTCCTACGGGTGCTTTGTTGGGACTGGATGCGGTGACGGCCGCAGCTGAGGGGGTTATTCATTCGGTAAAGATGGTAACAAGAAAGCCGGTACGCGGCCTTCTGGGCGCTCCCTATCTAGAAAAAAATAATATCAAGATAGACGGAATCACGGCGCCTACGAGAATTTTCTCTGGTACTGCTCGTGAAGCGGCGGTCGGTTTTCCCGCCAATCTGAACGTTGCTGTTGCACTCTCTCTGGCAGGAATTGGGCCAGATCGCACGCTGTTGGAAATTTGGGCTGATCCATCGCTTGAGAGAAATACACACACCATTTCGGTGGATGCGGATTCAGCGTCGTTTTCCATGACGATTGAAAATATTCCGACCGACAATCCAAAAACGGGTCGCATTACTGCGCTGAGTATTATCTCTTTGCTTCGAAAAATTGGAGCGCCGATGCGGGTGGGCTCATGAGCAAAAAAGTATTTCTATGTAAGAGCAGCGACATACGTGATGGTGTGCCGTTTCAGGTTTGTCCCAAAAATTACGACGACCCATTTTTGTTGCATAAGGTGGGTGGAGAGCTGTTCCTCACAGATGATCTGTGCACGCATGGCCTGGTTTCTCTATCGGACGGAGAGCTTGTGGGAACAACGATTCATTGTCCACTTCATGGCGGCGCTTTTGATGTCAGAAATGGTAATGCGGTAGAACTGCCCTGTAAGAAGGCATTGAAGACATATCCGGTAGAAATAGTGGATGGCGACGTGTTTGGTTCAATTGAGTAGAAATTCGATAGAGCCTTGTAATGAAAGCACTGGGGCGTTAATTGCTCAATTGAGGTTATAGAGAGGAAATATTATGTTTACAAAAGCTGACAATGAAAAGCTCACCCGTGTTGGTCCTGGAACGCCGATGGGTAAGGCATTTCGTCGGTTCTGGATGCCTTTCCTGATGCCAGAGGAGTTGGCCAATCGAGATGGCGCCCCTGTTCGCGTTCGATTGCTGGGGGAAGATCTGATTGCATTCAGAGATAGTGAGGGCAAGCTTGGTCTTTTGGATCGCTATTGCCCACACAGACAAGTCGATTTGTATTTTGGCAGAAACGAGCAATGTGGCCTGCGCTGCGTGTATCACGGTTGGAAATTTGACACCAGCGGCAACATTGTAGATATGCCAGCTGAGCCAGCCAACACCCCTTTGAAAGATGAACTGAAAATCAAGTCGTATCCGATTGTTGAATGGGGCGGTCTGATTTGGGCATACATGGGCGAGCCAGAGCATATGCCAGAAGTTCCTCCAGAAATCGAATGGGGACTGGTTCCGGATTCTCATCGGCATATTACCAAGCGCCTTCAGGAGACGAACTATGCGCAAGGTGTTGAAGGCGGAATTGATTCGAGCCATGTCGGGATCTTGCACAGCCTGTTGGATGAGGACACTGAAATTCCTTTCCGGAAGCGTCAGATCTCTCCTAACTCGGCTATTCCCTATCTCGCATCCGACACTGCGCCGCGCTTTTTTGTTCGCCATACGGACTACGGGATGGCAATTGGCGCTCGTCGAAATGCAGAAGACGATGACTATTATTGGAGAATCACCCAATTCCTCTCGCCGTTCTACACGATGATCGCACCTAATAAGCCTGGTGGTCCGATTATGGGGCACGCATGGGTGCCATTGGATGACGAGAATTGTTGGTTGTTCACTATGACATGGAATGCCACTCGTCCTTTGGAGCCTGATGAGCTGGATCACGGCAGTGTACATACCGCAGTCATACCCGACGGTTCTTATCGTCCACTGGTCAATCGTACAAACGACTACGGTCGAGATCGCGAACATCAGCGACTGCGAAGCTCCACGGGGATTCAGGGAATCGGTATGCAGGATACGGCGATTCAGGAAAGCATGGGACCCATAGTTGACCGCTCCAGGGAAAATCTGGGATCGGGTGATTCCGCGATTGTGGGTTTCCGCAAATCTCTGCTGCGCATGGCAACTGACATGGAGAGTGGGATTGATCCGGCGCCACCAAAAAATCCGGATTGGTACAGGGTGCGATCAGTTGCAATTATTTTGGAGAAGGGCGTTGATTTTCTCCAGGGGGCAACGGATCAGTTAAAGGCAATTCAGCCTGAAAAGCATAGTGCATAGTTAGTCGTCACATGAATGAGTTACCCATGAGAGATACTGTTTTTTCAGGAGACGAGGTTCGTCCTGTCGTTATCGTTGGATCGGGCCTGGCTGCCGTCTCAGCGCTGGAGGGCATGCGCGAAGCTGGCTATTCGGGACCGGTCGTTATGGTTGGTGAAGAGCGACAGATGCCTTACGACAGGCCACCATTATCCAAGATGGTCTTAAGCGAAATAGGCGCGGAGGACAAGATTTTTTTGCGTGATCAATCCGCATATGATGCCTTGGGTGCAACCATGCTTTTAGGCAGGAGCGTTATCAAAATTGAGGCCGGCAATCGTGAAGTAAGCTTGGATGATGGTACTCGACTGCCGTATGAAAAGCTGCTTTTGGCGACAGGATCGCGGCCTCGCATATTGCAAGGACTTTCGCCGAGTGATCCCGGAGTGTTCTACTTGCGTACGCTTGATGACTCAATTGCTCTGCGTGCCGCCTTGAAGGATGCCAGCAGTTTGGTGGTCATCGGAGGTGGGGTAATCGGATTGGAAGTCGCTGCCGTTGCTGTCAAGGCGGGAGTAAGCACGACTGTGATCGAGGCTGGAAATCGTCTGATGGCTCGCGCGGCAACACCGCAACTAAGTGCGCTACTGGAGAAAGTGCATCGTCAAAATGGCGTAAATGTGCTTTGTGGCGCATCACCTACAGGATTCGCTTTCTTCAATAATCTGCATGCGATCTCAATGGCAGACGGTACTGTGTTAGAGGCTGATTTACTGGTGGTAGGTATTGGCGTCGTTCCAGAAACTTCACTGGCCAGCGCTGCAGGGATTGAGTGTGGGCCGGCGGGGATCGTTGTCGATGGTATGGGAGCCACCAATGTCGAACACATATACGCTGCCGGTGAAGTTGCACATCATTTTAATGCTGGTAGCGGTGGTCATGAGCGGCAAGAAAACTGGCATCATGCAGCGGCCCACGGCAAGCACGTTGGGATGTCCATGATTGCGCCAACTGATGCATATCGCGAGATCAGCGGATATTGGTCAGATCAGTATGATTTGAACGTGCAGGTCTTTGGCTCCGTGGCCGGTGATAAAGACGTTGTTCGAGGTGATATCGAGGCAAAGTCATTCTCGGTTTTTCATTTGCTCAATGAAACCGTCATCGGTGTGACCGCTGTAAATGCACCGAAGGAATTGCGCACCGGAAAACAATTGGTGCGTTCAAAGGGGCAGTTGTCGAATTAGACAAGTAACTCATGTACGACATCACCTGCATGTGTTGGCTGTGTGCCACTTGCAGGCATTAGTTAGCTCTATCGTACGACCAGGAAACTGATCTGATTTTGCTCAGATCAGTTTCTTTATCTGCATTTTTATGTCGTGACAGCGTCCGCAGTGGACGGTGTCTTGGACATTTCTTTTTGACGTGGATCAACAAATTTCTCTATCAAGGCCGTCATATATTCTCGTGTTGCTTTTTCAGCAGCATCGCCGTCTCGGGCCTCTAAAGCGACTAGCAGTTTTTCATCATGGAACAGAGCAAGCGCACGATTGGTTGGATCTTTATAAAAATCATTTCTAGCCGCAAGAAATTGATCTTCCAGCATTGTGGCGCAGCGTGTTAATGGTTCGTTTCGGCACATTTTTCGCCAAGTAATCCTGAATTGATAATTCGCCTCCACAAAACTATTAAAACGATTGGATTGATGTGATTGCTGGCCTTTTTCCAACGCCTTAAATAGGGTTTTCAATTCATCCGCCGTTCCCTCTGATGCAGCGTGTCGAGCTACACGAGGGTCAATAAGGAGGTGCGCCTCCAGGCGATCTGCTAAAGATTTCGATGTATCGGTCGGCAGCATGAATCCACGTTCGCCGCTAATGATAAGTCCATCGCGCGCCAATTGAAAAAGAGCTTCTCTTACAGGAGTGCGCGAAACGCCGTACTTTTTTGCGAGTTCTACCTCTAGAAGTCTTCCGCCGGCGCCTATTTCGCCGGTGCGAAGTTCAAGCCGGATAGCGTCATAAATCTGTTCTCGCAGAGGAGCGCTTTGAATGATGGTTGGACGTGCCATGGTGACTTTTAGCCTCTCAGCTTGGGGATTATTGATTGCGAGTAGAGCCTCTTGGCTCGCTACGAACACAAGTTTAAACGAATTATCCAATAGATAAAAATAAATCGTCTTCGGTTGACAGTGTACTGTACTCTGTATACAGTATTCACATAGTGCGTTTGAAACACACGCGGCGCGGAATCTCATGCGTGGGGTTCCTTTACGAATTTTCATCAACCTCGGATTTAAGCCTATGTCTCAAGTCGTCAATCTCCAGGAGGTTGCGCAGCAACTTCGGGCCGCATATCGCGCGGGGCCTATTGATCCCATATCTTCATCCGTTGGTCAGAGTGAGGTTGCGGCCGCGTATGAAATCCAACTGATCAACACGCTGTTCTTTCAGGAGCAAGGGCGCCAGGTCATCGGAAAAAAGATCGGGTTGACGTCGCTGTCGGTTCAGAAGCAGTTGGGTGTTGATCAACCTGATTTTGGTGTGTTGTTCAGTGACATGCAGATTGCTGACAAAGGCTCGGTGCAAATCAAAGATCTGATTCAGCCGAAGATCGAGGGAGAAATCGCGATTGCGTTCTCGGTTGACATGAATGTATTGCCGAACTCATTGAGTGAACTTGTTGAGGCAATTGCATGGATA
>NZ_AJHH01000633.1 GCF_000256565.1 Herbaspirillum lusitanum P6-12 | reverse complement strand
AATTGTAGACAGCCGTATTCGCGATTGGAAGATTGGCATTGTGGATACTGTTGCAGATAACGCTTCTTCAGCATTGTTTGTTGTAGGGCCGCATACCAAGCCTGAAGGCGTGAATGTGGTCGCGTGTGCGATGACGCTGGAAGAGAACGGCCAGTTGGCGTCGCTGGGGCAAGGTGCCGCGTGTTTAGGAAGCCCCTATATCGCCGCACATTGGTTGGTGGAGAAGATGATTGAATTGGGGCAGCCGATTCGAGCTGGTGAAATTGTGCTTACCGGTGCCCTGGGGCCAATGGTGAAGGTGCAGAAAGGGGCGAAATACGAACTGAATATTGAAGGTGTCGGTGCGTGCTCGGTCGGCTTTGAGTAGATATGGTGAGGTGCTGAATGAACAATATCAATTTAAAAAAGAGACCGCCGGTTGAGTTGCATAGATTGATTTCCAGCACAGTTCGCAATCCGGATATTTGCCAGCGCCTGCGAGACGACCCTGCCGCTGTTTACAAGGAATATTCCCTTCCAGATTCTCACTCTTCGTTGCTGTTAAATAATCCGGCGGAGGCACTTAAGGTTTTGCAGGTTCATGCAAATCTCCAGTTCAAGTTTCTAGCAGCATTAGGGCTGCTCAATTTGAAGCCAGCGTCTATTCAGCCATATTTAAAGGGATCGAGAAATGGGAAAAATTGTTAGTGCGGCAGCAATGTCCCACACCTTTGGCGTTCCTGATGCAGATCCGGATGCTTCAGCGAGAGTAGCTGCGGGGATGCTTGAGATCGGGCGGCGCGTACGTAAGGAAAATCCCAATATCTTGCTCGTTATCTCCAGCGATCATCTGACGAACTTCAACCTGGATTTCCAAATCCCTTTTGCTCTTGGAACGGCTGACGATTTCATCCCCCTTGGGGATCTCGGTGCGAGTCGAGTGAAATATCCGGGAAATAGAGATTTCTCAACCGAGCTGCTGCAATACGCCGCGGACAATGGATTTGATTTGGTTGGCGTTGAAAATGTTAACCCTGATCATGGGATCTCGGTGCCGAATGAAATGATCAATCAAGACGCAGATATTGCGTTGGTGCCTTTGTATATCAACACGGTGATGCACCCGACACCAACCTGCGCCAGGAGTTTTGAATTAGGAAAAGTGATTCGTAATTTCATCTCCACTCGTCCGGCCGACGAACGCGTGGCAATTATTGCTACAGGTGGCCTGTCCCATTGGATCTGCTTGCCAGAATCAGGGCGAGTCAACGAATTGTGGGATGAGGAAATCATGTCACTCATTGAGTCGGGGCGGGGGAAAGAAATTGTAAATTGGACTCCAGGCCGAATTCTTATCGAAGGTGGCAATGGTGGATTAGAGATCGCCACTTGGGCATGCATGGCCGGCGCCCTGGATGGAAGTACGGGGGAGCGCATTTTCTATGAGCCTATGCATAGCTGGTGGACTGGTATGGGCGGCCTGGTAATGAACACCAAATCGAATTAATTGTAGGTTGGCTTAAATCTCTTACCTGGAAGTAATCATGAACGAATACACACATCCCGATATTGCAGCAGAGCTCGCAGCGATCGGTGCGCAGTCACATTACGTAGAAGTAGACGGCATTCGTACTCACTATATTGAAGTAGGAACAGGCCCTTTGCTTGTATTGGTGCACGGCGGTGGCGCGGGGGCGGATAGTTGGGGGAATTGGAAAAGCTGTTTGCCGGCATACGCTAAAAATTTCCGCGTCATTGCGCCGGATATGCCGGGTTTCGGACGTACTGGAAAACCTGACCCATCTCAGTATGATTACAGCCAGGAAAGTAGAAACCGGCATCTTATTGCGCTGTTGGAAAAATTAGGCGCGGGGCCAGTAAACATTATTGGAAATTCCATGGGGGGGGCAACTGCTTTAGGTATAGCGATTGAGCGCCCTGATTTGATCAACAAGATGGTTCTTATGGGGAGCGCAGGGCTTGCTATTGCCAATCCTGATCCAAGCTACATGCAAGCGTTTTCCAGTTACGACTACACACGCGAAGCAATGAGAGTGCTCATGAAAGCTTTGGCCGGCCCGCGCTATGTCATCGATGAAGAATTGCTGAACTACCGCCATGAGCTGATGCAGGATCCTGCGGCTCAAAAAGCCATCGATGTGATTCGACGCAGCAAAATTACCTATTTCAAGGACGTGATTTCTTCAATCAAACTTCCAACATTAGTCGTTGGGGGGAAAGAAGACCAAGTTGCGATCTTGGCACGCACTTATGGTTATTTGGAATTAATCGAAAATTCTTGGGGATTCGTTCTTCCTCACGTCGGCCACTGGGCAATGATGGAAGCTCCAAAGGAATTCGTCTCAATAACGACCGCGTTCTTTTCTAAAGATTTGTTCTAACTTAAATAAATATAATCGGAGTCAAAACATGGAATCCACAATTAACTTTGTTGATGACAGCTTACTTAAGAAGGTGCCGTCATGGCGCGATTATCTTGCGGCAAAGGTTGGCTTTCGCAATCACTGGTATCCAATCAAGCTGTCGCGCGAGATTGGTGAGTCTCAGGTTGTGAAAGCTACGGTTTGCGGAGAAAATATTCTGCTAAAACGCATTGATGGAAAGGTTTTCGCCATACGCGATCGCTGTATTCATCGAGGTGTGCCACTTTCTGAAAAACTGGAATGCTATTCAAAAGGGACCATTACGTGCTGGTATCACGGTTTTACATACAAATGGGAAAACGGCGAACTGTGTGACATTCTTGCATCTCCTGATAGTCGGGCTATCGGGCGAAGAAGCATTAAAACTTATCCGGTGGAAGAGGCAAAAGGCGTCGTATTTGTCTTTGTCGGTGACATTGACACTACGCCACATCCGCTGTCGGAAGATGTTCCACCGATGTTCCTTGATGCAGACATGGCCCTAGAAGGCGACTCGTATATGGTCGATTCGAATTGGCGTGTGGGATGTGAAAATGGTTTTGATGGCCTGCATGTCTATATTCATCGCACTTCGCCATTGGTCAACAACACCCAACGTTCTTTGCCGATTGGGCATACCGCCCAATCAGGAAAAATCGAGCTGTTGGAAGAGGACGGAAAGCCCAAAGGCGTGTATGACGCGTTTGCTCATCACGACGTTTTGTGGGACGGCAGTGTTGAAGGTGAAGTTGTAGTAAAGGGGGTTAGGAGTAACCGCACAGACGGTGCTCCAACCCGGACGACGGCAGCTTCGCTTTGGTTGCCAGGTGTCTTGCGCGTGGATGATTTTCCTGATCAAGATCGCCATCAGTTCGAATGGTACGTGCCTGTTACTGAAGACACTCACTACTATTTGATCATGATCGGAAAGCGTGTCTCCAATAAAGAAGAAGAAGCCGAGCACGTCCAGGAATTCTGGAATCGCTGGAAGCGTGTGTCATTGGATGGATTCAACAATCAAGATATCGAGGCGCGTTTGGCTCTTCAGAAATTCTATAAACGAGACCGGGCCTGGTTGGAAGAAATTCTCATTGAGGGCGATCACCCTATTGTCAAATGGCGCGAACTTTGCCATCGCCACAATCGCGGTGTTCAATCGCCAGACAATCTTTAACTAACTCATATCGCCAAGCGGATGAGAATCCGCATTTGATATGTCTTAACAATGATGCTTGACGGCTTGGCGCTGGTCGCACCTTTTGCGAGGTAGGCTTGCGCTTTGCCATCTACTTACAGAGGATCTGTATGAAAACATTGAACGTGGCGATCATTGGATCTGGGAACATCGGGACTGACTTGATGTTCAAGATTCTGCGCAACTCCAAGAGGCTTAAGCTAGTCGCGATGGCTGGTATTGACCCTAAGTCCGATGGCCTTGCGCGAGCGCAAAAGCAAGGCATTGCAACGACATCGCATGGGATTGAGGGATTGATGGTAATGCCCGAATTTCACCATGTCAGTATCATATTTGATGCGACCTCGGCTCAATCACACATACGTCATGCCGCTTTAATTGGTCCAACGGGCAAGAAGATGATTGATCTTACGCCGGCAGCAATAGGTCCTTTTGTGGTTCCCGTGGTGAATCTAGAAGCTAATGTCGGCGCCCAAAACTTTAATATGGTGACGTGCGGTGGACAGGCCACGATTCCTATCGTTGCTGCAATTAGCAAGGTCGCGCGCGTACGTTATGCCGAAATTGTTGCGTCGATCGCTTCTAAATCGGCGGGGCCAGGAACACGTGCAAACATAGACGAATTCACAGAGACAACTTCCGCAGCACTCAAGAAGGTCGGGGGAGCAGATCATGCGAAAGCGATCATCATTTTGAATCCCGCAGATCCGCCGATGATCATGCGCGACACGGTCTATGCACTGACCGACGATATCGATACGAAATTTATCGACGCCTCAATCAGGGACATGGTTGCTGAAGTTCAACGTTATGTACCCGGATATCGTCTCAAGCAAGAGATTCAGTTTGAGAAAATCGGAAAAGATAATCCGGTGGAAATTCCAGGCGTGGGTTTGTGCAGCGGAATTAAGACTTCAGTGTTTCTCGAGGTAGAAGGCGCTGCACATTATTTGCCAAAGTACGCCGGGAATCTCGACATCATGACATCGGCAGCTGTTGCAACGGCTGAATATTTAGTAGCTCATCACCTCGCTAAAGAGGCTCTTGCATGAATACCAAGACATCATCTTCGCTCTATATTCAAGACGTCACCTTGCGTGACGGGATGCACGCAATTGGTCACAGCTATACCGTGGAGCAAGTGCGGAAAATCGCCAGTGCGCTGGACGCCGCAGGTGTTGCAGCCATCGAGGTTGCACACGGCGACGGTCTCGCCGGATCAAGTTTCAACTATGGATTTGGAAAACACAGTGACCGGGAATGGATTAGCGCGGTCGCGGACGTTGTGACCAAAGCACGCCTCACGACGTTGCTGATTCCTGGAATTGGTACCTTGCATGATCTAAAGGATGCCGCGGCCGCAGGCGTCAGTTCAGTGCGAGTTGCGACGCATTGTACCGAAGCAGATATTGCGCGCCAGCATATAGGTGCTGCTCGAGATCTGGGGCTGGACACTGTCGGTTTTCTGATGATGTCGCATATGATCTCGCCAGAGCAGCTTGCGGAACAAGCAAAGCTGATGGAATCATATGGCGCGGAATGCGTTTATGTCGTTGATTCTGGTGGTGCGTTGGGAATGTCTGATGTGACGGCGCGTTTTCAGGCCTTCGATCTTGTGCTAAAGCCTGAGACACAACGCGGTATCCATGCCCATCACAACTTAAGCCTCGGTGTGGCCAACTCAATTGTCGCTGTCGAAGCCGGTGCTACTCGTGTAGATGCGTCGTTGGCAGGAATGGGGGCGGGTGCCGGCAATGCGCCGTTGGAAGTCTTTGTCGCCGCCGCTGATAGATTGAACTGGCATCACGCATGTGACCTCTATGCGCTTATGGATGCCGCCGAGGATATCGTTCGACCCTTGCAAGACCGTCCGGTACGTGTCGATCGTGAAACCCTTTCTTTGGGTTATGCCGGCGTGTATTCCAGCTTCTTAAGACATGCCGAGAGAGCTGCAGCGGCGTATGGACTAGACACGCGAGCTATTCTGATCGAGCTCGGTCGCAGGCGGATGGTTGGCGGGCAGGAAGATATGATCGTTGATGTGGCTTTGGATTTAAAATCGGACGCATGGAAAAAACTGGCTGGTAGTGGCCGAGGACATTTTCTATAAAAAATGAGGCTGGATACCTGAAGCGGTATCTAGCCTCACTTTTTTGCAGCCGCTATTTAGTATCCGCGACGTGTGTCGACATGCGCTGGAATTGCACCTGACAATCGGTAGTTTTCAATGTTTTTTGCAACAATAGCAGACGCTGTGTTGCGGTTCGTCGGCGCGGAGCAATGTGGCAAGACTGTTACGCGAGGATGATCCCAGTGCCATTCGTTCGGAGGCAAAGGTTCTACCTCAAATACATCCAATACTGCATGATTTAAGTGGGTGCTATCTAACGCTGCACGTAAATCCAAGTCGCGAATAATGGCTCCTCTTGCAAAGTTAATCAATTCGGCTCCGGCAGGGAGCATCGAGATTTTTTCTGCATCTAATAGATAGCGTGTTTCAGGAGTCAACGGAAGTAGGCAAATCAATATATTGGTTTGCGCAAGCATTTCCTTAAGGCCATCGTTTCCAGAAAAGCATTGCACATTTTTAATCTGCTTTGGATTCCGGCTCCAGCCGCAAAGCTTGAAGCCGGCAGAAATAAGGCATTTTGCGGCTGCTTCACCCAAGGCACCGAGTCCCAGGATGCTCACGGTTTTTTTTGCCGGCGTAATGTATTCTTGAGCCTTCCATAGCCGCAACTTTTGTTGTTGCTTGTAGAGCGGCATTTGGCGGTGCAAATATAAAGTCCACGCTAAAACAGCTTCAGCCATGGTAGTCGCAAGTTGCGGATCGACAAGTCTTACAATTTTCAGCTTCGTATCGCCTAGATCCGCCATTAATCTTTCCACGCCGGCCCAGACGCTGTGAATCCACTCCAATCGAGGCAATGTACTTAACTCAGCAGGATCCGGATTTGCCACAATTGCGACGCGACATTGTTCGCGTTCTATTGCACTCATGTCGGAAAAGGCCAGAATTTTTTCTTCTGGCATGGCCAACTGCAGTTCCTTTATCCATAAGGTACTCAATGCATGATCAGCCTGAGAGATGAACGCGATCGGGTCGCGTGAAATATCTTGGTTCATTTCTCATAAACTCCAGAGAGATTGGTGAATCCTTTTGCTTCAATAGGATTTCCAAAAGGGTCTTGAAAAAACATTGTGGCTTGTTCTCCAGGTTCGCCTGGAAAACGAATGTTAGGAGAAAGAATGAATTTGAAGTTTTTGCTGTTGGACAGCGTATCAGCCAATACGCGCCACTCTTCCATCTGCAAGATGATGCCCAGATGCGGCATTGGCACCATATGTTCTCCAACCTTTCCTGTATTAGTGACAGAGAACGGTTCGCCTAAATGCAGAGAAAGTTGATGTCCAAAAAAATCTATGTCAACCCAGGTGTCCGTGCTGCGGCCTTCTTCGCATCCGAGTAAATTACAATAAAAATCGCGAGCGACATCAAGATCGCGGACATGATAAGCAAGATGGAAAATTGATTTCATAAAATATCCTAAGTCTGAAAAGGACGAGATGGGTAGCAATGTAAAAAGCTCAAATCTTTGTATTAAAGAGTTCCCAATATTCTCGGATATTAGAATAGCCCGATATCTCAGAAGGAAATAACATATAGTTTTTTCTGCCATCGTAAGAAATATTTATGGATGTTCGTTATTTGAAAAGTCTAATCAGCGTAGTCGATTGCGGTTCAATTGCAGATGCTGCTCGTCACGAAGGATTAACTGCTGCTGCCATAAGTCAGCGTATCCAAGTCCTGGAAAGAAAATTTGGATTTGAATTGTTGTCTCGTGTCGGCAATTCGGCCAAGGCTACCAATGAATGTATGCGTCTTCTGCCGAGGGCTCGCCGAATCGTGCGCGAAGTCTCTCTGTTGAACGGAGATGTGGACGAAGATGGGCTTACCGGAACGTTGCGCATTGGAGCAATCTCCACCGTTCTCACAGGGATTTTGCCGCCGGCTCTCATGTCGTTGGCTCGACGTGCGCCTAATATTCAGCCTGCAATCGTTCCTGGTACCTCACGCTCTTTATATCGAGCCCTGTTAGCCGGGGAACTAGACGCTGCAATTTTGGTAGCTCCACCCTTTGAAATTCCCAAAACTCTCAAGAGCATTTCGCTGGAAAGAGAAGAGTTGCTTTTCTTGTCTCCAGAAAATCTTGGTGGGGATTTCAAAGAGTTACTTAGTAGTCAGCCCTACATTCGCTATGATCCAGCTGCATGGGGAGGGCGACAGGCGCAATTGTTTTTAGACGAGCAAGGAATTGTTCCAACTCTGTTATGCGATTTGGATGCGCTAGAAACTATAGTGATGCTTGTTGAAAGTGGAATGGGAGTGAGTTTGGTTCCGCATTGGAATGGCTTGAAGAAGCTTCTGGCCCGGAGCGTTGTGACACCGATTTCGGATTCTCGTTATGAGCGCCACATTCTTTTTTTGAGCCGTGTTGAGGAGGACCGACTGAACATGCTAAAAGCTCTTCAAGAAATACTTTTAGAGAATTAGCACGTTGGCATCCTGCTTTGTTCGGAGAGGCAAGATCGGCATGCCTCTGCCTCAACAATTTTCTGGCTATACGTGTTTGCGAGCGCTGCTGAATCATGAATATCGAATTGTATTGCAGTATCAGAATACTGAATTTTCCAGACTGTTTTATAGATATTGATTTAGAAAGAGCACTGAGATGGTATACGCGGAAGAAAAATTCTTGTTTGCAAAAATCCAGGCAATCGACATTACATTGACGGCAATTTGTGCTCAGCTTAGTGCTATTCAAGCATCTGCAGCGCTTGATCTCATACAGCAGATTACCAGCCATGTAGCTCAGATAGACGCGCCAAATAATCGTGCCGCCGGTGTTATAGAACTGATTCCTACCGAATTGCTTCGCTATCAGGAAGTACTCTTACGGCAAACAAGTAGAACCGGATAGCGTTCTCTTATTAGGGAATTTTTTTCTGTGCGTAGTAGGCCTGCATATCCAAGGAAATGATTTCTTGCGTCTAACCTCGCGTAAATTCAAGACTTCGCGCCGTTCATGATCAGTTCGGCCAGTTGCCTGGCAGGTTCTGACGATGTTTTCCACGCACGATGCACCAGCCCAATATCGCGGTGGAAAGTATGCTCGCCTAGTTGAATGGCGCGAACTCCGGTGGGCCATTGTTGATGTCCGGAGGTTTCTGGAACTAAGGCAATGCCAACATCATTGGCGACCAGCTTTACGATTGCATCAAGCTCGTCTACCTCACACCGTTCATTGGGAGTGAAAAGTTTACTGCGCAGGAAGCGATCAACTTGGCGGCCTCCGTAGGAGGCGCGGTCATAGCGAATAAAAGGATGCGTGGAAAGGATCTCTTGCCAGTCGTCTCCCTTCACCGTGTTAGGGACGATCAGACGAAACGGCTCGCTGGCAAGCGTGGTCCAGTGCAGATCTCTTTGCAATGAAAATGGAGGGCGAATGACTGCGGCAAGATCGATCTCGCCAGCATCAACGAGATTGAGGAGTTCCATTGAAAGTCCTGGAATCACGCGGGTTCGACAGTCAGGAATTTTTTGATAAAAAGCGGCGAGGGCTCCAGGGAGAAGGGATCGTTGCATTGATGCAATTGCCCCGATCGTGATCAATCTGGTGGTGCCAAGGCCGTCAGTCGTACGTCCTAAATTGTCGTAGCGTAGGATCAACTCCTGAGCCTGCGCTAATACATCGCGCCCAATACTGTTTAATCGCAAGGTCCGCCCATCTCTCTCGAACAGGGGCTGGCCGATTTCGCTTTCTAGGCGTTGCATCTGAGCGCTGACAGCGGCCTGGGTTAGTCCTATTTTGTTACCGGCTGCAGCAAACGTGCCTTCCCGAGCAACGGCGATCAAGGTTTTGAGTTCTTTGATCATATAGAAATAAAATTTATCAATCTTTAAAAGATATATTGATTTTGTTTTTGTGTCGATCTTTCTATGGTTTTCTAACGAAAAGAAAATACGTTCTTGGAAATGTTGGGGCGCCTGTTAATGCAGTAACGCCATCGCTCACTTTGATGATTTTCAAGCAGGCAACAGATATGCGCCGCAATTGGATGACCTGATTGGTTCTCCAGCGTAACCAGCCGCTCGCACACATCACGTTAGCGCCATAGTTTGCAGGGGCCATGGATCCTCACCATGTCACTAGAATAATCGGTCAGCTTAGTCAATTCCACGAATGTCGATACCCATGACAGACCACAGGAACTAAATCGGATGAAATCTTGGTTTGATCCAATTAGTGATGTCAGGGACCATCTTTGTAAAACTAAATTGTCTGACTAAATCGTTTCTTGTGTTCTCTCAAAGAGCGCTCCCCTTGTGGATAGGATGTGAGATGACCGAGGGGCGTTGAGTAGTGGGTCTACGGGCTTGATTCGAACAGTTCCGAATCAATGTTGCTATTTAGTCCTCATCTCTTGTTGCGTGACTCCATCAAAAATTTTGTTTTTTTATCTCGCATTTGCATGTTGAGAGAGTTTTTGCACAAAATTGGTGCTAAGCAATCATTGAAAAATGCCTTTGTGGCTGCGCTCTGAATCAATCATCGGGGACTGACAACCGTTTCCAAAAAAACGGAAAGCGATTCGCATTTGACCATACTTACGGTTATCGCAATGGAGATGTTGAAACTGGCGAAAATTGTTTTCAAGGAATCGTCGAGTAGGGTGGAGGTGCCGGCTTAAAGTCGAGCACAACGCTATGTCGCGCACCTTTTTGGTGTGCCTATCCCCAAGTTGTCTCACAAATTATGTTTGTTAATTTGCGAAAAATATATTGTTTTACTTCGAGATGCATCGTTCATAAACTTCGACGACTCGTATTAGAAATCTGAATGGAAGGGACATGGAGTGAGGGTTGGTAGCCCTCATTCAATAGCTCGAGCGACGGTATTTGAGTGGACTTGCATCCCTCCCGTTCAATCAGTCTTATTGCGAGATACGCCCCAATTGAAACGACGCGGAGATGAATCAATCGTGAAGAGAATTCTAGTAGCTAATCGAGGTGAAATTGCTTGTCGCATCATCCGGGCAGCAAAAGGACTGGGCATTGAGACCATCGCGGTCTACTCAGATGCTGATGCCGATTCGCTGCATTGCGAGATGGCTGACATCACAGTTCGGATTGGCGCCGCGCCAGCTGCCCAGAGCTATTTAAATGTAGATGCCGTTCTTGAGGCCGGTTTGCAACATGGTGCTCAGGGCGTACATCCCGGCTATGGTTTTCTTTCCGAGAACACTGCATTTGCTCGTGCCGCCGAAAAAAATGGAATTGCCTGGATTGGTCCCACGCCCGAGACAATCGAAGACATGGGCGACAAGCACCGCGCCCGAAGCATTGCCGAGAGCTGCGGCGTTCCAGTACTCCCGGGAAGTCGGGCGTTTCTTCCCGGCGAGAGTGTCGAGCTTATCGTGCAAGAGGCTGCTCGAGTGGGTTTTCCTTTGTTGGTCAAGGCTGCAGGGGGAGGTGGCGGTATCGGTATGAAATTGGTTGATGACCCGTCGGCACTGGTTGCCGCAGTGGCGTCCACTCAATCGCAGGCGCTCAAAACCTTTAACGATGCATCGGTATATCTCGAACGTTATGTTCCCCGTGCACGCCATATTGAAGTTCAAGTTTTCGGATACGGCGACGGCTCCGTCGTCCATTTGTTCGAACGTGAATGCTCAGTACAACGGAGGTTTCAAAAAATCATTGAGGAGAGTCCAGCCCCCAATCTGCCGACACAAGTGCTTGAGAAAATGTTCGCAGCGGCCGTCTCTCTTTCCGCTGGACAGCGGTACCGAGGGGCAGGGACCGTGGAGTTTATTTTGGATGCCAGCACTGACGAATTCTTCTTTCTGGAGATGAATACGCGCATCCAGGTGGAGCATGGAGTGACGGAAGCGACTACTGGATGGGATCTGGTTCAGAGCCAGATTTTGCTTGCTGCGGGACAGCTCCAACCGATCTCACAGTCGGCAATTTCGCGCACGGGCGCCGCCGTCGAGTGCCGAGTGTATGCGGAGAATCCTCAGAAAAATTTCCTGCCATCACCCGGACCGCTGGAGCGTTACGCGTTTCCTGCCGCCTTGGACGGTTTGCGTGTTGATACTGGCGTACGCCAAGGTGATTCTATCACCCCGTTTTACGACCCTATGATCGCAAAGATCATTACATCCGGCATGAACAGATCCGTGGCGCTCGAACGTATGCAAGAGGTATTGCGCATGACTGAAATCACCGGTATTCGGCACAACATTGATTTCCTGCTTCAGGTTCTCCAGCATCCTCAGTTCGTGGCCGGTATGGTTGATACGCATTTCGTCGAGCGCGAGCGTCAGATGCTGCTTTCGGCCCCGGCACCTACTCCGGCATCGGGTGCACCGCTTGCAAGGACGGTAGCATGAGTAGTGCCTTCCAGCAGCCCGACGCTGTCCTTTGGCAAATACTGCCGTCGGGCGACAACTGCCTGGTCATCGTTGCTCAGGATGGTAATCCGGACACCTATAGCGCTTGGGCTGCAGCTGCGGCAAATCAGTTGCGGACGGCGAAGATTCCCGGCGTCATAGAAGTGGTCCCTGCGATGCGTACGGTCGGTGTGCACTACCAACCGGCGCGTTTGCGTCCATTATCTTACGCATCGGAAATTCCCTATCAGACTCTATTGCGCTTGGTGAATGCGCAGATGCAAGAGTTTCGGATGGATGGTCGGATGGATTTTCGTGTTGTTAATATTCCCGTTTGCTACGGGGGGGAGCATGGTCCGGATCTGGACTCGGTTGCCCGGACCTGTGGGTTGGAGATCTCCAAACTGATCGAGCTCCATTCGACCGCGCAAGTCTCAGTACAAATGGTCGGCTTTGCTCCGGGACACCCCTATATAGGGACTTTCGACCAGAGGCTTTCTCCGCCCCGCCGCGAACAGCCGCGCACAACTGTTCCAGCAGGTTCGATCGGACTTGCTAACCGTCAGACTGTCATCTATCCGTTCGAGCTGCCAGGCGGCTGGAACTTGATCGGGCGCACACCGCTGAAGCTGTTCGATCCGGTGCGTCAACCGTCCTGCTTACTGCAAGCAGGTGATCGGATTCGATTCATTCCTATCGCGGCTGAAGAATTCGTAGCAATGGGAGGCGCCCAATGAGTATTGTTGTCATTAAGCCGGGCGCCTTGACGACGTTTCAGGATCTGGGGCGCTTTGGCAGCCAGCATATCGGCGTTCCCGTTTCGGGCGTGATGGACGAACGTGCTCATCGGTTGGCTTCCATGCTGGTGGGGAACTCTCCCGAAAGCGCAAGTCTTGAGGTCACCCTGATGGGACCGACAATGCAATTTCTTGAGCCAGCGATCATTGCTGTGTGTGGTGCAGACCTCGGGGTTTCGTTGAACGGTAATCCTTTTCCTTTGGAGACGGCCGTGCAGCTGTCTACTGGCAGCGAGCTCTCGTTTGGAAGGCGTGTCACCGGATTGCGTGCCTACATTGCGGTCGCAGGAGGATTTGTCCTACCCCTTGTTATGGGTAGTACCAGCACGTATGTGCGAGGAGGTTTTGGCGGCGCCCACGGCAAGAGTCTGCAAAAGGGGGATCGTATCGAGGTTCGTGGCTTATCGGGACACTATGTGCCAAGTACGCCGGTGCATCTATTTCCAGCAGAAATAGAGCGGTACAAAGGTGCGCCGATCAGGATCGTGCCCGGCCGCGAATGGAATTCCTTCGAGCCCGAAGCTCGCCAGCTGATTGTAGGACAGCCATTCCGCATCAGTCCTAAATCCGACCGTATGGGATGCAGGTTGGAAGGAGCGGAGCTCAAGTTGATTCAGCCTATGAACCTGCAATCGGAAGTGGTGACATTTGGGACCATTCAGGTTCCTCCCGATGGGCTGCCTATTGTGTTGATGGCTGACAGACAGTCGACGGGAGGCTACCCCCGTATTGCGAATGTCGCGTCCGTTGATCTGCCTCGGCTCGCGCAGATGATGGCTGGTGAAACCGTGACCTTCGAGTGGATCACCCTGGGAGAGGCTCAGCGCCTCGCGGTGATGCAGAGCAAAATCTTTGAAAGCATGGAGGACTTCTGTGGCATCCATTGATTTGAATAGCGATGTCGGAGAGAACTTCGGCATTTATCGGCTGGGCAATGACGAAGTAGTCCTTGATTACGTGACTTCTGCCAATATCGCCTGCGGTATGCATGCGGGTGATCCGGACACAATCGCCGCGACAGTACGACTGGCCGCTGACCGGGGAGTTTCCATTGGTGCTCATCCCGGTTTTGCTGATCTTCAAGGGTTCGGTCGTAGGCCCGTCCTCTTGAGCAAGTCAGAGATTTTTAATCTGGTCGTCTATCAGATTGGTGCTTTGCAGGCAGCTTGCAAAGCAGCAGGCGTCCGTCTTTCTCACGTCAAAACCCATGGGGCTCTCTATAACATGGCAGCCCGAGACGCAGTCATGTCGCGGGCGATCTGCGACGCAGTTGTGGCGGTAGACCCCCAGTTGATCTTCTTTGGGTTGGCAGGATCTGAATTGGTCCGCGCGGCGCGTGCCAGCGGATTGCCTGTCGCGGAGGAGGTATTTGCAGATCGAAGCTACCAGGACGATGGATCGCTGACACCACGGTATCAGCCCCGGGCAATGATCACCGATACCCGCGAGTCAGTAGCTCAAGTATTGCGAATGGTTCGAGAAGGCTTAGTGCGTTCACTGAATGGCGTCGATGTTCCTGTGAAGCCAGACACGCTTTGCATTCACGGCGATCAACCCAACGCTGCACAATTTGCTCAAGCGATCAGGAACGCTCTTGAGGCAGAGGGTATCGCTGTGCGCCCCGTTGGTAGCGGTATTGCCGTTGCCTGATTTTCCCTCCTTCACCACAGAGCTCAAAAAATGGATAACGAAATAGAAATTCGCAGCGAAATCGCCGGTACGCTACTCAGGTTCGTGGCGGCCCCATACACCCCACTGGCCGCGGGTGACGAAATCCTGATTATGGATTCCATGAAGATGGAAATTCCGGTTCATGCCCCAGTGGCCGGTTGCGTCACCAGCTTTCTCTTCGAAGAGGGTGTAACTGTCGATGAAGATGTCGTCATTGCCAAGTTCTTAGCGAGCTAAACGCTCACGTATTCTCATCCTGCGATCTGGGCAAAAGCCCAAGATCGAGAACCCCCAGATGTAAACCAGGTTTCGAAGAGCCCTTACGGCTTGTCGGAGGAATTTTTACGCCTGAAATTTTCACTCGAAAGAGTGCTTCTTGTAGTCAACCAAAGAGGTCAAGAATGAATACCGCGAATAGCCTCAGTAGTAACTCATCACCAGCGGCAGAGGCCGGCATCGCTGATAAGTTAGATCCGCAGGCCCGTGCTACCGCCCGCAAAGCTGCAATCGCAGCATCTGCAGGTACGGCAATCGAATATTATGAATTCGGTGTGTATGGGTACATGGCCGCAACTATTGGTCCTTTGTTTTTTCCGAGCACGGACGCTACCGCCTCGTTGCTTGCCATCCTGGCCGTGTTCGGGAGTGCTTTCTTGATGCGCCCCATCGGCGGTATCGTGCTCGGCCGCTTGGGGGACAGAATCGGTCGTCGGGGCATACTGCTCGTTACCGTGATCGGCATGGGTATTGCGACAGGCCTGATCGGTTTGCTACCGACAGCGTCCACGGCTGGGATTCTCGCACCCTTGATGCTGCTGCTGGTACGCTTGGTGCAAGGATTTTTTGCGGGCGGTGAAGTGACAGGTGCAGCGGCCTACGTGGCAGAGTGTGCTCCGCCTGGCAAGCGAGGATTCTATGGCGCCTTCACACCTGTCGGCGTAGCGGTCGGTGGTGCGGTGGCCGCAGCATTGTGCGGCATCACCTCGGTGTTGCTCACACCCGCGCAGATGGCCGAATGGGGATGGCGTATCCCGTTCTTGCTGGCTATTCCGATGGTGCTGATTTCGACAGCCGTGCGTCGGCGCGTTGAAGAGTCGGCAGCGTTTCAAGAGTTCCAGGCGCACAACGAGCCAGTAAAGGCGCCTCTGCGGGAGGTTTTGACCCAACACCCGGGAAAAATATTCAAAGTAATGGCCTTGGCCTTTGGTCAAAACGTGGGTTATTACGTCGGCCTGGTCTTCATGAACATCTACATGACGACCTATTTAAAGTATGACAAGACGGCGATTTATTGGATCATGGCGGCTGTCGGTGTGACAATGGCGATGCTCATGCCATTCTTCGGTAGCCTGTCGGATCGTTGGGGGCGTCGTCCCGTGTTGGCGATCGGCTTCATTGGCTATATGGTACTGGTCTGGCCGATGATGTTCCTGATGGACCAGCAAAGCTTGCCATTGGCGGCGTTGGCGATGTTCATCATGGCGTTGCCACTACCGATCGTGCAGTCCGTTGGCTATCCCACGTATGCAGAACAGTTTCCCACCAAGGTCAGATACACAGGAATGGCTTTCAGTATCAATATTGGAGCTATCCTTGGCGGTGGTGTCACCCCTTATTTGGCGACCAGTCTGATGGCCACCACCGGCAATCTTAAGTCTCCAGCGTTTCTATTGATCGCGGCTGCTGTGCTCAGCTTATTAGCTTTGCTGACTGTTCACGAAACCGCGAAAGAAAAACTCGCCTGAGGCTTAGTTTCTCGATCAACCTTGGTCCAGCCCGAGGGTTCACTCCAGTTTAAGACACAATCGTACCTAAGAAATCAGGTAGGAGATTGGAGTGATCGACGTGGCATTACTAGGAATTATTCGGCACTGGCACCTGCGTGACCAGATATCGCTAAGGGAGATCGCCAAGCGACTTGGTATCTCCAGAAACACCGTTAGACGCTACCTGTGCTCTGAAACTGTAGAGCCAGCCTACGCCGATCAACGTTCAGCCATCAAACTATCAGCATGGATTAAAACCGAATCCACCAAATCTAGGAAGCAAAAACGCAGCCTCAAGCAGATGCATGCAGACTTGTGTGTGTTGGGATTTGAAGGCTCTTATGATCGCGTTGCCGCGCTCGCTAGGCAGTGGAAGGTAAATCAGTTAGATAGGGGGCAATTCTGCCAGCAAAGGAACACACTTAGCCGTAATGCTGATTTATAGCAGGGTTTGCCAGGGTGCTTCGTCATTATAAAAAAGTGTATTTAAGAATTAAGTGCGCATTAGATATTGCACACTTTTCGGTGTCGTTTTGATATCGACACGGTCTGTAAAGCGTTGATTTCAAAACACGCAAATTGCACGCTTAATTATTGCGCACAAGATGGGGTCACTCCAATCAGGTTCGGATAGCGAGGGTGGCCAAGTACCTGTAAATCAGCTGCTTCGCGAGAGAAGAAATAGCATTTTTGAAAATATTGTCAAAGAAACAATCTATCCTCGATAGCCGTTTTTGTCGTTCTTGATTGACATGCGATCCGTGCTCCCGACGCGACGCTGCCGGGGCATGAAGGCAAGCGTTCGGCATGTTCCGATGGTTTAACTACATGAAATAGTTAGCACGGAAGACTGCACGTGCAGCCAAGAGTAAATGTCGTCTGTGGCATACGTTCCGTTTCGGCAAGCTGTTGAAACACAGGCTTTTGTGCGTTAATTACGGCTGTCGGATTCAGGGGCGGAAGCGTTGTCATGCTTGCGATCAAACAAATAGAACAGATGGGGTTTTAAAATTAAGCGTTTAGGGAAGGCTCTTAAAATAAGTGCGGCTCTGTTGATGGCAATGGTATTCGGCTTGTTTGGCTGGATGCTGTACAAGAGTCATGAGGAAGCAAGCCAATACGCTGTCGAGACGTCGCAAAACATCACGCTGATGGCTCAGCGCGACATCGTGCGGAATATAGAGATACTGTCGTTGTCTCTGGATGCCCTGGCTAATCGCTATCAAGATCCCCTGTTTCGGCAGCTGACCCACAACCAGCAATATTCCTACCTTTTCGGCAGCGTGGCTGCGGCGAAGCATGTGATGGTCATGGCGGTGCTTGACGCCGCTGGAAAAGTCGCGGTGTCGTCCCTGCCGGGTACCCCGGCCAATACGTACGGCGATCGCCTCTATTTCACGGTTCAGCGAGACCGGCCGGAAACCGGCCTGTATATTTCGCCGCCCATTACGGCCAAGTTCGATCGGGAGCTTCAGGTCGTCGTCTTGTCCAAGCGCCTGTCCAATCAAGACGGCAGTTTTGCGGGTGTCGTGGTCATGGCTCTCGATCTTTCCTATTTTCGTGAACTGTTCAGCGGAATTGCGTTGGGCGAAGATGGCGTGATGTCTCTCTACGCTCGCAGCGGCGTGGTCTATATGCGGCTGCCGTATGCTGCGTCAATGATTGGTCGCGACATCAGTTCCAGCGACAATTTCTTGCGGATAAAATCGCTGATTCAACAGGAGAGCGGCAGCTTCTTCGCCCGGGCTGTCACCGATGGCGTAAAACGTTTGTACGCCTTCCGGAATGTTCCCGGGACGCAGCTGGTTGTCTTTGTCGGTCGTTCCGAAAAGCATATTTTCAGCCATTGGACGGAAAGCCTCTACGCTCTCGGCGGTGCGATGCTGGTCTTCACCGTCGTCTGCATGGCGCTTTTTTACATATTGCGAAACGAGCTCAAGAAACGACGTCGGGCCGAGGACAGATTGCAGGAACTGGTGTCTGTCGACGACTTGACGAAGCTGCTCAATCGGCGCGCGCTGGACAACGCGCTGGGCGATCTGTGGAGCAGAAGCCGGCGCAGCAGGGGGATATTTTCGATTCTGTTCATCGATGTCGATTACTTTAAATTTTACAACGACACCTATGGCCATCAAAAAGGAGACGACGTTCTTGTATCCGTCTCCCGCGCCATCTCCACGCAGTTGCCGCGGAGTTCGGACCTCGCTGCACGCTATGGTGGAGAAGAGTTCATCGTCGTGCTGGCGGAAACAGACGCAGACGGGGCCCTCCACGTCGGCGAGAAAATTCGGGATGCAATCGAAGCACTCAATATCCCACACGCGAAAAGCCAAATTGGCCATATTTCGGCGAGCATCGGCGCAGCCATGTACGACAGCACAGTCCATGATTCCATCAATGCAGTGTTGAATGCCGCTGACGGCGCGCTATATGCGGCCAAGGGGAACGGACGAAACAACGTCCAGATAAGCGCGAAGCCAGTCAATTCGATGCATCTTTAACGCGACCATGGGCAAGGCGGATTTTTTCGTTGGGCTTATTGCGCCTGCAAGTACCGTTCCACCAGACGCGTCCAGTAAGCCGCACCCACAGTGACATTGTCGTCGCTGAAGTCATAGTGCGCGTTGTGCAGCATCGGCTTTCCTGCACCGTTGCCGACGCGTAGAAAACAACCCGGACGCTGCTGCAGGAAATAGGCGAAATCTTCGCTGCCGGCGATCGGCGGGAACGACGGAATGATCTTGTCTGCGCCGACCAGTTCCACCGCGATCTGTTTCGCGAACTCGGTTTCAGCCTCTGAATTGACCAGCACCGGATAGCCGCGGATGTACTCGACTTCCGCTTTGGCGCCGTAACCTTCAACGTGAGATTGCACCAGCGCGCGGATGCGCTGCTCCAGCAGTTCGCGCACCTCTTGCTTGAAGGAGCGCACGCTCAGTTCCATCGTGGCATGCTCCGGAATCACATTGGCTGCATGGCCGGCGTGCAGCGAACCGACCGTCACCACCGCAGCTTCCATCGGATCGATATTGCGTGACACCACGGTCTGCAAAGCCATCACCAGACTGCTGGCGGCGACCAGCGGATCGATCGACTGGTGCGGACGCGCTGCGTGGCTACCCTTGCCGAGGATCTTGATCTTTACCGTGTCGCAAGCTGCCATGAACGGGCCGGCGCGAAACATGAAGGTGCCAGTTTCCACCCCCGGATGATTGTGCATGCCGAAGATCGCATCGCAGGGAAAGCGTTCGAACAATCCATCCCTGATCATCTGTACGGCGCCGCTGTTGAAGCCGGCTTCTTCCGCCGGTTGAAAGATCAGGTTGACGGTGCCGTCGAAATTGCGCGTGCGCGACAACTGCAACGCCGCGCCGAGCAACATCGCGGTGTGGCCGTCGTGGCCGCAGGCGTGCATTTTCCCCTGGCGTTCGCTGGCATAGGAGAGGCCGGTCATTTCGTTGATCGGCAGCGCATCCATATCGGCGCGCACGCCGATGCTGCGCGTGCTGCTGCCGGAACGCAAGGTGGCGACCAGGCCGTGGCCGCCGATGTTGCGCGCGACGGCATAGCCCCAGCTTTCCAGGCGTGCCGCCACCAGCGCTGCGGTATCGACTTCTTCATATGACAATTCGGGATGCTGGTGGATGTGACGGCGGATCCCGACCAGCTCATCCTTGACGTCGTCCAGATCGGCGATCCGGCAAAACTCTGTACTCATGTGTTCACTCCGGAAATTCGGCTCCTAGGCCGCGACGGCGAGCATTGTTCTGCGCGCCAGCACTTGCTCGCCCTGTTCTGACAAATCCCAGAACAAGCCGGCCATGACTTGCAATGACTCGCGCGATACGCTGGCAAGTATATGCTCGTTGGGTGCATGCTGCGAGCAGGCAGGATACGAGTGCGGCACCCACAGTGTCGGCAAGCCGAGCACGTCGGAGAACACGTCGTTGGGCAACGAGCCGCCCAGATTGGGCAACAAGGTCGGCTGCTTGCCGCTGGTCTCCTGCATCGACGCCAGACCCCAGCGTACCCATTCATCGTCCGGATTGAGGCGGGTCGCGGTGAACTGGATGCCGGACAGCGTGACCTCAACGTCGGTGTAACCATGCGCGTCGAGATACGCCCGGATGTTGGCGATGAAATTCTTGTCGTCGCTGCCGACCACGAAACGGATCTGGCAATGTGCCGAGGCATGGCCGGGAATCGCATTGACCGGCATTTCCGGATTACCGGTCTTGAACGCCAGCACTTCCAGCGTGTTCCAGCCGAATACCCGCTCGGCCGGCGTCAGGCCCGGCTCCCCCCAGTCCACGTCAACCTCCGGATCGTCAGGGCCACCGCCGACTTCGACATTGCGCAGTGCGTTGCGCACGCTCTGCGGCAAGGCATCCGGCAGCAGGCTGGGCACGCGGATACGGCCCTTGCCGTCGACCAGGCAAGCGATGGCGTTGGCCAGGCGCACGCCGGGGTTGCGCAGCAAGCCGCCCCAGTTGCCGGAGTGGTGGCCGCCGTCGCGCGAATTGACGCGCAGGTCGAAATTGCAGCCGCCGCGTGAGCCGAGGAACATGGTCGGTGTCGGCGCATTGACACGCGGTCCGTCGGAAGCAATGAAGAGATCCGATTTCAACTTCTCTGCATATTTTTCGGCGACTTCCTTGAGGCCCGGCGAGCCGGCTTCTTCGCCCATTTCCAGGATCACCTTGACGTTGTAGCCGAGCTTGCCGCCGCGCAGTTTCAGGACTTCGGCCAGCGCGGCGAAGTTGATGGTGTGTTGCGCCTTGTTGTCGGCGATGCCGCGACCGTACCAACGGTCGCCTTCGACGACGATTTTCCAAGGATTGAGGCCTTCGCGCCATTGATTGTCATAGCCGCGCACGACGTCGCCATGGCCATAGGTCAGCAGGGTGAAGACCGCATCGGCTTCCAGACGCTCCGCCAGCAGGAACGGTGTGCCGCCCGGCAGCGGATTGTCGATCACTTCGCAGGTGAAGCCAAGACCTTCGAGCTCAGGTTGAATTTCCTGCAGCAGGTAGTCATACAGAATCGGCCGGCTGGCAGCTTCCTGGCTCTCGGTGCGGATGGCGACGCGTTTCTGCAAGGCCGTCATGAAACGGCCGTCGTCGAAATAGGCGCTGGCCTGCGCGATGGCTTGTGCTCTGCTCATGTTGCTTCTCCTCGGTTATATAAATGAGATTCGATGAAATCAATAAGTCGTTCTGAAAAGCGGCGTGACTTGCCCTGCCGTCGGCATGGGTTCTCGTCCGCGCCAGGAAAGCGGCGCGCCGTTTCATGTTCCCTGTCTTTTATTACCCGCTCACGGCGAGTTCCGGAATACCCAGTCCAGGCTCGGGCGTCAGCGCCGATGCCAACAGCATGCGCGTGTACGGATGCTGCGCGTCGGAGAAAATCTTTTCGCGCGTCTCCAGCTCCACGATGCTGCCTTTGTGCATGACGGCGACACGGTCGACCAGATGCTCGACCACGCCGAGGTCATGGCTGATGAAAAGATACGTGAGACCGAACTCGGCTTTGAGATCCAGCAACAAGTTGAGAATCTGCGCCTGCACCGAGACATCCAGCGCCGACGTCGGTTCGTCGCAAATCAGGATATCGGGCTGCAGGATCAGCGCACGTGCGATCGCCACGCGCTGGCGCTGGCCGCCGGACAGCTGATTCGGATACTGGGCATAGGTGCGCTCCGGCATGCCGACCAGATCGAGGATCCGGCGCACCGATTTCTGCTGCTCGGCGGAACTGCCGATGCGATGCAGCTTCAACGGCAGGCCGACGATTTCGGCAACCGTCTTGCGCGGGTTGAGCGAAGAATACGGATCCTGGAAAATCGGCTGGATGTGGCGCGCATTCTCCTTGCGCAGCGTCGGATCGACTTCCTGGCCGTTGATCAGGACATTGCCGGAAGTCGGCTCCAGCAATCCCAGCAGCATCTTGGCCAGCGTGCTCTTGCCGCAGCCGGATTCGCCGACCAGACCCAGCGTTTCGCCGCGATACAGACGCAACGAGACATCGCTGACAGCCCTGATCTCGCCGGGCGTCTTGAACATGCCGCGCTTGAGTGCGTATATCTTGCTCAGTGCACAGAGTTCCAGCGCGATGTCACTACCGGCAGGCGTGGCCGATATTTCGGCTGGCACGGATTCATTCATATTCATGCCGCCACCTCGCTCAGTTGCCGCGCGTCTGCCGCCGTCACCTTGTGACAGCGTACATGGTGAGTCTTGTCGCCGCCGGCGGTATTGAGCATCGGCGGATCTTGCTCGCAGGTGGCGTCAGCCAGCGAACAGCGATTGCGGAAGACACAGCCGCCGATATTGCCGACCAGGCTCGGCACCACGCCGGGAATGGCTTGCAGCTTGCTCCCCGGCAGCGTCTTGCCGCGTACGGGAATGCAGTCAAGCAGACCGCGGGTATAGGGATGCCGGGGCGAGGCGAACAGTTGTCCGACGTCGGCGGTTTCCACCACCTGTCCGGCGTACATCACGGCGACGCGATCGGCGATGCGCGACACCACGCCGAGGTCGTGGGTGATGAAGACCACTGCCGTGCCGAACTCGCGCTGCAGTTCACGGATCATGCGCAGGATTTGCGCCTGTATGGTGACGTCCAATGCGGTAGTCGGCTCGTCGGCAATGATCAGGTCGGGACCGCACATCAACGCCATGGCGATCATCACGCGCTGACGCAAGCCGCCGGAGAGTTGGTGCGGATACTGACGCAGACGATCTTCGGCATTGCTGATGCCGGTGCGGTGCAGCAGGTAGATGGCGCGATCGCGGGCTTCGGCGCGGGTGACGCCGGGCTTTTCCAGCATGGCTTCGCAGAGTTGGTTTCCCAGTGTGTACGAAGGATTGAGAGAAGTCATCGGCTCCTGAAAAATCATCGACATGCGCTGGCCGCGCAACTGATTCAGTTTTTTTTCCGGCAGGCCAAGCAATTCGACGCCGTCAAATGTCATGCGATCGGCGGTGCCGACAGCCTTGCGCGGCAACAGTCCCATCAATGCCAGCGAGGTCATCGATTTGCCGCAGCCGGATTCGCCGACCAGGCACAACATCTCGCCGCGCTTGACCTGGAAGTCGATGCCGCGCACGGCGTGCAGCATGCCGTTTTCGGTCGGCAGATCGACACGCAGATTTTTTACATCGAGAAGAACGCTCATCATCGTCTCCTTATCAGTTGCGGCCGTCAGGCGCGTTGACGTCGCGCAGACCGTCGCCGACCAGGTTGATCGCGAGCACCAGGATCGCCAATGCCACACCTGGAATCACGATGACCCAGGGCTTGAAGAACATGTAGGACTTTCCTTCCGAGACCATCAGACCCCAGGACGGCGTCGGTGGCTGCACGCCGAGTCCGAGAAAGGATAAGGTTGCCTCCAGCAGGATCGCATGCGCCATTTCCAGGGTAATGACGACAATCAGTGCGCTCATGATGTTGGGCAAAATCTCGCGCACCAGAATGTAGGGCGTCGATGCGCCGATGGCCTTGGCGGCGGCGATGAATTCGGCGTCGCGCAGCTGCTGCGTCGCTGAACGCGTGACCACGGCGAAACGGTCCCACAGCAGCAAGCCGAGCAGGATAATCACGACCTTCAATGAACCGCCGACCAGCGAGGCCATCGCCAGCGCAACCAACACCACCGGCATCGACAAGCGGGTAGTGATGACGTAGCTGATCAAGGCATCGACACGGCCGCCGAAGTAGCCGGCCAGAACACCCAGCGTGGTGCCGATCACGCCGGAGATGAGCGCTGCAGCGCAACCGATGATCAGTGAGACGCGCGCGCCGTAGATCAAGCGGCTCAGATAATCCCGGCCGAGCTTGTCGGTGCCGAGTACATGGTCCCAACTGCCGAGCGCGTTCCAGATCGGTGGAATCAGGCGTTGCGAGACATTTTGCTCAAAGGGATCATGCGGCGCCAGCAAGGGCGCGAACAGCGCCGCCAGGACGATCACGGCGAGGATGGCCGCACCCAGCACCAGGCCGCGATGGCCGAGCATGCGGTTCAACTTGCGCCGCCACAGCGGCACCGGTTTGAGCGTTGCCTGTACAAAACCGGTTGTTTGGCTGGTCGGCATGGAAGGAGTGGAAATGGTCGTCATGGCGATTCCTCAGCGAGTGCGGATGCGCGGATCGAGCAGCGCGTTGATGACGTCGGCCAGGAAAGTGAGGCCGATATAAAACATCGCGATGATCAGCACCACCGCCTGCACCACCGGATAGTCGTTGCGCGAGATGGCGTCCCAGGCGAGCTGGCCGAGGCCTTGCATCGAATACACCGATTCAATCACCACCGAGCCGCCGAGCATGAAACCAAGTTCCACCGCAGCGAGTGCGACGACCGGAATCACGGCATTGCGCAGCGCATGCTTGAAGATGACCTTGCCTTTGCTGAGGCCCTTGGCGCGTGCCGTACGGATGTAGTCGGAACCGAGCACCTCCAGCATGCCGGCGCGCGTCAGGCGCATCATTGCGGGCATGGCGTAATAGCCAAGAGCGATCGCCGGCAGGACGAAATTCTCCCAGCCTTCGTTGCCGGCGACCGGTAGCCAGTGCAGGGTCACCGAAAAAATCAGGATGAGGCTGAGGCCGAACCAGAAGCTGGGCATGGCCTGTCCTACCACCGCGAGGAGGAGTGCGACGCGGTCCAGCCAGGTGTCGCGATAGATCGCCGCCAACACGCCAAGCGGAATGGCGACGGCGACGGCCAGCAGCAAGGCGATGCCGCCCAGCTTCATGGTGACCGGCAAGCGCTCGGCCACCATTTCCATGACCGGCCCCTGAAAGTAAAACGACTTGCCGAAATCCAGTTGCACCGCTTTGCCGAGCCAGTCGAAGTACTGCGACATCATCGGCCGGTCGAGCCCGAACTGCACGCGTATGGCTTCCACTTGCGTGGCGCTGGCTTCAGGCCCGGCGATCGCCGTGGCCAGGTCGCCCGACATGTGCAGCAGTGAAAAACTGACGATGGAGACCGTCACGGCAACGCACAGGGCGATACCGAAGCGACGCAAAATGTAGATCAGCATGGCGGCAAGCCCTCATCACGATCATGGTTGGCTGGGCGGACGACGATGGCCGTCCGCCGTGGCGAAGCTACTTCCAGCTCGCTTCATAGAAACGCGGAAGTTCGTCCGGATAACCTTGGAACTTCAGCTGCGAGTTATAGGCGTAGAAGGTGGAGTAAGAGAACATCGGCGCCATGAAGGCTTGCCTGGAAATCGATTCCAGCGACTTCGTGTAGTTGGTCTTGCGCACAGCAGGGTCAACCGAGTTGTCGGCGGTTTCCAGCCATTGTCGCAATTGCGGATCTTTGGTGATGTCGTCCGCGTTGCCCTTGAAGTAGACGCCGGTGAACGCCGATGCATCATTGATCGAGAAGGATGCCCAGGTCTGGAATGTCAGCGGTGTCTTGCCGCTGCGATATTCCGTCAGCAGGGCGGCGAACTTCATGTAGCGCAGGCGTGCGCGGATGCCGACCTTGTGCAGATCGCCGATGATGGCTTCGGCGAATTCGCGCTCGCGGTAGGCGTAGATCTCGGTATCGAAGCCATTCGGATAACCTGCCGCAGCCAGCAATTCCTTGGCCTTGGCGGGATTGTATTCGTAGTTGATGACGGCCTTGGCGTCGCAACCGAACTGCGTGCGGAAGCAGGCGGTATACACCGGCTGGCTGCCGCCACGCACCAGGTTGTCGGCGATGCCTTTGCGGTTGATCGCATAGTTGACTGCCTGGCGTACGCGCAGATCCTTGAACGGCGAGTTCGGTCCCGAAGTGCCGGTGGCGTCGATGGTCAGGAAGCCGACGCGCATGGTTTCACCGCTTTGCACGGTGATCTTCGGCGTGGTCTTGAGCGACTCGGCCTGGTCAGCCGGCACGCGCCAGATCCAGTCAATGGCGCCGGTCATGAGTTGCGCTGAACGGGTTTCCGGATCGGGGATCACGACGAACTTGATGTTGCCGATCTTCGGCTGGCCTTGCGGACTTTCCTTGAAGTAGTTCGGGTTCCTGACCAGTGTCACGCCCTGTCCCGGCACCACGCTGGTGGCTTTGTAGGGACCGGTGCCGATCGGCGCCTTGCTGAATCCTTCCAGGCCGAGTTTCTTGAAATAGACGCCGGGATAAATCGGCAACGGGCCGGCGAGATATTCCAGCGCGGCGGGGAAGGGACGCTTGAGGTTGATGCGCACCTTGTAGTCGCCGAGCTTTTCGACGTCCTTGATCCAGTCGGTGTTCTGACGCGTGACGGCCTTGGACTCGTTGGAGACGGCGTAGTTGAAGGTGAACACGACGTCATCGGCACTGAACTTGTCGCCGTTCTGGAATTGCACGCCCTGGCGCAGATCCATCACGAGCGCGGTCGGCGATTCCCACTTCCAGGCGGTGGCCAGCTGCGGTTTGTACTCGCCGGTCCTGGGATCGCGAAAGACCAGCGTGTCCCAGATCAGGTGGGCCAGGATGACGCCTTCGCGCAGGTTGTTGTGATACTGGCTGATGTTTTCGACCTCGCTGTCGGAGGCGTACACCAGCGTGTCGTTGGCCTTGTTGGCCAATGCCGGGGTGGATATCGACAGCGTCGCGGCAGCCCCCGCCAACAGCAACGCATGTCGTGCATTGTGTACCCACGCAGCTCCGGATCCCTTTGCCACATTCTTTTTCGCGTTCATTCCCGACCTTCCATTCTGAATTGTTTGAAAAACAACGGCATGAAACTCAGCAACAAATTGAGCAACAAATTGAGCAATAACGTGAGTGGATACTAGGTCGATTGAGGTGCTGCAACAATTAGAGAATTCCTAAGCCTGCGTTGCCGAAATGAGAAGGCAGGCTTTTTGCTTGCTTGCGAGCGGTGGCGATGACGTCTGCATCGCATTCGCAAAGGCCGACATGAAATCTCAATATTTGCAAGATACTGCGCTGCGCTATTTCCTTGAAGTGGTGCGTTGCGGCTCGATCGCTGAAGCGTCGCAACGCCTGAATGTCGCCAGTTCGGCGATCAGCCGTCAGATCAGGAGCCTGGAAGAATTGCTCGACACCGTCCTGTTCGAGCGCCGGCCGCGCGGCATGGTGCTGAGCGCGGGCGGGGAAATGCTGGCCGCGCATGCGCAGAAGGTGAGGCTGGAAGCGGATCGCGTGGTGGCTGACCTGCTGGCGCTGAAGGGCTTGCGCAGCGGACGCATCCGGGTGGCGGCGTCGGAGGGATTCGGCATCGACTTCATGCCGCGGCTGATCCGCAGCTTCCAGCAAAAGTATCCGGCGATTCAGTTTCAGGTATATGTGGGACCGCCGACGATGGTCTCGCGCCAGGTGCGCGACGGCAATGCCGACATCGGCGTGACCTTCAACCGCCTGCCTGAACCGGACATCAAGATCGTGCACCAGCAACCGGCGTGTTGCTACTCATGCGCAACGGCCATCCGCTGAGCAAGTTCAAGAGCGTGACATTGTCGCAACTGCGGCCTTATCCGCTGGCGCTGCCCGATCCGGACACCACGCTGCGGCAACTGTTCGACCTGGCGTGCAGCCGCCAGCAACTGGTATTCGAGCCCGTCCTCACCAGCAATTACATCCAGACGCTGCACAACTATCTGCTGGAGGGGGACGCACTGTCGATCACAGGGGCGGTGACGGTACGCTATCGGATTGCCAAGGGCGAATTCACGATGGTGCCGATTCACGATCGTGCGCTTGATGGACGCTACGTTGAGGTGCAGACGCTATCGGGACGCACCTTGCCGCGCATCGTGGAAATCTTCCTCGACTATCTGCTGGGCGAGTTGAACGAGGACATTTGAGTTCCTTGCCGTTCACAAATGCAGCTGGGTCGTCGACAGCACTTCCTTGATCACCATAAAGGTGCGCACCTGGCGTACGCCGGGCAGATACAGCAGCTGCTCGGCATGCAGGCGATTGAAGCTGTCGTTGTCCTTGGTGCGCACCAGCATGAAGTAGTCGAACTCGCCGGTGACGACGTGGCACTCCAGGCAACCTGACACTTTCTGCACCGCCTTTTCAAAGGCGGTGAAGGATTCCGGCGTGGAGCGATCCAGCACCACGCCGATCATCACCAACGTGCCGGCATCCAGCGCACGCGGATTAAGCAGCGCGACGATGCCCTTGATCAATCCCAACTCCTTGAGACGCTCCACCCGGCGCAGGCAGGCCGGCGCGCTGAGATTGACCCTGGCCGCCAGTGCGACGTTGGAAATCGAGGCGTCGCGTTGCAGCAGCTTGAGGATGGCGCGGTCGGTGCGATCGAGTGTGTCGTTGAAGGATTCCGTTTCAACACTCTTGCTGCGCAATTTTATTGCTTTCATGGATTATTTTTCAGAATAAAAATAAACGTAAATTGTTAATTGAAGTATTACTCATCAAATAGTAGCGCAAGTTCGCAACCCTGATGCGCAGATTAATTCCTACAATGAAATCCAGCGCATACCGCTACACCATCACACGTCGTCGCACATCACACCGATATCGGAGGAGCAGTCCATGCCGTCCTTGTTCGCCAGTGCCGATGCGTGGATATCCCTTCACACTCCAGGAGCATCA
This sequence comes from Herbaspirillum lusitanum P6-12, assembly GCF_000256565.1. Taxonomy (GTDB): domain Bacteria; phylum Pseudomonadota; class Gammaproteobacteria; order Burkholderiales; family Burkholderiaceae_D; genus Herbaspirillum; species Herbaspirillum lusitanum. The sequence goes on along the minus strand of NZ_AJHH01000633.1, from coordinate 4,518 downwards.
CGCATGAATCTGAAAAAATTCGCCCGCTATCCGTTGACTTTCGGCCCGACGCCGATTCAACCGCTCAAGCGCCTGAGCGCCCATCTCGGCGGCAAAGTTGAGCTCTACATGAAGCGCGAAGACTGCAATAGCGGCCTGGCCTTCGGCGGCAACAAGACGCGCAAGTTGGAATACCTGATCCCGGAAGCATTGGAAGGCGGCTACGACACGCTGGTATCGATCGGCGGCATCCAATCCAACCAGACGCGCCAGGTGGCAGCGGTGGCGGCGCACCTTGGCCTGAAGTGCGTGCTGGTGCAAGAGAACTGGGTGAACTATTCCGACGCCGTGTATGACCGCGTCGGCAACATCGAAATGTCGCGCATCATGGGCGCCGACGTGCGCCTTGATGCGGCAGGTTTCGATATCGGTATCCGCAAGAGCTGGGAAGATGCGATGGAGAGCGTGCGCCAGAATGGCGGCAAGCCGTATCCGATTCCGGCCGGTTGCTCGGAACATCCGAAGGGCGGCCTGGGCTTTGTCGCCTTTGCCGAAGAAGTGCGCCAACAGGAGGAAGAACTCGGCTTCAAGTTCGACTACATCGTTACCTGTGCCGTCACCGGCAGCACGCAGGCCGGCATGGTGGTCGGCTTCGCTGCGGACGGCCGCGCGGATCGCGTGATCGGCATCGACGCTTCGGCGAAACCAAAACAGACCTTCGACCAGATCCTGCGCATCGCCAAGAACACGGCGGGACTGGTGGAGCTGAACTACGACATCACCGAAAAAGACATCGTGCTAGACACACGCTTCGGCGGTCCGGAATACGGTTTGCCGAATGAAGGCACGCTGGAGGCCATTCGCCTGTGCGCACGCACCGAAGGCATCCTGACCGACCCGGTATACGAAGGAAAGTCGATGCACGGCATGATCGAGAAGGTGCGGCTGGGCGAATTTCCGGAAGGCGCGAAGGTGCTCTACGCGCATCTCGGCGGTGTGCCCGCGCTCAATGCCTACAGCTTCATCTTCCGTAATGGCTAAGCGTCCTGAGCATCGTTCTTGCTTTGCAAAGTAAAGCATGAGGTCCGTCGACACACGTTGTCGCCGGACCTTGCCCGCTTCAACAGGTATCGCTGCGCATGGGAGAGCCTTATGGATCCAGTTGTCAGTCCTGCCGTCGTATTGCTCCAGCAACTTGAAACACTGCTCAAGGACCCCGTTGTGGGGCCGCGCGTCGCGCAACGTGTGGCAGCGGCCGTCGAAACCGTCATGCAAGAGCGGCTTGCCGATAAGGGAGACGCTCCCGATGTCGAGGCATATGCCAAACTGTGGATCCCGGCATGGGACGACGATGGCGCGGCGCGGCGAGCCTTGATTTCCTTGGCGTCGATATAGAGGAAGATAGTCTTCAGTTCATCGGATTGGAATGGTGAACGTCCCATTGGGATATTGCTTGCACATGAACTCGACGAAAGCCCGCACTTTGGGACTTTGCAAACGGCGAGAGGTGTGCAGAACCCAAAGCTCAACTTCGTCGCCGGCAATTCCCCACGATACCAATTCCCCCTTTTCCAGCAAGCCGCCGATGATGGACTGCGGCAGCATCGCTGCCCCCGCGCCGTCGACAATGGCGTCCCGCACCATCAGCAGCGAAGACAGGCGCAGAACAGGTCGCGGTTCGATGGTGAACTGACCATTGCGAACCGACCAGACATCCCCGTCTCGATAGCCCGGCGTGACGACTGCCGGTACAGGAAACGGCTTGTCACGACCTCCTTTCGGCATCTGAATCGATGGTGCGGCCGCAAGGACCAGCCTGTCTTTGGCAAAGCATCTGCCGACCAGCGCGCTGTCCTTGCTCGGATTGATCCGTATGGCGACATCGAAATGCTCGTCTACCAGATTGACAAGGCGATCCTCAGCCACGGCTTCGATCTGCACTTCGGGGTAGCTCGCCAGGAACCGGGCGGCAATCCGCCCCAAGGCCAACTGCGAAAACAGGAGCGGCGCTGCGATACGCAGACGCCCTCGCGGCGTCGCAAGGCCGTCCCGTGCTGCCGCGACCGCGTCGGCGACCTCGTGCATCGGCCCCTCCGTTCTGGCGCGCAGCAGTTGGCCTGCTTCGGTCAACTCCAGGCTACGAGCGCCGCGCTCGATGAGCCGTATCCCCAATGCTTCTTCGAGATCGGCAACACGACGCGACAGAGTTGCTTTGGAGCGTCCGCTGGCGCGGCTGGCTTTGCCAAAGCCGCCGTGAGCGGCAACTAACTGGAAGTCCTCAAGGGCATTGAAATCCATGATGTCTCATTTTTAAAACGAAGTGTCTATATTTTACAATCTTTGTTTTGTATGCGGGACGACCTATTATTTGTTCGTACGCAACCCACAACCTCAAAGGAGTAGTCATGAACAATATCCGTGCATTGGTTCTTACCGAATACGGCGGCCCATCCGCCCTCAAGATTTCGTCCATCGAAGCGCCGGTGGCAGGAGCAGGCCAAGTGCTGGTCCGCGTCCAGGCCGCCGGTGTCAACGGACTGGACTGGAAGGTCCGGGAAGGCTATGTTCGCGACGCTTTTCCATTGCAATTGCCGACCGTCCCAGGCATCGAACTGGCCGGCATCGTGGAAGCGGCGGGGGCGGGCACCCGACTGCGCAAAGGCGATCGCGTCATGGGACCGCGCGGCGGCCTTGGCGCCTATGCCGATCTGGTTGCGGTAGACGAGGCCAATCTTTGCCTGATACCTGAATCGCTGAGTTTCGTCGAGGCGGCAGCCTTGCCTGTGGCATCCGTGGCGGCATGGCAAAGCCTGAATTTTGCCGGTCCGATACAGGCCGGCCAGCGCATTCTTATCCACGGCGCTGCCGGCGGTCTCGGAGGATTCGCGGTGCAGTACGCGCATCAGGCCGGGGCCGTGGTATTTGCCGCCGCCTTGGAGGAGCATGCCGGCTACCTCCGCAGCCTGGGCGCTGACCACGTCATCGCCTACGACAAGGAACAGTTCGAAGCATCGGCACGCGATATCGACCTGGTGCTCGACTATGTCGGCGGCGAGGTGCTGAATCGCTCGTGGTCCGTCCTTGCCGAAGATGGCGTCATCGTGAGCACCGCTTCGCCGGCCATCCAGGCGAGCACCCCCGCCGGACGCCGGGGCCTGTGGTTCATGAACACATCGGATGGCGCACGGCTGCAAGCAATCGCAGAGGACGTGGCGCACGGACGTTTGCACTCAAAGATTGGCGCCGTCGTACGTTTCGATGAACTGCCTGCAGCGATCGAGCGCAATCGGACCCAGCCGCAAGTGGGCAAGACCGTCGTGGATTTTTCCCTCTGAACCAACTTCCAGAAGACGATAAAACGTCTGCCTGAGGCATGTCCTCAAGCATTTCGCGAATCTGTGGATAGAGCGATGTCGAGTTGATCGGGAGTTTCTATCCATTTTTGAATTTACCAACCAAACCAAGGAGTAATCATCATGACTATTATCGTTACCGGAGCTACCGGCACTGTCGGTCGCCAAGTTGTCGGGCAACTCGTGAAGCGTGGCGCCGATGTCCGCGCTCTCGTGCGCGACCCGTCGAAGGCAAATTTCCCGGCGGGCGTCGACGTCGTCCAGGGCGATCTGCTCGACGTCGACTCGCTGCGCCGCGCCTTCTCCGGCGTCTCGACGCTGTTCCTTCTCAACGGGGTGGTGCCCGACGAATACACGCAGGCGCTGATCGCGCTTAACGTCGCACGCGAGGCCGGCATCGAGCGGATCGTCTATCTCTCGGTGATTCACAGCGACCTCTACGTGAACGTGCCGCATTTCGCAGGAAAATTCGGTGTTGAACGCATGATTGAGCGAATGGGGCTCAACGCAACCATTCTGCGCCCCGCCTACTTCATGGGCAACGACCTCACGATCAAGGACGTGGTAACCGGCTACGGCATCTATCCGATGCCGATCGGCAGCAAGGGGCTGGCAATGGTTGATACGGGCGACATCGCCGAGATCGCGGCCATCGAACTTATCCGCCGGGAACGAACCGCCGTCCCACTTCCTCCGGACCGGATCAATATCGTTGGTCCCGACACCTTGACCGGTGCAGACATCGCTGCGATCTGGACAGAGGTCCTGGGACGTCCGATCGCCTATCCGGGCGATGATCCCGCCGGGTTCGAGAAAAACCTCCGACAGTTCATGCCGAGCTGGATGGCCTTCGATATGCGCCTGATGAGCGAGCGTTTTCTTACTGAGGGAATGATTCCGGAAGCCGGCGATGTGGAACGTTTGACCGCGCTGCTGGGACGCCCGCTTCGTTCCTATCGTGATTTCGCTTCCGGAATTGCGGCGTCGGCCTGAGGCCGGAACATCAGGCCAATGAGCGCCATCATGCTCTACGCGGCCATCATTCCCTTGGCCGGTTTGTCAGGATGGCGCTCGTAATAACGTGGAACAGATGATCTCCTCGCGGAGCGAATGAGGGTTGGTCGCCGACCCAGCCGAGCGCCGACATCAGAGCGAACAAATCTATCCCATCCATATCGGCCCAATT
>NZ_AJHH01000632.1 GCF_000256565.1 Herbaspirillum lusitanum P6-12 | reverse complement strand
ATCAGAGCGAACAAATCTATCCCATCGGAGTTCGGGTCTTCGTGGGCGCGGGCCATCAAGGCAACGACGCCGCTATAGCTGTGAACGAATGCCACCCCTTCGCGAAACCATGACACCAGCGCTTCATCAGGCGGATGCGACGATTCGAATTCACTGGCTTTTTGCGTCAATGCGTCCAGGTTGGTACGCAGCAACGCATCGAACAAGGCTTCTCGCGTCGGGAAATGGCGAAGCACTGTGGTCAGCCCGACGCC
>NZ_AJHH01000631.1 GCF_000256565.1 Herbaspirillum lusitanum P6-12 | reverse complement strand
GCGTCGGGAAATGGCGAAGCACTGTGGGATCAGTGATCCGTATATTTAATAAATGGAGCGGTGATCCGGATATTAAATCCCTGGATATCAAATCCATATATGGATCACTGCTCCATAAGATACCGCGCATTTGTGCGAATGGAAACAGAAACGTGGTGCGACGCCACCTAAGGAGCATGACATGAACAGATTGCATCAAAAAACCGCCGTGATCACCGGTGGCGCTACCGGCATCGGCCTCGCCGCAGCAAAGCGCTTCATCGAGGAGGGCGCCTTCGTCTTCATCTTCGGCCGCCGGCAGGAAGCGCTCGACGCCGCCATGGCTGACCTTGGCCCCAATGCCCGTGCGGTGAAGGGCTCGATCACCGATCCGGACGACCTCGACCGGCTCTACGCGGCGGTGAAGGCCGAGCGAGGAACTCTCGACATCGTCTTCGCCAATGCCGGGGCGGGCGGCCCGCTTCCGCTCGGCAAGCTCACCGCCGAGCACATTGACGAAACCTTCGACACCAATGTGAAGGGAACGATCTTCACGGTCCAGAAGGCGTTACCACTGATGGGGCAGGGTGGTTCGATCATTCTGACCGGATCGAGTGCCGGCACCACGGGCGCCCCGGCATTCAGCGTCTACAGCGCGAGCAAGGCGGCTGTGCGCAACCTCGCGCGGACCTGGGCGGAAGACTTGAAGGGCACAGGCATCCGGGTCAACGTGCTGTCGCCCGGGCCGACGGCGACCGAACTCGCGAAGGCAGCGCTAGGCGAAGAAGGCATGAAGGTCTTCGCCGCGATGAATCCGCTCCAGCGCATGGCCGATCCGGCCGAACTCGGGGCGGCGGCTGCATTTCTCGCGTCGCAGGACAGCAGCTTCATGACCGCCAGCGAGGTTGCCGTCGACGGAGGCATGGCGCAGGTCTGATGCGGAAGCGGCAGATCGTCCCCGGTGCTGTTAAAGCGCCGGGGACAAACTATCAACGCGGAACAGAGACAGACGCGATTGCTGTAACTGACGAATTCAATTGAAACTCATGAAAGGAAAACGATGAGCTATGCAATTATCGGCTTCGGCAATATTGGCCAGGCCTTGTCCAAGGCGTTTGCCCGTAACGGCATCGAAGTATCCGTTGCCACTACGCGCGACCCCGAGAGCTTTGCATCCGCCGCGGCCGCGATAGGACCCACGATCATTCCCAGGACACTGGCGGAAGCAGTCAAGGCGGACATCATCTTTCTAGCTGTCCGTTTCGAGTCGCACCCGGATGTCGCGAAGGCGCTGTCCACATGGAAGGGAAAGACCATCATCGATGTAACCAACGCCTACGGCGTACCTCCCGAGGAACTGGGCGGGCAGCCTTCTTCCAAGGTCGTTGCTCAGGCCTTCACCGATGCAAGACTGGTCAAGGGCTTCAATCATCTGATCGCTGCCGTCCTGGCCCAGGATCCGGCCGTACACGGCGGCCGCAGAGTCGTTTTTCTTGCGAGCGATGATGAAGACGCCGCAGCGCAGGTCAGTACGCTCGCGGAAAATCTCGGTTTCTCACCCATCAGACTTGGCGGGATTTCGGAGGGTGGACTGCTTGTGCAGGCGCGTGGAAATAGCTGGGGACAACTCATCTTTAAGGACTTGGTCAAGTCCCCGTCCTAAGGCAATTCCGGATTGCGAAGCCGGCCAGTTCGTGCAGCGCTATGCGGTGGTGGGGCAGGTCTCGCGGGAGGCCGTCGTTTCCCCTATCCATGTCCGTTACGTCGTTGCCAATCCGGCGGCTTATCTGTACTTCGACGACAGGCGACCGCAAGCGGACGGCAGCTTTGCTGATGTGAGCGCTCAGTGCCCTACCGCAGGGACATGGAACAATGGCCTCTCCGCCAAGGTGCCTGCTTACGTGCAGCAACCGGTGGCGCCCGCCATGCTCGAAAAAGGCTATTTGCAGCGTGACGTCGTCTACTTGCTTGGCGCCGCTGACAATGATCCGAACGCAGACGCTGTCGGCCAGTCCTGCACGTATAAGAGCCAGGGTGCAACGCGCCTGGAACGCGGGCACGCCTACTTCCGCTACGTGACGGCCGCCGCCGAAGCGGCTCATCTGCCGCAACTGCAGCGGTTGTTCGAAGTGCCTGCAGTTGCGCATCGCACATTCGCCATGTATCACTCGGTATGCGGCTTGGCTGCGCTGTTCGGAAAATCTGGTTGCGAGGAGGCGTTGCATTAAATGCCGGGCAGAATTCGACAGACTGTCGCGCAATCGGCAGGCAGATTGGTTTTTCAATAAGTCTTCATGGGGTATCAACGGTCAATTTGCTCGCTTGGGAAGCAGTGCTATGTGCTTGTCCAATATAAGCTTCAGCTTGCCTTCACGGCGCATGGTATCCAATTGAAGGTTCAAGGCCTTCAGGTGCCGGATACACGGACTTGATTTGGCGATGGCGATGAAATTGTCCGATTCCGAGACATACGGCTTCAAGGCAACGAACTTGTCATTTTGTCCGGAGGCGGTTAAGTAGGCTATTCCGCTGTAGTACCCGGTAATCAAGTAATCGATACGATGCAGTTCAAGTTTCTTGAAATTCATGTAGGCTTTTTGCTCAGCCTCCACTTGCAGATTCCCTTTCAAGAATTCATCGAAACCATTCCCGAACTGATTGCCGAGCGTGACTCCTCCCTTTTTCCCCATCAGGTCATTCCATCCCGAGTAACTGAAGCTTCGTTCCCTCGCAACAAATATGGCAATGGGATTGGCAAATAGCGCGACGTTTGTGTAGATCAGATACTCGCGTCTTTCGGGGGTATCTTTGAGAGAGGAGATCATGTCGATCTCCCCTGTCTGTGCGCTTTTCAGGACGCGATGGAAAGGACCCACATAGCGCACTTCATAAGGGATGCCGAGAGTAGTCAAGGCGCTGGTCGCGATCTCGATACTCGCGCCGGTCAGATGTTTGCCGTCGTACCATTGCAGCGGTGCATAGTCGGAGTCGGCCGAAATGACAACTTTTCGACATTCCTTTTCTTGCGACAAAGCGGCCAACGGGACTAGCGCAAGGAACAAGATACATCGGAACAGAATAGGCATGCGGGGTCTCCCAGCGAATTTTATTTAATATTTTGCCGTATTGTTTCTGTACTATAACCCGAATAAAACCGATGGTAGAAGCTGAAGTTAAAAACCACCGGGACGGTGGTTTTTTATTTTTCTCAGATGGGAGCCGGAATGCGATTGCCGCCATGCTCGCATTTCCCCGCCTCCGAAAAAGAGGCGAGGCACGCTTCTGTTTCTATTCCTATTGTTTGGCCATCTTCCAGCCGCCGCCGAGCACCTTGTAGAGCGTGATGCGGGTTTGCAGCTCCGCAAGTTGCACCTGGATGGATTGCTGCTGAATCGCGAACAGCGAGCGTTGCGCGTCCAGGTATTCCAGGTAGCTGGAATAGCCGGCTTCATAGCGGCTCCTGGCGAAGCCGTAGCGGGCCGACTCGGCAGCCTCCTGGGCCTTCACGGCGCCGGCTTCGTCGGCCAGCGTCGCGCGACCCGCCAGCGCATCGGCGACTTCGCGGAAAGCGACCTGCACCGTCTTTTCATATTGTGCGACGGCGATTTTCTTATCGGTCTCCGCCACGTTCAGGTTGGCGATATTGCGGCCGCCTTCAAAGATGGGAATGGAGATCTGCGGAATGAACGACCAGGAGCGCGATCCCGAGTCGAACAATCCGGACAGCTGGCTGCTGGCGGAGCCGAAGTTTCCCGTCAGGGAAATGCGCGGGAAGAACGCCGCCCGCGCCGCGCCGATGTTGGCGTTTTGCGAACGCAGTACGGCCTCTTGCTGGAGGATGTCCGGCCGTGCGGTGAGCAGGTCCGACGGCAATCCGGCGGGAAGGTCAGGCAGAACCTGTTCGGCAGATGTCGCGTTCGCGGTTCCGATATCCGCTGCGAGCGGATGGCCGACCAGTACGGTCAAGGCATTTTCATCGAGCGTCTTGCGCCGTTCCTGTTGCGCACGCGCGGCCTTGGCCGCTTCGAAAAGCGACTCCGCCTGCCGCAGGTCATATTCGGAACTCGCACCCTCGGCGTACAGCTGCTTTTGCCGTTCATAGGAATCGGCCCGGCTGGCCAGCGTGTTTTCGGTGAGCTGCAACAAGCGCCGGTCGGCCACCAGCGCTTCGTAGGTATTGGCTACTTCGGCAATCAGGCTGATCTGCGCGCTGCGTTGCGCCTGCTCGGTCGCCAAGTAACGTTGCAGCGCTGCCTCGCTCAGGTTCCTGACCCGGCCGAACAGGTCGATTTCAAACGCGGCCAGGCCGACGCCGGCGAAATAGCTGCTGTTGACGCCTGCTTTGCCGGTCGGGTTGACGTCCGCCGGCAGGCGCTGGCGTGCGCCGTTGCCGTTCAACGCAAGGTTGGGCACCTGATCGGCAACCTGGATGTTGTACATGGCCCGGGCGCGTTCGATGTTCAGTGTGGCCATGCGCAGATCGCGGTTGTGGTCGAGCGCGGCGGCGATCACCGACTTCAGTTGTGCATCCTGGAAGAAATCGGTCCAGGCTATCGATGCCGCCTGCCGGGTGTCGGACTGCGTCCCGGCGGGTTCGGCTTTTTGCAAATCGTTCTGCCAATGAGCCGCCACCGGGAAAGCCGGTTGTTGATACGACGGCGCCAGCGAGCACGCCGCCAGCGAGGCGCTGATCAGTGAGATCCCGGCGATTGTCCGCAAGGACTGGAAAGTAATTGTCATCGTGCGTGCCTCAAATAGGAGAGTGGCTGATGCCGGCCGGGTGACCGGGCGCGGCCGGACGTTTCACCTTGAACCAGATGGCGTACAGGGCCGGCAGGAACAGCAGCGTGAGGACGGTGCCGACGCCGACGCCGCCGATCAGGACATACGCCAGAGGCCCCCAGAACGAGGAATGCGTCAGCGGGATGAAGGCCAGCATGGCGGCCACTGCCGTCAGGATGACCGGGCGGGCGCGTCGCACGGTGGACTCGATCACGGCTTCATACGGTGTCATGCCGGACAGCAGGTCGCTGCGGATCTGGTCGACCAGGATCAGCGTGTTGCGGATCAGGATGCCGGCCAGGCCGATCAGGCCGAGGATGGCGTTGAAGCCGAACGGCTGGTGGAAGATCAGCAAGGTCGGCACCGCGCCGACCAGCCCCAGCGGCGCGGTAGCGAAGACCATCCACATGGTGGCAAACGAGCGGACCTGGAACATGATGACGGCCAGCATCAGGATGATCATCAGCGGGAACATCGCGGCCAATGCAACGTCGGCCTTGGCGCTTTCTTCGACCGAACCGCCGGTGTCGATGTGATAACCGGCAGGCAACGCCGCCTTGATGGCGTCCAGCTTGGGCAGGATGGCATGCGTGACGTCGGGCGGTTGCATGCCGTCGCGGACGTCGCCCTGCACGGCGATGTAGAGCTCGCGGTTGTTGCGTTTCAAGACCGCGTCTTCCACATTCGACGACAGCTTGCTGACCTGCGAGAGCGGGACCGCGACGCCGTCCTGCGTGGTCAGGGTCAGGTTGCCGATTTCCGCCAGGCTGGTGCGGTCGCGCTTCACGCCGCGCACCATCACGTCGACAATGCGCAAGCCGTCCCTGACCTGCGTGGTCGAGGCGCCGTTCAGTATCGCTTGCAGCTGCAGGGCGGCATCGCGCGGATTGAGACCGACCTGGCGCAAGCGCTCCTGATCCAGTTCCAGGCGCAAGGTCTGGGTTCGGTCGCCCCAGTCCAGATGCACATCCCGGGTGTCCGGATTGCTCTGCACCACGTCCCTCACTTTGAACGCGATATCGCGCACGGTATTGAGATCGGGACCGACGATGCGGAACAGCACCGGGAACGGCACCGGCGGGCCGAACACGAACTGGCTCACCCGGACGCGGGCATTGGCAAACTTGCCGTCGGCGATCATCTTGCTGAACTTGGCTTTGAGAGCATCGCGGTCTTTGGCGTTGTCAGTCAACACGATCAACTGAGCGAAAGCCGGGTTGGGCAACTCGGGATTGACCGAGAGGAAGAAGCGCGGCGCACCCTGGCCGATGTAGCTGGAGACGATTTTCGCTTCAGGTTCCTTGTGCAGCGCTTCTTCTATCTTCTTGACGGTGGCATCGGTGGCGCTGAATGCGCTGCCGGGCGGCAGGTTGACTTCGATGGTCAGCTCCGGCCGTTCGGAATTGGGGAAGAACTGTTTCTGCACGAAGCCCATGCCGAAAATGGCGGCGGCAAACACGCCGATGGTGATCGCGGCGGTAATCCATTTCTTGTCGACGCACCAGCGCACCAGCGCGCGGAAGCGCTGATAGTTCCTGGTGGCGTAGATGGCATCCTGCCCGCCGGCATGCACCGGGATATTCGGCAGCATCTTGACGCCCAGGTAGGGAATGAAGAGGACCGCGACAAACCACGACGTGATCAGCGAAAACGCCACGACCCAGAAAATGTTGCCGGCATATTCGCCGGCCGTGGACCTGGCGAAGCCGACCGGCAGGAAGCCGATGATGGTCACCAGCGTGCCGGACGCCATCGGGGCGGCGGTAGCGCCCCAGGCATAAGTCGCGGCGGAAATCCGGTCCATGCCTTCTTCCATCTTCACGACCATCATTTCGATCGCGATGATGGCGTCATCGACCAGCAATCCCAATGAAAGGATCAACGCGCCCAGCGTGATGCGGTCGAAGTCGCGCCCCGTCGCCAGCATGATGACGAACACCGCCGACAGCGTGAGCGGCACCGCCGCCGCCACCACGACGCCGACCCGGAAGCCGAGCGTCACCAGGCTGACGATGATGACCACGGCAAGCGCCATGACGAACTTGATCATGAATTCGTCGATCGCCGCCTCAATCGCCAGCGCCTGATCCGATACCTTGGTCAGCGACATGCCCAGCGGAAGCGAGGCCTGAATCAGGTCGCGTTCCTTTGTCAGGGATTTGCCCAGCGTCAAGCCGTTGAAGCCCTTTTTCATGACAACCGCCAGCATCAGCGACGGCTCGTCCTGTATGCGCACCAGGAACGACTTGGGATCTTCGTAGCCGCGCTTGACGTCGGCCTT
>NZ_AJHH01000630.1 GCF_000256565.1 Herbaspirillum lusitanum P6-12 | reverse complement strand
TAACCCGGGGGCGGCGATGGGAATCGCCTTGACCGCATCGATGTTGTTGATGGCGCCGTCCAGGCGCAGGTACACGCGCGGGCCGGCGGTTTCGACAAAGCCGGACGGCGTCATGTCGTTCTGGCGATTCAGCGCGTCGAAGATGGCTTGCGCCTTGACGCCTAGCGTGGCGAGGCGTTGATTGGAAATATCGACGTAGATTTTCTGCTGTTGCTCGCCGAGGATGTTGACCTTCTGGACGCCGTCCACGTGCAGCAATTGCTGGCGCAAGGTTTCGGCTTCCGTCACCAGCTGGCGATGCGGCAGGCCTGGTGCATTGAGTGAAAACAGCGTGAAATAGACATCCGAGTATTCGTCGTTGATAACCGGGCCGATTGCGCCGCGCGGCATGTTGATGACCTCGTCGCCGAGTTTCTTGCGGGCCTGGTAGAACTGTTCCGGCACCAGCGCGGGCAGCGTCGAATCCTTCAGGAACAATTTCATCGTGATCAGACCCGGCCGTGCGGCAGTCTCGACGCGATCATAGTATTCCAGTTCCTGCAGGCGCTTTTCCAGGCGATCGCCGACTTGCTGCTGCATTTCCTTGGCGGTGGCGCCCGGCCACAGCGCGGTCACGGTCATGATCTTGACGGTGAAGCTGGGGTCTTCGGCGCGCCCCAGCTTGATGAAGGCGAAGGCGCCGGCAACGGCAATCGCAATGATCAGGAACAGCGTCACTGCGCGTTCCCTTACGCCGAAAGCGGAAAGATTGAAGCCGCTCATGACGCACCGCCCGTATGTGCCGCGGACTGCGGCGAAACCACTGAAACCTTGTCGCCGGCCTTGAGCAGATGGGTGCCGTAGGCGACGACCACATCACCCGCTTTCAGGCCTGCGCTGATGGCGGCGAATTCTTCACCCAGACGGACAACCGTCACGGGAACCAGCTTGACGACCTGGGTTTGTTTTTCGATCAGCCAGACGCTGGCGCCATGACCCTTGTCGATCAACGCGCCGATCGGGACTTCGGTCTGTTCGGTTGAAGTGGTATCGCCGGTGAGCCTGATGGTGACCGTCGAGCCCAGCGGCGCCTGCTCTCCCTTGCCGGACAGCACGTAGCGCGCCTGGTAGGTGCGGGTGAGGGGATCGGCCATGGCGGAGAGTTCTCTCAGCTTGGCCGCGAATTTTTGCGTGTCATCCGTATAGAGTGTGGCGCTTGCCTGGCGGCGCGCCTGGCCGAGGCCGTTCTCGGGGATGCTGACGACTGCTTCACGCGGGCCCTTCTGCGCCAGTCGCACGATCGTCTGTCCTGCGCCGACCACTTGGCCGGCGTCGGCCAGAACGTCCATGACGACGCCATCGGCGTCGGCGCGCAGGACGGAGTAGTCCGATTGGTTTTCAACCTGGCCGGCGCGCGCCCGTTCAGCATCGAGTTGCGCCTTGGCGGAGTCCGCCAGCGCTTTGCTTTGCTCATACGCCTGTCTGGAAACGGCGCCGGAGTTCAGCAGCTTGCGCAAGCGCACTTCGTCAGCCTGGGCCTGCACGTCGCGTGCTTGCGCGGCGATCACCGCGGAGCGCGCTGCATGTTGCGCCAGGGTGTAATCGGTGCTGTCGAGCTTGAACAGCGCCTGGCCGCGTTTGACCAGTTCGCCCGGATCGACCAGGCGTTCCACGATCTTGCCGGGCACCCGGAAACCCAGATTGCTCTCGGTACGGGCATGCACGACGCCGGTGTAGCTGGCGGAATCGTGTTCAACGTTTTGAACCGTAAAGGAGGCAACCCTGGGTGCAGTCGCCGGAGGCGGCGCCGGTTTGCTGCAGGCGGCAAGTGTGGCGATCAATGCGCCTGACAGTGCCATGCCCATATATTTCTTGTTGATTTCCATGAAACCCCTCGCTAGTCGGATTAATGTGCATATGCACTTTATGGATTAAAAAATAGCGAGGACATTGCCTCGCCATGGAACTTGATGCCTGTCGTTTGAAGCTTAAGGCCGTATATTCAGCGCCGCATATTTAACGTTGGGTCATTTAACGTTGGGTCACCGCCATCAACTCTTCCCGCAGAAACTTGGCGCGATCCTTGCCGACCAGTTCTTCATATTCCTTCTGAGCGGCACGCCAATGAGGGAGTGCATCAAGGAATTTCCTGGTGCCTGCTTTGGAGAGTGACAAACCGATCTTCCTGGAGCCGGCCTCCGACTTTTGCACAACATATCCATCGCGGCTCAATGGCTGGATTGCACGGACCAGACTGGTTCGATCCATCACGACCATTTCCGACAGTTCCGTCATCGTGATCTCGGGCCGCTCATGAATCACGGCAAGGAGGGTCACCTGCGAACTGGTGACGTTGACCGGTGCGAGATGCCGCTCATACAGCTGCGTGATGAACCGCGCAGCCTGTTTGGTTGCGAATAAATTGCAGTCCGTCAGTGAGGGAGTGGAGTCCATATCCAAACCTTAGCATGTGCATATGCAGAA
>NZ_AJHH01000629.1 GCF_000256565.1 Herbaspirillum lusitanum P6-12 | reverse complement strand
CACCTCAGGTATAGGTTTGGAATCGTACACGGTAAGCCGGCTCAGCCGGACATCTGCTCGTCGTCGAAAACGGCGAGCGAGGTGGAAGCGACCGCGCAATGCGACCTTGCTTGCACCCAGGTATTCCAAACGCCGGAACACATCGTCGGCGCATCTTGAGGTGTCAGGCCTAAATTGGCTCTAATGTGCAGATACGGCGCATCAAGCGCGTTGGGCGAAATTTTGCCACACTGCATGTTCCCATTCAGCTACCTGAAGGCAATCATGAATTACGAAGATTTCCAGCACATCCTGTTCGAGCACCGTGACGACGGCGTGCTGCTCGCCACCTTGAACCGGCCCGAAGTCATGAACGCCACGAATGCGCGTCTGCATTGGGAGCTGACCAAGCTCTGGCAGGTCGTCAAGGACGACGCCGCCACCAAGGTTGTCGTCATTACCGGCGCCGGCGACCGGGCATTTTCCGCAGGCGGCGATCTGCAATGGGTCGAAGAAATGGTGGGTAATCCGCAAAAGATCGCGACCGTGCATCAGGAGGCGAGCGATCTCGTCTACAACATGCTCAACTGCGACAAGCCCATCGTTTCCGCCATCAACGGCACGGCGGTCGGAGCGGGTCTCGCGGTCGCGCTGCTGGCAGACGTCAGCGTGATCGCCGAAGACGCGCGCATCACAGACGGCCACGTGAAACTCGGCGTGGCGGCAGGCGATCATGCGGCCATCGTCTGGCCTTTGCTGTGCGGCATGGCGAAAGCCAAGTATTACCTCATGACCGCCGATTTCATCGACGGCAAGGAAGCCGAGCGGCTTGGGCTGGTGACGTTCTGCGAACCGCCGTCCGAGGTTTTGCCGAAGGCGCTGGCTGTCGCCGCCAAGCTGGCCAGAGGCAGCCAGACCGCCATCAGGGCCACAAAGATGTCGCTCAACAACTGGATGCGCATGGCCGGTCCCATCTTCGACAATGCGCTTGCCCAGGAAATGCTCAACTTTCTCGGGGAAGACGCCAGGGAAGGACTGGCCGCCGTGCGCAGCAAGCGCCAGGCGGATTTTCCGTCGGCCAGGCTAAGCTAAGCCAGTCCTGACGTCGCTGCATCCCATAGAACCGCATAGAACCAATTAAGGCATAGAAATGACTGAGGGACACTTGAGCGTCTGGCATCCGGGGCAGGCGGATCGCGAACATTCCGAGATAGCGAGGCTGATCCGCGCCATCGGCTGCGAAAATTACGACGAACTGCTGCAACTGGCGGAAGCCGATCCGGCGCGCTACTGGAACGTCGTCCAGGGATATTGCGGCATCGTCTGGGATGTGAAGCCGACCGCATACGTCGACCTCGCGCGCGGACCTGAATTTCCGCGCTGGTTTCCTGGCGGGCGACTCAATTGGGTCAATACGGTCCTGTCCTACGCCAGGCGCGCAGACAGCAGCGGCAGGCTGGCGCTGGTGGCCGAAAGCGAAGACGGTTCCACGCGTCAGCTGACCTATGCGCAACTGGCGCAACAAGTCAGTGACTTTGCCGCCGGGCTTGGCGTGTTGGGCGTCGAGCGCGGCGACCGCGTCGGACTGATGATGGAGAACGGCGTCGAGGCCACGGTCTCGGCGCTGGCGATTGCCTATATGGGCGCCATCATGGTGCCGCTGTTCAGCGGCTTCGGCGTGGACGCGATCATTTCCCGTTTCAGTGCAGCCGAAGTGTCGTTCGTTATCTCCACCACCGGTTTTGCCCGGCGCACCAAACGCGTGAATGTCGAATCCCCCATGCGCGAAGCCTGGGCCAGGACCCCGGCGGTGCGCGGCATCATATGGAAGCGCGGCCCGGGCGAGCAGGGCGGCAAGGCAAACGGCGATGCGCGCGACCACGACTGGAACGACGTGCTCGAACTGGGCGCGGAAAAACCGGCGCCCGCAGCCAGCATGGACGCCAACGATCCGTTCATGGTGATCTACACCTCGGGCACCACGGGTAAACCGAAAGGCGTAGTCCACACCCACGGCAGTTTTCCGCTCAAGATCGCACACGATTCGGCGGTGCATTTCAATGTGCGCGAAGGCGACGTGTATTGCTGGCCCGCCGACATGGGCTGGATCGCCGGTTCCCTGGTGTTGTCGTCCGCCTTGTTGCGCGGCGCCACCCTGGTCTGCTACGACGGTGCACCCGACTATCCCGACTGGTCGCGCATGTCGCGGCTGGTGGAGCGCCACGGCGTCACGCATTTCGGTTCCGCGCCGACCCTGATCCGCGGCATGGCGGGCAACGAGGCGATGGCGCTGCAAGGCGACGTCTCCAGCATACGGATGCTGATCACTGCCGGTGAAGGTATCGATCCGGAACACTTTTCCTGGTTCCAACAGACCTTCGGCCGCGGCGAACGCCCGCTGATCAACTATACCGGCGGAACCGAGGTGTCCGGCGCGCTGCTCTCAAGCGTCGTGCTGCGTCCGATTCCACCCAGCGGTTTCAACACGACGTCGCCCGGCGTCAATGTGGCGGTGGTGGATGCGAGCGGTGCGCCGGTGATCGATGTGGTGGGCGAGCTCGCAGTGCGCGAGCCTTTCGTGGGCATGACGCAGTCGTTCTGGAAGGACGACCAGCGCTATCTGGAAACCTACTGGAGAACCACTCCGGGCATCTGGGTGCACGGCGACCTGGCCTTGCATCGTAGCAGCGACGGCAATTACTTCATGATGGGCCGCTCCGACGACACGCTGAAGGTGGCGGGAAAACGCCTGGGTCCGGCGGAGGTGGAGGAAGTAGTGCTGGAACTGGATTCGATCGCCGAAGCCGCGGCCATCGGTGTGGCTGACGCCGACAAGGGCCAGCGTCTGGTGATCTTCGTTGTCACCTTGGCCGGCGTCGACACAAGCGAGGAAGCCTTGCTGGCGCGAGTCAGTCAACATGTCGATGTGCGCCTCGGACGGCCGTTCCGTCCCAGCGCCGTTCACGTCGTCAAGCAGTTGCCCAAGACGCGCACCACAAAGATCATGCGTCGCGTCATCCGCAGCGTGTACACCGGAGCGCCGCCGGGCGATCTGTCGTCGCTGGACAATCCCGCCGCGCTGGATGAAATCCGCGCCGTCGCTCCGTGACGACCATGGCGTCATCTCAATCCGCAAGCACCAGGGAGACTCTGCCGGTGAAAGTTCTTGAGGGCATACGCGTACTGGATTTCGGCCGTTTCATTGCAGGTCCGTTCTGTGCCGCGCTGCTGGCCGATTTTGGCGCCGACGTGATCCGTATCGACCGGGTGGGCGGCAGCGAGGATCGCTACATCGTGCCTGTGACCGAAGGCGGAGAAGGGGCGTTTTTCCTGCAGGTCAACCGTAACAAGCGCTCACTGTCGCTGGACATCGATTCTCCCGAGGGCCGCGAGGTGGTCAGGCAGCTGGTGCGCACGGCGGATGTCGTGATCGCCAACATGCCGGCGAAAACGCTGGAGAGCCTCGGCCTGGATTATGAGAGCCTGCGGCAGATCAAGCCGGACGTGATCCTCACGGCCACGTCCGCGTTCGGCTCGCAACCGGCGGTGCGCCACAAGACCGGCTTTGACGGGGTGGGGCAGTCGATGAGCGGCGCGGTGCATATGGCCGGCTTGCCGGACCATCCCATGAAGGCCATGGTGCCGGTAGTGGATTTTGCCACCGCCATGTCATGCGCGATGGGGACGGTGCTCGCCTTGTACGAAAGAAAGACCAGCGGACTTGGACAGGAAGTCGGCGCCTCGTTGTTGCGCACCGGCCTGAACATGTCCAGCGGCGCGTTGATCGAAGAAGCGGTCCTCAAGCTCGATCGCAAGGCTTCCCTCAACCGCAGTCCCAACTACGCCCCATCCGACATCTTCCAGACCCTGGACGGCTGGTTGATCGTGCAAGTTATCGGTGAAGTCATGTTCAAACGCTGGGCGTGCCTGATGGGGCATCCGGAATTTGCGGAAGATCTGCGATTCAGGGATGACAAGGCCAGAGGCGAACAGGGTGAATATTTGTGCTCGGTGATGGCGCAATGGTGCGCCGGCCGTACCCGCAAGGAATGCCTGGCAGAACTGGAAAAGGCGCGCATACCGGCCGGACCGGTGTATTCGCCGCGCGAGGCGCTCGAGGATGAAACCGTGAACGATGCCGAATCCTTCACGTGGACCGATTATCCCGGCGTGGCGGGAAAAATTCCGCTGGTGTCGCCGCCCATCTCCCTGTCGCGCACACCGTCGAGCATCGATCGCCGGGCGCCCACCTCCGGCGAGCATACCGACGACGTCATGCAAGGACTCGGCTATTCCGCCCAGGAGATCGCCAGCTTGCGAGACAGCGGCGTTATCTGAATTTTCCTCATCGCGGATATCGACGTCCGATATCCGCGATGCAATGCTCACCGGTACAGATTGACGACCGAGGCGAAATCCTTCTTGCCATTGCCCTGTGCGGCGGACAACTGGTAAACCTGCTGGGCGATGGCTCCAAGAAACAGTGGCATCGTGACGCCCTTGGCCTCGCCCAATGCCAGCGACAAATCCTTGATCAGGATCCCGGTGCTGGCGCCGCCGACGTAGTCGTGCGACGCGGGCGCATCGGGACAGACGCCCGGCCACGGATTGTAGTGCTCGGAAGCCCAGCAGCGGCCCGTCGAATGGTTGATGGCGTTGGCCAGCAAGACCGGATCGGCGCCGAGTTTCACGCCCAGCGTCATGGCTTCGCTGGTGGCGACCATGCTGATGGCGGCCAACAGATTGTTGGCGATCTTGACCACCTGGCCGGCGCCGGGTTCACCGCATCGGATGAACTCGCTGCCTACCGGCGCCAGCACCTCCCTGATCCGTTCAAACAAAGCCGGAACCGCGCCTACC
The DNA here is from genome assembly GCF_000256565.1 of Herbaspirillum lusitanum P6-12. Taxonomy (GTDB): domain Bacteria; phylum Pseudomonadota; class Gammaproteobacteria; order Burkholderiales; family Burkholderiaceae_D; genus Herbaspirillum; species Herbaspirillum lusitanum. The sequence goes on along the minus strand of NZ_AJHH01000629.1, from coordinate 992 downwards.
AGCAGCGTCAGCGTAGCGGCAGCCGCTCCCAGCACGCCGCCCGATACCGGCGCATCGGCCATGTCGATGCCGCGCAAGCGCGATGTCTGGTGCAACTGTTTCGCGGTCTCCGGATCGATCGTGCTGCAATCGACCACCAGGCTGCCTTTGGCGGCATGCGCCAGGATGCCGTCGTCATCCAGAAAGGCAGCGCGCACGTGGGACGGCGATGGCAGCATGGTGACGATGAGATCGGATTGGCTCGCCAGGGAAGCGATGGAATTCGCGGCGATGGCGCCATGCGAGAGGGCTTCTGCCACCGCTTGCGGATTGATGTCGTAGACGTGTACCTTGCGGCCGGCCCTCAACAACGAGCGGACCATCGGTGCGCCCATCTGGCCGAGCCCGATGAAGCCGATGGGAGATTTATCGTTGATCTGGTCATTCATCCTGCGTTCTCCTTATGGGAAAAATTTGTGTTGTTCAGGAAACCTGGTCCTGGTGATCGAGCACGACCAGCCCGGCCACGCGCGGCATGATCAGTTGTTTCAACTCATCGTGCAGTGCGGAAGTCTGGAAGCGGTCATGGGCGGAGGAGTCGTGGAATCGCGAGACGAACGCATGCCGGAACGCGCCTGCCCGCGATGAATCATTGTGATGAAAGCCGAACTCAATCAGGCCGTCCTGCGCGCCGCGAATACGCTCGGCGCAGCCTTCCACCGCCTGCAGAAATTCTGCATCGACAGCGATGAAATTCACCATGACCGTGTGATGGAACATCTCTCCTCCTTGAAGTGGACGCCCGTGCTCTGTCATTGCAACAATGACAGAGCACGGGCCTGCTGTCGGAGCTGCTCACGCTCCTCCGGATGGGCAATGCCGATCATCTTGCGCACCCGTTCCCTGAGCGAAAGGCCGCGCAGGTCAGCAATGCCATATTCGGTCACGATCACGCCGGCATCGCTGCGGGCGGTGCTGACCGGACCGTTCAGGTGCGCGACGATGCGGCCGGC
>NZ_AJHH01000628.1 GCF_000256565.1 Herbaspirillum lusitanum P6-12 | reverse complement strand
GCGATCGCGCGCCGGCGCGCGAGGGCAGCGCAATGATCGGTATGCCACCTCGGGACTGGGCCGCTGCGCGCAGGAAGTCGATTGCTCCTCCCACCGCGCCGAGGTACACGCCGCCGGCGATCTCAGCGTTTATCTGGCCGGTCAGGTCGACTTCGATGGCCGAATTGATGGCGACCAGATTGTCGATTTCAGCAAGCACTGCCGCCGAGTGCGTGTAGTCCACGCCGCGCAGCTCCACTTTGGGATTCCTGTGGGCGAAATCGAAGATGCGCCGGCTGCCCATCATGACGCCGCCGACCGTGACGCCGCTGTCGATTGGCTTGCGCGCATTGGTGATCACGCCGGCCTCGCTCAGCAGGGCGACCTGGTCGCCGATGGTGCCGGAATGGATGCCGAGGTCACGCCGGTCTCCCAACTGCGCCAGAATGGCTTCCGGCAGGGCGCCGATGCCGTATTGCAGCGTGGCGCCGTCGTCGATGAGCGAGGCGACATGGCGGGCGACCGCCAGTTCGGTTTCACCGACCTTGGTCGCCGGTGGTTGCAGCAGGGAGCGGTTCGTGCGCAGGAAATAATCGATGTCGTTTTCAGACAAGGCATGCGGCCCCAGGGTGAAAGGGGCTTGCTCGTTGATCTCGGCGATGATGACGCGCGCCGTCCTGATGGCCGGCGCCAGATATTCGCACGCCACCGACAGGCTGTAGCGGCCGTTATGATCGGGCGGTGCGACCTGCAGCATCAGCACATCGATCTGCAGCTTGCCGCAGGCGATCATGGCGCCGATGTGCGAGTAGTGACAGGGCAGGATATCCAGCATGCCCGCTTTGCTCAGTACCCGGTTGCCGGCCGCACCGCAATACGACAGGAAGCTGACGCAGTCGCTCAGTTCCGTGCGCAGCAGGTCAGACCAGGTCGCCCCGATGAAGACGCGCAATGGGCCGATGGCATGGCGCTGATGCATGAGCGCCGTGCTCAGCGCCACAGGTTCCGCGGCGGCCTGGCCCCACATCACCATGTCGTCGCGACGGACGATCCGGCGCAGGTCGGGATGCCCGTCAGCGTCGAAAGTCAGGTCGCGCATGCGCTTCTCCGCAGGATTCCTGGTCTCACCTTCAGCCGCGTTCAAAGATTGCAGCCAGCCCCTGGCCGCCGCCGATGCACATGGTCTCCAGGCCATAGCGCCCCTTCCTGCGCGACAGTTCATGCAGCAAAGTGGTCAGGATGCGAACGCCGGTGGCGCCGATCGGGTGCCCCAGCGAAATGCCGGAACCGTTGACGTTGAAGCGATCAGGGTCATTCCAGCTCCAGCCCTTGAGCACGGCGAGCGCCTGCGCTGCAAAGGCTTCGTTGAGCTCGACCAGATCCATCCGGTCGAAGCCGAGGCCGGTGCGGCTGAACAGTCTCTCAACCGCCGGAACGGGACCGATGCCCATGCGCGCCGGATCGCAGCCGGCCGCAGCCCAGCCAACCAGATACGCCATCGGGTCCAGCCGCAATTCCGCCAGCTTGTCTTCGGCGACCACCAGGCACGCTGCTGCCGCGTCGTTCTGCTGGCTGGAGTTGCCTGCGGTAACCGTGCCGTCGCGCATCACCGGCTTCAGACGCGCCAACGCAGCCATGTCGGTGCCTGCGCGGATGCCTTCGTCGCGATCAAAGACCAGGGCGTCGCCCTTCTTCTGCGGGACGTGCACCGGGATGACTTCGTCCGCAAACTTGCCTGACGCCCAGGCCGCGTCGGCGCGCTGGTGGCTGCGCACGGCGAAGGCATCTTGTTCCTCGCGGGTAATGGCGTAATCCTTCGCCAGGTTTTCCGCCGTCTCCAGCATGCCGGAGATCACGCCGAAGCGTTCCACCGGCTGCGCCCGTTCGCGTCCACGCTGCAGGCGGTCATGCAGGGTAACCGAGCCGGAGCGCGCACCCCAGCGCATGTCGGTCGTGTAGTACTCGATGTTGCTCATGCTTTCCACGCCGGCCACCAGCACGACGTCGGCGGCACCGGTCTGCACCATCTGCGAGGCGTCGATGACCGCCTGCAGGCCGGAGCCGCAGCGGCGGTCCACGGAGTAACCCGGCACCTCGATCGGCAAGCCGGCCGCCAGCGCCGCGTAACGTCCCAGGCAAGGTGCATCGCTGTTGGCGTACGACTGGGAAACGATCACTTCGTCAATGCGCGCCGGGTCGATCCCCGTACGTTCTATCAATGAGCGGATGACGGTCACGGCCAACTGGTCGGCGAACAGCGGGCGCAGGGTTCCGCCAAAACCGCCGATTGGCGTGCGGATGGGGGCGACGATGGCAGCGCGTCTCATGGATGTCTCCTTTGCTACGATTCAAATGGGTTGATGTGGTGGTGCGGCTTCAGTCGGGCAGACCGAGCACCGTCTTGGCGAGAATGTTGCGCTGGATCTCGTTGGTGCCGCCATAGATGGTTGCCGATGCCGAATTGATCAGCGGCGTCAGCAGGTTGTCGAAGTCGCCTCCGAGTTCCTCGATGGGATGATTGCCGCCGTATTCCTGGCCGGCTTCATAAAGGAGCAAGCCGATGCGTCGATAGGTTTCGGTGGCCCAGATCTTCAGTATGGAGACGCTGGGCGGGAGGCTCTCGCCGCGCTTGACCATGTCCGCATACTTCGCATAGAGGGCGGAGAGATCGGCCACGTCCAGCAGCAGGCGCGCATATTTGCTGTTGAACAGCGGGTCCTCAAACAGCGCTTGCGCGGCAGCCAGTGCATGCAGCTTGGCGAGGGCATTCTGCGACTGGCGCGGATTGCCGAGGAAGATTCGTTCGAAGCCGAGCAAGGCTTTGGCGAGCGACCATCCCTGGTTGATCTCTCCCACCAGGTTGTCCTTCGGCACCTTGACGTTGTCGAAAAATACTTCACAAAAATGTTCATGTCCGACCAGGTCCCGGATCGGCCGGACCGTGATGCCGGGAGAGTGGATATCGGCCAGCAGGAAGCTGATGCCGGCCTGCGGTTTTCCGCTCCTGGACGTACGCACCAGCATGAAGATATGCGTCGAATCCTGCGCCATCGTGGTCCAGGTCTTCTGGCCGTTGACAATGAAATTGTTTCCGTCCTGATCAAGCACGGCCTCGGTGCGCAGCGACGCCAGGTCTGATCCGGCATTGGGCTCGGAGTAGCCCTGGCTCCAGATATGTTCGCCGGAAATGATCTTCGGCAGATAGGCCTGCTGCTGCGCCGGAGTGCCGTGACGGATCAGCAGCGGGCCCGTCATCGTGAGACCGGCGTCGATCATGCGCGCCACGCCGTACTTTTCCTGTTCTTCGATGAACGCCAGATGCTTGTCCGGACTCAGGCCCATGCCGCCGTGCTCTTTCGGCCAGGCGGGCGCGATCCATCCTTGCCGCGACAGCGTCAGGTACCACTCGCCGATTTCATTCCAATGCAAGCGGCGTGACAGATGGCGCAGGTGGTCTGGATAGTTCTGGCGGAAGAAGCCGCGCACCAGCGCGCGGAATTGCGGCTCGCTCATGGCGTCCCAATCGGCGTCGCGCGGGAACGTTGACGGCGCTTGCGCGTCGCCGTCATCCTCGCCCGTATCGCTGCTTTCGATATCCGCGATGGCGGAAAGATGGCGCGCGCAATGCACCTCCGCATTTCCCAGCCAGGAACCCAGATGCAGGGCGCGCTTGTAATACAGGCCGATATCGCATTCGTCGGTAAAGCCGACCGCGCCATGCATCTGTACCGAAAACTGGGTCGCCTGCAGGGCCGCCTCGGCGCACCGGAATTTAACGCGGCTCGCCGCTTGCCGTAACGTCGAAGCGAACGTGCGATGCGCGGAAGGGCCCAATGTCGACAATGCCTCCGCCAGCGCCGCGCTCGCCAGTTCGACCTGGATCGACACGTCGACGGCGCGATGTTGCAGCGCCTGGAAGCTGCCGATGGGTTTGCCGAACTGCGACCTGGTCTTTATGTACTCCAGCGTCAGTGCCTGCGTCTTGCGCGCGATGCCCAGCAGCTCGGCGCCGGCGGCGAGGCGGGCGCTGTCGTTGGCGATGTCGACGGCGGTGATCGCCTCATCGGCGTGGGCAAGGATATGCGACGAGGGCACGCAGGCATCGACGAACACAAGCTCGTCCAGACGCGAGCCGTCGATACGGACGATCGGCCTGCAAGAGATGCCCGCGGTTTCCTTCGGCACCCAGACCAGGCAGGCCGAGCCTTCCCGGGAGGCCAGCACCAGCCATCCATCCACGGTATCGGCGCCGAGGACCATGATCTTCCTGCCGTTCAATCCAATGCGGTCGTTCTGCACCGGTGCGGCGATCACCGAATTGCATGCGCCTTGTGCTTCGGTTTGACCTGGCGCCGCTTGCCAAGCCAGCGCCACGACGGCATCGCCTGTCCCCGCCCGGGCCAGCAGATCCAGTTGCTGCGCGCCGGTGGAAATTGCGCACAGCGCGGCGCTTGCATGCACTCCGGCAGCGACGAATTGTTCCGGCAACAGATGCTGGCCAATCGCTTCGGTCACCGCCGCCACTTCGGAAAGTCCAAGACCCAGGCCGCCGGCTTCTTCGGGGATAAGGATCGCCAGCCAGCCTGCGGTCGCGATTTCCTGCCAGAATTTTCTATCTTCCGCGGCGCCGTTCCGGATCAGACGACGCAGTCGTTGCCGTTGGTCGGTGCGACCCAGCAAGTCATGGGCGCTGTCTGTGAATTGTTCCAGGATGTCGTTTTGCATAAATTCTTTTCAGGTGCGGAGTCGGGCCATGCCGTTGTTCAGGACGATGCGATCGCGTTCGAGAACGCGTGCGCGGAAGGCAATCCGGTCGCCTTGCCGCCACATCTCCGTGCGTATCGTTTCGCCCGGATAAACCGGTGCCGAGAAGCGTACGTCCAGCGCTGTCAATTGCTCCGGCTGGTAGCCGCACCAGGTCTTGAGGATGGCGTGGGCGGCTATCCCATAGGTAGCCAGACCGTGCAAGATGGGCCGCTCGAAGCCGGCCGTCGCAGCCACATCGGGATCGGCATGCAAGGGGTTGGCGTCGCCCGACAGCCGGTAGATCAACGCGCTCTCAGGCCGGGTGGGAAGATCGCAGACCGCATCCGGCGCCGTGTCCGGCGGCGATGGCAGCGCCGAATCCAGGGAGTCGCTGGGCTGGCCGCCGGCGCTGTATCCGCCGTCGCCGCGACAGAACGTCAGCATCTCGATTTCGGCCAGCAACGCACCGGAGACCGCATCCGTAAGCCGGCGTTCGGTGACAATGATCGCGCCTTTGCCAGCGCCCTTGTCGGTGATGCTCTTGACGCTCATGCGCCCGATCACGGTTCCCGAGGGCGGCAGCGTCGCGTGCAGGCGCAGGCGCTGTTCTCCGTGCAGCAGCTGCTTCCAGTCAGCGCCGGTATCCGGATCTTTTATCCAGAAACCGGGATAGCCGAGGATGGCCGCCATGGATGGCATCGCCTTGAGTCCTTCTTCGTAGACGAACTGCAACTGGCCGCGGTCGGTGGGATCAGCGCCCAGCCCGAGTCCGAGCGCATACAGCATGCAGTCCTTTTCGGTATAGCTTTGCCGGACTTCGGGAAACTGCCGTTGCTTGAGGTGGTGATAGTCGATAGTCATGGTGTCGTCGCTCAGACCGGATCCCAGGTGAAGATGTCGCCCGAGCGATCGAGCGGAAAGAACGAACCTGCCAGGGCCGGCATGCCATGTTCGGCAATCGACTCCGGCGTCCAGCCTTCTGAGCGATGCACCGATCGCACCGGACGCGGCTGGCTCATGAGGAAGATCTCGTTGTTGCGCACGGTGAAGACCTGGCCGTTCACCTGCGCTGCGCGCTCGCTGGCGAGATAGACGGCGAGCGGCGCGATCTTGGCCGGCGTCATCTGTTTGATCTTGTCGACGCGCGCTTGCTGCTCCGGGGTATCGGTGGGAACCGAGCTGACCATGCGGCTCCAGGCGAACGGTGCGATACAGTTCGAGCGCACGTTGAATTTCTGCATGTCCAGTGCGATCGATTTGGAGAGTGCGGTTACGCCCAGTTTGGCCGCCGAGTAGTTGGCCTGGCCGAAGTTGCCTATGAGTCCCGAGGTCGAGGTCATGTGCACCATGCTGCCGGAGTTCTGTTCCTTGAAATGAGCGGCGCAGGCGCGGCTCATGTAGTAGGCGCCATACAGATGCACCTTGAGCACGGCGTCCCATTCCTCTTCGCTCATCTTGTGGAAGATGCGGTCGCGCAGGATGCCGGCATTGTTGACGACGCCGTCGACGCGGCCGAAGGCGGCGATTGCGCTGCTGACGATTTCTTCTGCGCCGGCGGCGCTGGCGACGCTGCTGGTATTAGCCACGGCATTGCCGCCGCCGGCCTTGATTTCATCGACCACGCGTTGCGCGGGTCCGGCGTCGTTCCCTTCGCCGGACAGCGAAGCGCCGATATCGTTGATCACCAGCAGGGCACCCTGCTGTGCCATGGCAAGCGCAATATCGCGTCCGATGCCGCCGCCTGCGCCGGTGACGGCGATCACTTTTCCTTCCAGCATTCTGGTAGGTGTCTGGTCCGATGGGGACTGATTGGATGGTGTGGAATTCATGATCGTTTCCTGAGTCAAGGGTGGGGCTCTTTACCGAGCGAGCTGGCGCGCGAGTATGGCTTCGGCCCGTGCATATACAGGCCGGTCCAACATCTCGCCATCGAGCGAGATTGCGGCGCCGCCGGCAGCCTGTGCGGCAGACAGCACCTTGTGCGCCCAGGCGATCTCGCCGGCAGTGGGCGCGAAGCTGCGATTGACTACGTCGACTTGGCGGGGATGAATGCAGCATTTGCCGCCGAATCCCAGTCTTTTGGCGCGCGTCGCGTCGGCGGTCAGGCGTACGTCGTCCTGCAGATCAGTGGTCACGCCGTCGACCGGTGCACTCAGTTGCGCCAGACGCGACGCCAGCACCAACTGCGAGCGGAAGTACAGGAGTTCATCGGCGTCATCGCCGTCAATGCCGAGGTCGAGCCGGAAATCGATGGAGCCGAATATCAGACGCCTGACATTTCTCTCCGTGGCCAGCGCATGAACATTGGCGATGCCGCGCGCGCTTTCGATCAGCGGGAAGAGGGCGATGGCGTCGCGCGAACGATCCGAAATCAATGCGATCTCGTCGCGTTCTTCGGCCTTGGGGAGCACGATTGCAGCCACGCCACGATCGATGCACATCGCCAGATCATCTGCAAACCATGGCGTGTTGACGGCGTTGATCCGCACCAGCGCCGGCTGCTGCGGCGTCAGCCATGCCGCCACCGCATCGCGTGCTGCCGACTTGTCGGCGGCGGGAACGGCATCTTCCAGGTCGACGATGATGGCGCCGGCCCCGGCCGCCAGCGCCTTCCCGAAGCGCTCCGGCCGGTTGCCCGGTACGAACAGGTAGCTGCTGATATCGGCGGCTGCACGGCCGGGCGACTGGATTGAGTGAGCGTTCACGGTGGTGTCTTCCGAGGTCTCAGTACGAGCGTGGCAACTTGAGAACATGCTCGCCCACGTAGGACAGGATCATGTTGGTCGAGATCGGCGCGACCTGGTACAGGCGCGTCTCGCGGAATTTCCGCTCGACGTCGTATTCGCAGGCAAAGCCGAACCCGCCATGCGCCTGCAGGCAGGCATTAGCGGCTTCCCACGACGCATCGGCGGCGAGCATCTTGGCCATGTTGGCCTGGGCGCCGCAATCCTGATGCGCGTCGTAGCGCGTACATGCCTGGAAGCGCATCAGGTTGGCGGCTTCCAGATTGACGAAGGCGCGCGCCAGCGGATATTGGACGCCCTGATTCTGGCCAATCGGCCTGCCGAAGACCACGCGTTCGTTGGCATAATCACGGGCTTTTTCGATGAACCAGTAACCGTCGCCGATGCATTCGGCGGCGATCAGGGTGCGTTCGGCGTTGAGGCCGGTGAGGATGTACTTGAAGCCCTGGCCTTCTTCGCCGATCAGGTTCTCGGCGGGAATCTCCAGATTGTCAAAGAACAATTCGTTGGTCTCGTGATTGACCATGTTGAGGATGGGCTTGACGGTCAAACCCTTGCCGATCGAGTCGCGCAGGTTGACGATGAAGATCGACATGCCTTCGGACTTCTTCTTCACTTCCGCTAGCGGCGTAGTGCGCGCCAGCAGGATCATCAGGTCGGAATGCTGCACCCGCGAGATCCATACCTTCTGTCCGTTGACGACATACTTGTCGCCTTTCTTCACTGCGGTGGTCTTGATCTTGGTGGTGTCGGTGCCGGTGGTCGGCTCAGTGACGGCCATCGATTGCAGTCGCAGTTTTCCGCTGGCGATGTCGGGCAGGTACTTTGCTTTCTGCTCTGCCGATCCATGCCGCAGCAAGGTCCCCATGTTGTACATCTGGCCGTGGCAGGCGCCGGAATTGCCGCCGGACCGGTTGATTTCTTCCATGATCACGGACGCCTCGGCCAGGCCCAGGCCGGAGCCGCCGTACTCTTGCGGGATCAGCGCCGCCAGCCAGCCGGCGTTGGCGAGCGCATCGACGAATCGTTCGGGATAACCGCGTTGTTCGTCGATCTCGCGGAAGTACTGGGCGGGGAACTCCTTGCAGAGGTCGCGCACGGCGTCGCGGATATCCTGGTATTGATCAGGGGCATGCAGCATCTTGCTTCTTCCTTGTATTCAAACGGACTGGCGCATTGCTTGGCGCGTCTTGTCCTTTGTTCCGGGGCCAACTTTTGATGAAGGATGGCGAGCCGCGCGCACAGGGTCAATGCGGCCGAAGATAGTGTTCCGTACTCCGGTTGCCGGAAAGCAGGAAAGAACTCTCCGGGTTTGAATTCCATCAGGAGAAACGATTTGCGCAGCGACGTTGACGCGCCCGGTGCGCTATTGGGATAGTCGCCGACAATTGGCAGGGAATTGGAATTGCTCCACACGGAAGAGAGGAAGCGAACTGATGCTGGACTACACGGATTGGATCGGTCGTCGACAGACGATCGTTGAGAATATTTCTCCGGAAATCGTACGCAGAATGGCGGCGACGATGAATATCGACACGTCATTCAAGGAGCAGGACCCGCTGCCGCCATGCTGGCACTGGCTGTTCTTCAACCAGATCGATCCGCAATCGATTCTGGGCGAAGATGGTCATCCGCCGCGCGGCGCG
>NZ_AJHH01000627.1 GCF_000256565.1 Herbaspirillum lusitanum P6-12 | reverse complement strand
GCGGGCCGCGCGGCGATTTCCTGCCTCCGGTGTCGCTGCCGCGCCGGATGTTCGCAGGCAGTCGGCTGGATTGGCGGGGCGACCTCAAGGTGGGCGCGCGGATCGAGAAGGAGTCGACCATCCTGTCAGTGGAATCCAAATCGGGAAGCTCGGGCGACATGGTGTTCGTGACGGTGCGCCACCTCTATCGTGAAGACAGCCTGCAGTTGCTGGAGGAGCAGCAGGACATCGTCTATCGCGACGTCAGCAGTACCGGCGAACGTGAAGCGCTGGCTTTGCTCGCCGAGCGGGTGAGGCAGCTCAAGGGTGAAGAGTTTTCCTTCGTGAAGCCGGCCGAGCGAACGCAGCGGGTGCAGCCCGATCCGGTGCACTTGTTCCGCTATTCGGCGGCGACTTTCAACGGACACAGGATCCACTACGATCATCCTTACGCCACCGGTGTGGAACATTATCCGGGCCTAGTGGTGCACGGTCCCTTGCTGGCCACCATGCTGGTCGAGTTCTTGTTGCGTGAGGTGGCGCCGGGCCGCGCACTGCAACATTTCGAGTTCCGCGCCAAACGTCCGACCTTCGATATCGGCCCGTTCCATTTGCACGCCGGCGCAGGCGACGAGAATGGGCGCATCGAATTATGGTCGACCAACAACGTCGGCGAAGTCGCTGTCCACGGCTGGGCTGTATGCCGTTGAAGCAGGTTGAACAATTAAAAGGATGGCAGTCATGAAAGTATTAGTCCCCGTC
>NZ_AJHH01000626.1 GCF_000256565.1 Herbaspirillum lusitanum P6-12 | reverse complement strand
GTTAATTTTCCTACCGTCAGTACTTTCATAATCGGTGCCGGTGGTCGGCTCGGTCACGCCCATCGACTGCAGGCGCAGTTCGCCGCTGGCAATCTTGGGCAGGTACAGCTGCTTCTGCTGCTCGGAGCCGTGGCGCAGCAAGGTGCCCATGTTGTACATCTGGCCGCGCCGGCCCCGGCCGCCAGCGCCTTCCCGAAGCGCTCCGGCCGGTTGCCCGGTACGAACAGGTAGCTGCTGATATCGGCGGCTGCACGGCCGGGCGACTGGATTGAGTGAGCGTTCACGGTGGTGTCTTCCGAGGTCTCAGTACGAGCGTGGCAACTTGAGAACATGCTCGCCCACGTAGGACAGGATCATGTTGGTCGAGATCGGCGCGACCTGGTACAGG
>NZ_AJHH01000625.1 GCF_000256565.1 Herbaspirillum lusitanum P6-12 | reverse complement strand
CGGCCGATGCACGTCTTGCTGTTCGGCTTCCTGTTCTGCCTGGTGGCGGGGGTGCCGATTGCCTTTGCGCTGACCTTCGGCGCGCTGATGTTCTTCCTGCTGGAGCCGACCTTGTCGGTGATGGTGTTCGCCCAGCAGGTCGCCGCCGGCTCCGATCACTTCGTCATGCTGGCAGTGCCGTTCTTCATCCTGGCCGGGATGGTCATGGAGTGCAACGGCATGTCGTCGCGCCTGATCGAGCTGCTGCTGCGCATGTTCGGTCGCTTGCGCGGCGGCCTGAACCTGATCATGGTGACGGCGATGGCGTTCTTCTCGGGCGTGTCGGGATCCAAGCTGGCCGACGTCGCGGCGGTGGGCGGCATCCTGATGCCGGCGGTGCGCCAGACCAGACAGAATCCGAACGAAGCCGCCGGTTTGCTGGCGGCCTCGGCCATCATGGCGGAAACCATCCCGCCCTGCATCAACATGATCATCCTCGGTTTCGTCGCCAACCTGTCGATCGGCGGGCTGTTCCTGGCGGGGATACTGCCGGCGCTGGCGATGGCGATCGCGCTGTGCATCATGGCGTACTACACCGGCCGCAAGGTCGACGTCAGCGTGGTGTTCATCAAGCCGCGCCCGATGGGCAAGCTGATCGGCGGCGCGCTGGTCGGGCTGATCATGATCGTGATGATCGGCAAGGGCGTCGCCTCGGGGGTTGCGACTTCGACCGAAATCTCGTCGTTCGCCGTGGTGTACGCCATCGTGGTCGGCTGGCTGGCGTTCCGCGAGCTCAACCGCAAGGTGCTGGTCAAGCTGTTCGTCGATGCGGCCTCGATGTCGGGCATGGTGCTGTTCATCGTGGCCGCCGCCAGCAGCGTGGCGTACGCGCTGACGGTGGAGCAGATTCCGCACGCGCTGGCCGAGCTGATGGTGAGCCTGGCGCACGACTACGGCAGCTGGATGTTCATCCTGATTTCGGTGCTGGCGCTGATCCTGTTCGGCGCCGTGCTGGAAGGCGCGCCGGCGCTGATCATCTTCGGGCCGCTGCTGACGCCGATTGCGGTGCAGCTTGGCTACAATCCGCTGCATTTCGCCATCATCCTGGTGATTTCGATGGGCATCGGCCTGTTCTCGCCGCCGTTCGGGCTGGGCATGTACGCGACGTGCGCGATTGCGCAGGTGCGCCTGCAGGACGTGGTAAAACCTTATCTGAAGTATCTGGCGATCCTGCTGGTCACGCTGGTGGTGATCATCGTCTGGCCGGATCTGAGTTTGTGGCTGCCGCGCCGTTTCGGTTTCTCCTGATGGTTTGACGGGGACCCAGGCCTGAAAAATTTTCAAGGATTTTCAACCAGCGAGGTTCGCTTGCGGACGCGCTTTCATCATCAAGTACGCTATGGACAAGCAAAAAGATACACAAAAAATCAAGGCCGCGGCCGCATTGCTGCTGGCTGCCCGCAACCATGAAGTCGCGCTCGGACGCCTTCCCGACGAATACGTTCCGGTCGACGCCGCCGAAGCCTACGCGGTGCAGGACCAGGTATCCGAAGCGCTGGGACCGGTCGGCGGTTGGAAGGTCGGCGCCAAGGCGCCGGGCGCCCAGCCCAGCTGCGCACCGATGCCGGCGCGGTTCATCTTTGCCGCGCCTTATCATTTTTTCGATCTGCTGACCGCCGGGTCGCGGGGCATCGAAGTCGAGATCGCGCTGCGCATGAAGCACGACCTGCCGCCGCGCAGCACGCCCTACAGCGAAGCGGAAGTGGTGGCGGCGGTGGCCACGGTGCATCCGGCGATCGAGCTGGTGTCGTCGCGCTATACCGAATATCCGGCCGCCAACCCATTGGCGGGACTGGCCGACGCGCTCAGCAATTGCGCGTTCATCTACGGTCCGGGCCGCAGCGACCTCGGCCAGATCGACCAGAGCATCCAGCACGCCGAGCTGTATTTCAACGGCCTGGAAGTCGCCAGGACCGTCGGCGGCAATCCGGTGGTCGACATCTGGCCGCTGGTGACCTGGCTGGTCAATCATCTGTGCGAGCGTTGCGGCGGGATCAAGGCGGGCCAGTTCGTGACCACGGGGTCGTGCACGGGCCTGCTGTTCGCCGACAAGGGCAGCAGCGTCAACGCCCTGCTGCAAAACATCGGCAAGGTCGACATTTCCTTCGCGCAGGCGTGAGTGCAGGCAGAGGGCCGGTTCGGCTGCTGAACGTGATTGCGTAGCGTGTGAGTAAGTGAGTGAGGGTAGGGCGGGGAGAGGAGAAAGACCGGCGATCCGGCGCTCAGGATCGCGGCGAAAAACAATGTATTTGAATGCCGTGAACTCCAGGTTCACAGCATTCAAATCGAACAATTATTTCTTCTTCTTGTTCACTGCTTCTTTGAACGACTTACCAGCGGAGAACTTCACTGTAGTTGCAGCAGCGATCTTGATCTCTTCGCCAGTTTGTGGGTTACGGCCGGTACGAGCAGCGCGCTTGCCTGTGGAGAAAGAACCGAAACCGACCAGTTGCACTGTGTCGCCCTTGGTAACTGCCTTGATGATGTTTTCAACGACGGAGTCCAGGGCACGTTGTGCAGCAGCCTTCGAGATTTCAGTATCAGCAGCGATTGCATCGACCAATTCGGATTTGTTCACTTTAAAATTCCTTTCACTGTTAAGGTGCCGAGATTTTAGCATTGGAATGCGCCTACTCCGCAAGCCCCATCTGATGTTTAATTGAATTGTCGCGATCTATTTCATGCGAATTTCATCGGATTGAAAGAAACGCGATGCGCACTGGATGTTTTTTCGCGTTTGCATTTCCGTTTTTCGTCGCCGCGAACTTTTCCAGGCGCTGTTTTTTTGAGGCATACTGCGGCAGCCGAAAAATTCCGGCGATGTTCCGGTACGTTTTTTTCGTGTTCGCCTGCGTTGATGTTTTTTGATTGCCTGCAAAATCCCTTCCCTGGCCGCTTAGTTGTTTACAGACCGGCCTCCCCTCCAGAACCCGTGCGGAATTCGAGATAAACACATGTGTATATCTCAAGTGGTACATTCAATTAATTTCCTAAGTCCTTAATTCTGGACGAAAAAGCGCTTTCGGATGCATTTTAAGTAAGTGCGCTAAGTCTTTGACTTTATTAAACAAATCCCTGTTTTCACCCCTGAATATCGCTTGACCTGTATTAGTGCATCCTCTAAAGTGGGCGGCAGTGTGAAAAAGTGTTTTTTTGTGGGGCATTTTCGGATTCCTTGCATCGGAACGCTGGTTTCAAGCATGCCAACAGCGACAGCAAAAAGGGTCAAACACAGTGTTTCAGGGCGCGTCATCAATCAATCTCGATGCCAAAGGACGGATGTCCATTCCGGCCAGGCACCGTGACGCCCTCGCGGTTCAGTGCGAAGGGCGGGTCACCCTGACGCGTCATCCGCACGGCTGCTTGCTGTTTTTCCCGCGCCCGACCTGGGAAAGCCATCGTGAACAGATTGCCGCCTGGCCGATGTCGGCACGCGCCTGGCAGCGGGTTTTCCTCGGCAACGCCTCCGACGTCGAGATCGATTCGGCCGGCCGCATCCTGATCGCGCCGGAATTGCGCGCGGCAGTGGGCCTTGAACGCGACGTCATGCTGCTGGGCATGGGCAGTCATTTTGAAATCTGGGATGCCGCCAAGCTGGCCGAGAACGAATCGGAAGCTGTTGCCGCAGGCATGCCGGACGTGTTGAGCAACTTTTCCTTCTGACGGCGCGACGCGATGACTTTGCAATCGGTGCCCGATTTGCAGCACCGCACGGTGCTGTTGGATGAAGCGGTAGATGCCCTGGCGATCGAAGGCGGGCGCGCCGACGGCGTCTATCTGGACGGCACCTTCGGCCGCGGCGGCCACAGCCGCAAGATCCTTGAGCGCCTGAGCGCGCGCGGACGCCTGATTGCATTCGACAAGGATCCGATGGCGATCGCCACGGCGCAGACCATTGCCGATCCGCGTTTTGCGATCGTGCATGACAGTTTTGCCACGCTCGATGAAGCGTTGGCGCAGCACGGCGTGACGCAGGTCGACGGCGTGTTGATGGATTTGGGTATTTCTTCGCCGCAGGTGGACGACGCGGCGCGGGGTTTCAGTTTCAGGTTCGATGGCCCGCTGGACATGCGCATGGATACCACGCGCGGCGTGTCGGCAGCGGAGTGGCTGGCAACGGCGGACGAACAGACGATAGCAAAGGTGATACGAGAATATGGGGAAGAACGGTTTGCTCTTCAGATTGCAAAGACGATTGTTGCTCGCCGGGCAGTCGAGCCAATTTCAACCACACGACAGCTTGCCGCGCTCGTGGCACAAGCGGTCAAAACCCGCGAGAAAGGCAAAGACCCGGCCACTCGTACCTTTCAGGCTGTACGGATTTTCGTCAATCAAGAGCTTGAAGAACTCGAGATAGGGCTGGAAAAAGCATTTCGGCAGATGGCGCAGTATGGGAGATTGGTTGTGATCAGCTTTCACTCGTTGGAAGATCGCATCGTCAAGCAGTTCATGGCATCCAAAGCCCATGTGCCGCAGCCTGACCGCCGCCTGCCGATTCGTGCGGTCGACCTGCCGCAGCCGCTCGGAAAACTCCATCCGCGCATCAAGCCGAGCGACGCTGAAGTCGCCGCCAATCCACGCGCACGCTCCGCCGTGATGCGCTCCCTCGAACGCACCGTCGAGGCCGGATCATGACCGGCCGCCTGAGCTTCGCCGTCACCGTGTTGCTGGTGCTGTGCGCGCTGTCGCTGGTGAACGCCCAATATCAGGCGCGCCGTCTGTTCATCGAGCTGGAACGCGCGCAATCCGCCGCGCGCCAGCTCGACATCGACTGGGCGCAACTGCAGCTGGACCAATCCACGCTGGGCAAGAATTCCCGCATTGAAGCACTGGCGCGGCGCGATCTCAACATGGTCGCGCTCACGCCGGAGCGAACGCAGTATCTGACGGTGAGGGGCAAATGACCCGCATGCCGCCCCGCACCAACGTCGCCGGAGGGCGCGTCGCCGCCTCGCGCGGCGTTGCCTTTTCTGCCAGTCCGGTCTTGCAGGTCAAGATGCCGGCCTGGCGTTCGCGCGTGGTGCTGTTCGTGCTGTTCATGGCTTTCCTGACGCTGGCCGGGCGCGCTTTGTGGCTGCAGGGCATGTCCACTGATTTCCTGCAGAAGCAGGGCGCGTCGCGCTACGCGCGTAATTCCAGGTTGCCGGCCACGCGCGGCAAGATCACCGACCGCAACGGCCAGGTGCTGGCCTCGTCGGTGCCGGTCAAGGCGATCTGGGCGATTCCCGACGACGTCCAGGAAGCGCCCAGGGACAAGCTGCGCGAATTGGCCAAATTGCTCGGCATGAGCGACGCCGAACTGCGCAAGAAACTCGATTCCGATCGCAACTTCGTCTATCTGAAGCGCCAGGTCGAGCAGGACATCGCCGACAAGATCGTCAAGCTCGGCATCGCCGGCATCGAGACGCGCAAGGAATACAAGCGCTTTTATCCCGAAGGTGAAGTCATGGCCCACGTCGTGGGCTTTACCAATGTGGAAGACGCCGGGCAGGACGGCATGGAACTCGGCTCGCAGAAGACCCTGGCCGGCGTGACCGGCAGCCGGCGCGTCATCAAGGACCGCCTCGGCCGCATCGTCGAAGACATCGAAGCCGTGCGCGAGCCGCACGACGGCAAGGATTTGACGCTGTCCATCGATAGCAAAATCCAGTACATCGCCTTCACGCAACTGAAAGACGCGGTCGAAAAGAACAAGGCCAAGGCCGGCGGCATCATCGTCGTCGACGCGCGCACCGGCGAAGTGCTGGCGCTGGCCAACCTGCCGACCTATAACCCCAACGACCGCTCGGTGCTGACCGGCGCACAGCTGCGCAATCGCGTGCTGACCGACACATTCGAGCCGGGTTCGACGCTCAAGCCGTTTACCGTGGCGCTGGCGTTGGATACGCATCGCGTCACTCCATCGACGGTGTTCCAGACGTCGCCAGGAAAAATGACCATCGGCACCGCCACCATCGGCGACTCGCACGCGCACGGGCCGCTGACGGTCGCGCAGATCATCGAAAAATCCTCCAACATCGGCACCGCCAAGATCGCGCTCGAAATGCCGGCGCAGGAAATGTGGGAAATGTTCACCAACGTCGGCCTCGGCCAGCAACCGAAATTCGGCTTCCCGGGTGCGGTTGCCGGCCGTGTGCGTCCTTATAAAGCATGGCGTCCGATCGAACAGGCGACGATGAGCTACGGTCACGGCATCTCGGTCTCGCTGATCCAGCTGGCGCATGCCTATACGATTTTTGCCCGCAACGGCGACCTGATCCCCTTGTCGTTTACCAAGGTCAACGATTCGCCGATCGGCCAGCGCGTGATCTCTGAAAACACCGCGCTGCAAATGCGCCGCATGCTGGAAACCGTGGTGGCGCCGGGCGGCACAGCACCGCAGGCGCAAGTGCCCGGCTATCGCGTTGGTGGCAAGACCGGCACCGCATACAAGATCGAGGGCGGCAAGTACGTGAAGAAATACGTGTCTTCGTTTGTCGGCATCGCGCCGATGTCCGATCCGCGCCTGATCATCGCCGTGATGCTGGATGAGCCCAGCGCCGGCAGTCACTTTGGCGGCACCGTCGCCGGTCCCGTCTTTGCCAACGTGACGGCCAATGCCTTGCGTGCGCTCAATGTCGCACCGGATTCCAGCGTGACCAACATCATCATTCCAAAAGACGCCTTAGAGGAGAGCATGTAATGCCTGCGACCATGCTTTCCGCGCAAAAAATCGTGACCTGGCTGGAGGGCGTCGCCGTTGCCGGCGCCAACCTGACCGCGGATTCACGTCGAGTGCAGGCCGGCGACATCTTCTTCGCTTATCCCGGCGACAGCGCCGACGGTCGCCGCTACATAGCCAATGCCGTTGAGCGCGGCGCCGCTGGGGTGGTATATGAAGAGGCCGGACACGATTGGGAAGACAAGCCGGACGACGTGCCGCATCTGGGCGTGCGCGGACTCAAGCATCTGGCCGGCTTCGCCGCCAATGCCTATTACAAGCAGCCGGACCGGGAAATGTTTACCGTCGCCGTCACCGGCACCAACGGCAAGACCTCGTGCTCGTACTGGCTCGGCATGGCGCTGTCGCGTCTGCAAGGCGCCTCTGCATCTGCTGCGCCGGCTGCCGTGGTCGGCACGCTTGGCGTGGGCATGTTCCAGGACGGCAAGCCGCATGCCTTTGACGTGACCGGCTACACCACGCCGGATGCGGTGCTGTTGCAACGCAAATTGTCCGATCTGCGCACGGCGCGGGCGTCGGTGCTGGCGATCGAAGCATCCTCGATCGGCCTCGACCAGGGCCGCATGAACGGCCTGCATGTGGACGTTGCGCTGTTCACCAATTTCACGCGCGACCATCTCGATTACCACGGCGACATGATCGCCTACGAAGCAGCCAAGATTCAGCTGTTCGATTCGCCCGGCCTGCAGCATGCCGTCATCAATCTGGATGACCAGATGGGACAGCGGCTGATCCCGTATGTGCAAGCCAAGAACATTCCGATCATCGGTTACTCGCTGGGCGACGCCAGCGTGGATGCCTCGCTGGAAAGCGTGCCCGTGCTGCGCGCTTCGGCGATCCGCAGCACCAGCGTCGGCACCAGTTTCCACATCGAGTCGCCATTCGGCGCCGGTCAGGTCAAGACGCAACTGGTGGGACAATTCAATGTCAGCAACGTGCTCGGCATCCTCGGCGTGATGCTGGCCAAGGGCACCGCCTGGGATGCTGCGCTGGCAGTGATCGGTACGTTGACGGCGGTGCCTGGACGCATGCAGCAGTTCGGCGGCCAGGAAGTGCCGCTGATCGTGATCGACTACGCCCACACGCCGGATGCGCTCGAAAAGACCTTGCTGGCTTTGCGCCAGGTTGCCAATCAGCGCGGCGGAGAACTGTGGTGCGTGTTCGGTTGCGGCGGCGATCGCGATCCGGGCAAGCGTCCACAAATGGGCGCGGTTTCCGAGCTCGCCGACCACGTCATCCTGACCAGCGACAACCCGCGCAGCGAAGATCCGCAAGCCATCATCGACCAGATCCGCGCCGGCATGAGCCGCGTCGAACCCGTGGTGCTGCCGGACCGTGCCGGCGCCATCCTGTGGGCGATCCGCCATGCCACCAAGGCGGACGTGGTGCTGCTGGCCGGCAAGGGGCATGAGACCTTCCAGGAAATCGCCGGCAAGAAATATCCCTTCCTCGACGCCGACCACGTCGCGCTGGCATTGGCTGCGCGCGCCACGATGATGGGAGGCGCGTGATGCAGACGACGCTTGAACAATTGAAGCAGTGGCTGGACGGCGCGACCGTGCACAACGACGCTGGTGCATTGGCTGACGTGTCCATCAACGGCGCCACCACCGACAGCCGCGCAGTTGTGCCCGGCAACCTGTTCATCGCCTTGCGCGGCGAACGTTTCGACGCCCATGATTTCCTCGACGCGGTGGCTGCCCAAGGCGCTGCCGCGGTGGTGGTCGAGCGTGTTCCGGCCGGCTTGAAAATACCCGCCATCGTCGTGTCCGACACCCGCGTCGCGCTGGGCCGGATTGCACGTCACTGGCGCCAGCAATTCAAGTTGCCGCTGATCGCCGTGACCGGCAGCAACGGCAAGACCACGGTCAAGGAAATGATCGCCTCGATTCTCGCGGCTGATTTCGGCGAGGACCGCAGCATGGCCACGCGCGGCAACTTCAACAATGAAATCGGCGTACCGCTGACGCTGTTCCGTCTGCAGCCGCAACACCAGGCAGCCGTGGTCGAGCTCGGCATGAACCATCCCGGCGAGATCGCCGTGTTGGCTGAAATTGCGCGGCCGACGCTGGCGCTGGTCAACAACGCGCAGCGCGAGCATCAGGAATTCATGGCGACCGTCGAGGCTGTCGCGCGCGAGAATGGCGCCGTGTTTGCCGCCTTGCCGGCCGACGGCATCGCCGTGTTCCCGGCGGAAGACGACTACGCCTGGGTCTGGCGCGAGATCGCCGGCGCACGTCCGGTCATCAGCTTCGGCCTGAATCCGGATGCCAACGTCAGCGCAACGTATCAGGTCCGCGAGTTCGGCAGCGCCATCGCCGTCAACGCCGACATTGACGGTCGCTCGCAACAATTCGGCATCAAGCTCGCCGCCGTCGGCGAGCACAACGTGCGCAATGCGCTGGCCGCAACCGCATGTGCTCTGGGCGCGGGCATCGCCGTCGCCGCCATCGTGCGCGGGCTGGAAGCATTCGCGCCGGTCAACGGTCGCCTGCAACGCAAGGCCGCCGCCAGCGGCGCGCTGGTGATCGACGACACCTACAACGCCAATCCGGATTCGGTGCGCGCGGCCATCGACGTGCTGGCGCAAACCGTCGCACCGCGTGTCCTGGCGCTGGGCGACATGGGCGAGGTCGGCAACGAAGGTCCCAAATTCCACCGCGAAATCGGCGCCTATGCGCGCGCACGCGGCATCGAGCATTTCTTCGGTTTCGGCGACGCCATGCGCGACGCCATCGAGGCATACAACAGCGCGCCGGGAGCAGCATTTCCGGCACGCCATTTCGACACCGTCGACGCCATCGGCGCCGCAACCCGGGAGGTTGCCGTCGCCGCCGCGACGGTGTTGGTAAAAGGTTCGCGTTTCATGAAGATGGAACGCGTTGTGCAGCATTTGGTCGGGGCGCAGCTGCAGACCGGGGCGCCACTTCACCAGGAGACTCATTAACATGCTGCTTTGGCTGGCTCAGAATTTTCAGCAGGATTTCAGTTTCCTGCGCGTCTTCAACTTCATCACCTTCCGCGCCGTGTTTGCGACGCTGACGGCGCTGCTGATCGGCCTCGTCGCCGGTCCGGCGGTCATCCGCATGCTGACCTTGCTCAAGGTCGGCCAGGCAGTACGCACCGACGGTCCGCAAACGCACCTGATCAAATCCGGCACGCCCACCATGGGCGGCGTGCTGATCCTGATCGGCATCGGCATTTCGACTCTGCTGTGGGCGGATCTCAGCAACCGTTTCGTCTGGATCGTGCTGATCGTGACGCTGGGCTTCGGCACCGTCGGCTGGGTGGACGATTACCGCAAGGTGGTCTACAAGGATCCGAACGGCATGCGTTCGCGTGAAAAGTATTTCTGGCAATCGCTGATCGGCCTGGTGGCGGCGTTTTACCTGGCGTTTTCGGTGTCCGAAGTCAGCAACATGAAGGTGCTGGATCTGTTCTTCGCCTGGGTGCAATCGGGCTTCAACCTCGACCTGCCGCCCAAGGCCGACCTGATCGTGCCGTTCTTCAAGACCGTCAGCTATCCGCTGGGCGTGTGGGGCTTCATCGCGCTGACCTATTTCGTCATCGTCGGCACCAGCAACGCGGTCAACCTGACCGACGGCCTCGATGGCCTGGCGATCATGCCGACCGTGCTGGTCGGCGGCGCATTGGGCATCTTTGCTTACCTGACCGGCAGCGCCAGCTACGCCAAATACTTGTTCATCCCGCACATTCCGGGCGCCGGTGAATTGCTGATTTTCTGCGGCGCGATGGCCGGCGCCGGACTGGCTTTCCTCTGGTACAACGCGTACCCCGCGCAAGTGTTCATGGGCGACGTCGGCGCACTCGCGCTGGGGGGCGCGCTCGGCACCATCGCCGTGATCGTGCGCCAGGAAATCGTGTTGTTCATCATGGGCGGCATCTTCGTGGTGGAAACCCTGTCGGTGATGATTCAGGTGGCTTACTTCAAGTTCACCAAGAAACGCTACGGCGTCGGCAAGCGCGTACTGCTGATGGCGCCGCTGCATCATCACTATGAACAAAAAGGCTGGAAAGAAACACAAGTCGTGGTGCGCTTCTGGATCATCACGATGATGCTGGTGCTGTTCGGTCTGTCGACGCTGAAGCTGCGCTGACCCGGGAGCCGGAAAAGATACGCGCCCCCTTGCCATGTGGCCAGGCGGCGCTTTTGTAGCAGGCAGATTTGAAGAAGTGAGTTTGGAAACAACAATGAACTATTCGGGCAAACACGTTCTGGTGCTCGGACTCGGTGAGTCCGGCCTGGCAATGGCGCGGTGGCTGGTCTACTGCGGCGCCAGCGTGCGCGTGGCCGATACCCGCGACGAGCAAGCCGTGGCCGAGCGCCTGGCGGCATTGCGCGCGGCGTCCGGCGATGTCGAATTCGTCGGCGGCCAGGCGCTGTCGGCCTCCTTGCTGGAGGGTGTCGACTTCGTCGCCGTCAGCCCCGGCCTGGCGCCCGAACGCGAACTGGCGGCCGTGTCCGCCGCCGCGAGCGAACGCAACATCCCGTTGTGGGGTGAAATGGAATTGTTCGCGCAAGCCCTGGCGGCGTTGCGCGAAGGACGAGCTTATGCACCGAAAGTGTTGGCGATCACCGGCACCAACGGCAAGACCACCGTCACCAGTCTGACCGGCATGCTGTGCCGTCGCGCAGGGTTGACGACCAAGGTCGCCGGCAACATCAGCCCGGCCGTGCTGGACGTCCTGCGCCAGGCGCTGATCGACGATGAAGCGCACGCCAAGGTGGTTGCCGAACAATTGAGGATCGAGCAAAAAGCTGCCGCCTTGCAGGCCGAAGCCGATGCGGTGGAGGCTGAGAAGCTGGCCGCAGAAGCGGCGCAACAAGCCGCCGCCGAAGCTGCACGAAAGGCAGCGGAAGAAGCCGAACTCGCCGCCGCTTCGGCGCAGCTGGAATTGCGCGAACAGGAAGAAGCCGCCGAATTGCAAGCTGCGATCGACGAAGCCGCAAATGAATTGAAAGAAGCGGACGCGTCGGCGACACAGGCAGCGCTGATCGGGGGCGACGCCGTGCTGAGCGTCGAGGCATCTGCCGATCCTGACGCGGCATCGGCCATGGTCGAAGGCGACGCACAGCAAGAGGCCATCGCCGATGCAGAGGTTCAAGCGGCGCAGGACGAATTCGAGCAAGAATCGGCCATGCCGGAAGTCGGACCTGTCGACGACGAAGACACCGCTCCGCTGCAATTGGAATTGCCGCCGCCCGAACCCGAAAAAGTCTACACAGGCATCCTGCCGCAAGCCTGGGTGCTGGAGTTGTCGAGCTTCCAGTTGCATTCGACGCACAGCCTGCAGCCCAGCGCTGCCACTGTGCTCAACTTGACCCAGGACCATCTCGACTGGCACGGCAGCATGGACGCCTATGCCGCCGACAAGGCCCGCATCTTCGGCCAGCACACCGTGCGCGTGCTCAACCGCGACGATCCGCTGGTCATGCAGATGACCAAGCCGGGCGCGACCGTTTCCAGTTTCGGCATGGGCGAACCGACCAGGGCCGGCGACTTCGGCCTGGTCGATGAAAACGGCATGCTGTGGCTGGCCAACGCCATGGCCATCGAAGACGAGGAAAAACCCGAAGGCCGCCGCCGCAAGAAGGATCCCAAGGAAGTGGTCGAGCAACCGTTTCTGCTCAAGCGCCTGATGCCGGCCGATGCCTTGCGCATTCGCGGCCTGCACAATGCGCTCAACGGCCTGGCCGCGCTCGCGCTGTGCCGCGCCGTCGACCTGCCGCTGGCGCCGCTGCTGCACGGCCTGCGCGAATACACCGGCGAGCCGCACCGCGTCGAGCTGGTCACGACCATTCAGGACGTGGAATATTACGACGACAGCAAGGGCACCAATGTCGGCGCCACCGTGGCCGCGCTCAATGGCCTCGGCCACGGCGGCAAACCGAATCGCCTGTTGCTGATCGCCGGCGGCGATGGCAAGGGGCAGGATTTCACGCCCTTGGCCGAACCGCTGTCGAAGTACGCTCGCGCGGTGTTCCTGATCGGTCGCGATGCGGGCGCCATCCGCAGCGCCGTCACCGACAGCGGAGTCGAACTGATCGACTGCGCGACGCTGGAAGAAGCCGTCGAAAAAGCCGGCGCCATGGCGCAGGGCGGCGACGCCGTGTTGCTGTCGCCGGCCTGCGCCAGTCTGGACATGTTCCGCAACTATGCGCATCGCGCCGAAGTCTTCGTCGACGCCGTGCGTGAATTGGCCCTGTCGCGCGGCGAGGTGATGTGATGAAACTGACGCTGCCCTCGATCACCGGCTGGTTCGGCGCCAAGGATGAACCTGGCGTGCGCGGCAATGCGCGCTCGGGCAGCAACAGCGGCAGCCTGAAAGGCATCAGCGGCATCGAGCAGCGTTCACGCATGATGGAGTACGACCAGCCGCTGGTATGGGTGGTGTTGCTGCTCATGCTGTTCGGCATGGTCATGGTGTATTCGGCGTCGATCGCCTTGCCCGACTCGCCCAAGTACGCGAACTACAAGACGGCGCATTTCCTGATCCGTCAGGCCATGTTCATCGGCGTCTCGCTGCTGGCCGGCCTGCTGGTGTTCCGCATCAAGATCGAGACCTGGCAAAAGCTGGCGCCGTATCTGTTTGTCGGCACGCTGATCCTGCTGGCGATGGTGTTGATCCCCGGCATCGGCAAGGGCGTCAACGGCGCCAAGCGCTGGCTGTCGTTCAAGGTATTCAATTTGCAGCCGTCGGAATTGATGAAGCTGTTCATCGTGCTGTATGCCGCCGACTACACGGTGCGCAAGCAGGAAGTGATGCACAAGCTGACCAAGGGCTTCATGCCAATGACCTTGGCGGTGGGCGTGGTCGGTTTGCTGTTGCTGCTGGAGCCCGACCTTGGCGCATTCGGCGTGATCGTCTGCATCGCCATGGGCATCCTGTTTTTGGGCGGCATCAACGGCGTCTGGTTTGGCGGCATCGGCGCCACGCTGGTCGGGATTTTTTCGCTGGTGATTGTGTTGTCGCCATGGCGGCGCGAGCGGATTTTTGCGTACATGAATCCATGGGTGGAAGAGAACGCGCTCGGCAAGGCCTATCAGTTGTCGCACTCGCTGATCGCCTTTGGTCGCGGCGAGCTGTTCGGCGTCGGCCTCGGCGGCAGCGTGGAAAAATTGCACTATCTGCCGGAAGCGCATACCGACTTCCTGCTGGCCGTGATTGGCGAAGAACTCGGGTTTGCCGGCGTGCTGGTGGTGGTGTTGCTGTTCTACTGGCTGATCAAGCATGCCTTCGAAATCGGCCGCCAGGCGATCGCGCTGGACCTGACGTTCGCCGGCCTGGTCGCCAAGGGCATCGGCATCTGGATCGGCGTGCAGACCTTCATCAACATGGGCGTGAACCTCGGCTTGCTGCCGACCAAGGGACTGACCTTGCCGCTGATGAGTTACGGCGGCTCGGGCGTGCTGATCAATTGCGTCGGCCTGGCGATCCTGCTGCGCATCGATTATGAAAACCGCATGTTGATGCGGGGAGGACGCTTATGACCTCCACAAGCAAGCGCCTCCTGATCATGGCAGCCGGCACCGGCGGGCATATCTTCCCGGGCCTGGCGATCGCGGACACCATGCGCGCACGCGGCTGGGAAGTGAGCTGGCTGGGGACCTCGCACGGCATGGAGCGCGATCTGGTGCCGAAACATGGCGTCGAGATGGATTCCATCGTCTTCGCGGGTCTGCGCGGCAAAGGTCTCGCGCATACCGTCAAGGGCGTGTGGCGAATGATTGCAAGCTTCGGCGCCTGCTACGGGATCATCGGCAAGCGCCGGCCCGACGTGGTGCTGGGCATGGGCGGTTACGTGACGGTGCCGGGCGGCGCGATGGCGCGTCTGCGCGGCGTGCCGCTGGCGTTGGTCAACGCCGACGCGGCCTTGCTGCTGTCGAACAAGATGCTGACGCCGCTGGCCGACAAGGTGTTGTTCGGCTTCCCTGCCGATTTCGGCAAGGCGGCCGCCAAGGCGGAAGTCACCGGCAATCCGGTGCGCAAGGAAATCCTGGCGCTGCCGCTGCCGGCGACGCGTTATGCCGGTCACGACGGTCCGCTGCGCATCCTGGTGGTGGGCGGCAGCCTGGGCGCGAAAGTATTGAATGAATGCGTGCCGGCCGCGCTGGCGAAACTGCCGCCGGATCAGCGTCCGCTGGTGACGCATCAGTCTGGCAAGCAGCATATCGATGCCTTGCGTGCGGCCTATGCGCAAGCGGGCGTGGAGGCGGAAGTGGTGGATTTCATCGACGACATGCCGCGCCGCTATGCCGACGCCGACCTGGTGATCTGCCGCGCCGGTGCGATCACGGTGTCGGAGCTGACCGCGGCCGGTGTGGCCAGCGTGCTGGTGCCTCTGGTGGCGTCGACCACTTCGCATCAGCGCGACAACGCCACATGGATGGCGCAGAACAAGGCGGCAGTGCATTTGCCGCAGACAGAGATGACGCCGGACAGCCTGGCGGCATTGCTGCAAGAAATGAATCGGCCTGCCTGCCTGCAAATGGCGCTGGCGGCATATGAACAAGGCAGGCGCAACGCCAACGAGGCGATTGCGCAGGTGCTGGAAAGACTGGTAAAGCAATGAAACATCGGGTTAAAAATATTCACTTCGTCGGCATTGGCGCCGAGCCGCGCGGTC
>NZ_AJHH01000624.1 GCF_000256565.1 Herbaspirillum lusitanum P6-12 | reverse complement strand
GCGCGCGGCGCTTATCCGGGCCGTCGCCTGGTGCTGGCGTTCCAGCCGCATCGCTACACCCGTACGCGCGACCTGTTTGAAGATTTCGTCAAGGTGCTGTCGTCGACCGACGTGCTGGTGCTGGCGGAAGTGTATGCGGCCGGCGAGCAGCCGATTGTCGCCGCCGACGGTCGTTCGCTGGCGCATGCATTGCGCGTGGCGGGCAAGGTCGAGCCGATCTTCGTCGAAGACATCGCCGATAAATGCGCGCGCGGTCGCGCGGCGTTTCTTAACCTGGGGCACAGCCGGTCCGCCGGTGAGTAAAGAACATGAAACATAGAGTCAAAAATATCCATTTCGTAGGCATTGGCGGATCCGGCATGAGCGGCATTGCCGAGGTCTTGCTGAATCTGGGCTACGGCGTGTCCGGCTCGGACCTGGGCAGCAACGCCGCCACGCAGCGCCTGGCGCAGCTGGGCGCGCGCATCCTCTACGGCCATGCGGCCGAGAACATTGAAAACGCCGACGCCATCGTCACCTCGACTGCGGTCAAGGGCGACAATCCGGAAGTGGTGGCGGCGCGCAAGAAACATATTCCCATCGTCCCGCGTGCGGTGATGCTGGGCGAACTGATGCGCCTGAAGGCGGGCATCGCGATTGCCGGCACGCACGGCAAGACCACCACCACCAGCCTGGTGGCGAGCGTGCTGGCGCAAGGCGGGCTCGATCCGACCTTCGTGATCGGCGGTCGCCTGACCAGCGCCGGCGCCAACGCCAAACTCGGCTCGGGCGACTTCATCGTGGCCGAGGCCGACGAGTCGGATGCCTCGTTCCTGAACCTGACGCCGGTGATCGAAGTCATCACGAACATCGATGCCGATCACATGGAAACCTATAACCATGATTTCGCCAAGCTCAAGCAGGCCTTCGTCGAGTTCACCCAGCGCCTGCCGTTCTACGGCGTCGCGGTGCTGTGCCTGGACGATCCGCATGTGCGTGAAATCATGCCGATGATTTCCAAGCCCATCCTGACCTACGGCTTCCATGAAGATGCCGACATCCGTGCCATCGACGCCAAGGCTGTCGACGGCAAGATGGAATTCACCGTGATCCAGGACGGCTATGCGCCAATGCAAGTGAGCCTGAATCAGCCCGGCATGCACAACGTGCAGAACGCCTGCGCCGCCATCGCCATCGCGCGCGAGCTGGACGTGGACGATGCCGCCACCCAGAAGGCGCTGACCGAATTCAACGGCGTGGGCCGCCGCTTCACCCGCTACGGCGAGGTGCCGCTGTGGGACGCCGAAGGCAAGCCGGCCGGTCACTTCACCCTGGTGGACGACTATGGCCATCACCCCGTGGAGACCGCCGCCACCATCGCCGCCGCCCGTGGCGCCTATCCGGGCCGTCGCCTGGTGCTGGCCTTCCAGCCGCATCGCTATACCCGCACCCGCGATCTGTTCGAAGACTTCGTCAAGGTCTTGTCCTCGCCCGATGTGCTGGTGCTGGCCGAGGTGTACTCCGCCGGCGAAGCGCCCATCGTGGCCGCCGATGGCCGTTCGCTGGCGCATGCGCTGCGCGCGGCGGGCAAGGTGGAGCCGGTGTTCGTGGACGATATCGGCGATATGCCTGAGACCATCCGCAATGTGGTGCGCGATGGCGACGTCGTCATGACCATGGGCGCGGGTTCGATCTCGGCGGTGCCGGGTCGTCTTACCGCCCAGGCCGATGTGAAGAATGAACAGGGGGCAGCATGATCAGCCAGGACCAGATCAAGGCCTTTGGCCGCGTCGGCGTGCTCTTCGGTGGCCGTTCGGCCGAGCGCGAAGTGTCGATGATGTCGGGCAACGGTGTCTTGCAGGCCTTGCGCAGCAAGGGCGTCGACGCGCATCCTTTCGATCCGGCCGAGCGCAGCCTGGCGGAATTGGCGGCGGAGAAATTCGACCGTGTGTTCATCGCGCTGCACGGCCGTTACGGCGAAGACGGCACGCTGCAAGGCGCGCTGGAGCAGCTCGGGATTCCTTACACCGGTCCCGGCGTGATGGCGTCCTCGATTGCGATGGACAAGGTCATGACCAAGCGCATCTGGATCGGTCACGACTTGCCGACGCCGCGCTTCATCGTGCTCGACAGCGCCTCCACGCCGCGCGAAGAATTGCGCCAGGTGCCGGACGTGCTCGGCTTGCCGCTGATGCTGAAGGCGCCGCATGAAGGTTCGACCATCGGCATCGCCAAGGTGGCCGGCTATTCGGACATGCAGGACGGCTTCAACCTGTGCGCGCAATACGACGCAGTGGTGCTGGCAGAAGAATTCGTCGCCGGCCGTGAACTGACCGTGCCGGTGATGGGCAAGGGCACGAGTGGGGACAACAAGGCCAAGGCCTTCCCGGTGATCGAGATCCGTGCGCCCGAAGGCAACTACGATTATCAGCACAAGTATTTCACCGACGACACCAAGTACCTGTGTCCGGCGCCGATCGACGAAGCGCTGACGCAGCGCGTGCAGGAGCTCGCGGTGAAGGCCTACAACGCGCTCGGTTGCCGCGGCTGGTCGCGCGTCGACTTCATGCTGCGCGCTTCGGACAACGAACCGTTCCTGCTGGAGATCAACACGTCGCCGGGCATGACCGGGCACTCGCTGGTGCCGATGTCGGCCCGCCAGGCTGGGATGACATATGAAGATTTGTGCTACGAAATTCTGAAATTCGCAGCGTTGGACCTGAAGCCGTCCGACGCGTGGAAATCACACGCGTCAAAAGACGCTGACGTTTCTGATAAGGGATAAGGCGTAACCATGTGGCAAGACGTCAAGATGCTCAACGCAACCACCAATGCCTTGCTGGCGCTGGTGGCGTTGGCATTGCTGGCGTCCGGACTGTGGTGGCTGGCGCAGCGGCCGATGTTTACGCTCAGGACGATACGCGTCGAAGGTGTGGCCGAAGAGCAGTTGCGTCGCGTGAACCCGCTGACGATACGCGCCAGCGCGGTGCCGCGCATCAAGGGTAATTTTTTTACCGCCGACCTCGATGCGGTGCGTGCAGCGTTCGAGTCGGTGCCGTGGGTGCGCAAGGCGATGGTGCGGCGCGAATGGCCGAACAAGCTGATCGTGACGCTGGAAGAACATCGCGCACTCGGCACCTGGGGCGACGACGGCCGTTTGCTGTCGGTCAAGGGCGATGTATTTACCGCCAATCTGGCGGAGGCGGAAGACGACGGCGATTTGCTGGAATTTGACGGACCGGTCGGCAGCGAGAAGGAAGTGGTGGCGCGCTTCGATCAGTTCCGCGACTGGTTCGCGCCGATCAAGCTGGAGCCGGAATCGGTGGCCCTGTCCAACCGCTATGCGTGGACCGTCAAGCTGGACAACGGTCTCACGGTGGAACTGGGGCGCGCCGAAAGCGACGCAACGCTGAAGGAAAGAATTGCCAGGCTGGTCTCGGTCTATCCGCAACTGGTGGATCGCCTGCAGGGGAAGAAGATTGAAAATGTCGACATGCGTTACCCGAACGGTCTGGCGCTGAAGGCGGATGGACTGGTACTGGCTGCATTGAACGGAAAGAAAAAATAAGCGGAACGATATGACAAAAGACGCAAAAAACCTGATCGTCGGTCTCGACATCGGCACCTCCAAGGTGGTGGCCGTGGTGGCGGAAGTATTGCAGGACGGACGCCACGAAGTGATCGGCCTGGGCCAGTCCGAATCCAAGGGATTGAAGAAGGGCGTGGTGGTCAACATCGAAGCCACGGTCGAATCGATCCAGCGCGCACTGGAAGAAGCCGAGCTGATGGCCGACTGCAAGATCCGCAATGTCTACACCGGCATCGCGGGCAGCCACATCCGCAGCTTCAATTCGAGCGGCATGGTGGCGATCAAGGACAAGGAAGTCAGCGCCGCGGACGTGTCGCGCGTGATCGAAACCGCCAAGGCCGTCAACATCCCGACCGACCAGCAATTGTTGCATACCGTACCGCAGGAATTCATCGTCGACAATCAAGAGGATGTGCGTGAACCAATCGGCATGAGCGGCATCCGACTCGAAGTGAAAGTGCACATCGTGACCGGTGCGGTGTCGGCGGTGCAGAACATTGTCAAGTGCGTGCGCCGTTGCGGCCTGGAAGTATCGGATCTGATTTTGCAGCCGATGGCTTCTGCCGATTCCGTGCTGACGCCGGATGAACGCGAACTGGGCGTGGTGCTGGTCGATATCGGCGGCGGCACCACCGACGTGGCGGTGTTTACCGAAGGTGCGATCCGTCACACCGCAGTGATTCCGATCGCCGGCGACCAGATCACCAACGACATCGCGATGGCCTTGCGCACGCCGACGCTGGAAGCGGAAGAAATCAAGCTGCGCTACGGCGTGGCCAAGCAGATCCTGGCGGATCCGAGCGAAACGCTGGAAGTGCCGGGACTGGGCGATCGCAATCCGCGCACCTTGTCGCGCCAGGCGCTGGCGGCGGTGATCGAGCCGCGTGTGGAAGAGTTGTTTGCATTGGTGCATCAGGTGGTGCGCGAGTCGGGTTACGAAGAGGTGCTGTCGTCGGGCATCGTCCTCACCGGCGGCTCCGCGATGATGCCGGGAATGATTGAGCTGGCGGAGGATATCTTCCTCAAGCCGGCCCGCCTGGGGACGCCGGAATACAGCGGCCAGTTGGCCGACGTGGTGCGCAGTCCACGATATTCCACCGTATTGGGGTTGTTGTTGGAAGCGAAAAAGCAGTATCTGCGCGGGTACATCGTGACCCGCCAGGAAGGTTCGGTAAAGGCAATCTGGCAACGTATGAAGGAATGGTTTTTAGGCAATTTTTAAGCAGTCGCACGATTCAATTTTCAATTTGGTTTTTAGTTATTCAGTCTTCGGATCAGCAACACGCAGTTCTCAGTTGCTAGTCGTCACACCGCGTGATGCCTATCAACTGCAAGCTGCACATACATATATTTAAGGAGTCATCATGGAAATAGATATGCTCGACAACGCTACTCTCGGCACGATCATCAAGGTCGTGGGCGTGGGTGGTGCAGGTGGCAACGCGGTGCAGCACATGATCAACAAGGGCGTGTCCGGCGTTGAGTTCATTGCGGCAAACACAGATGCGCAAGCATTGAAAATGTCGAAGGCCGACAATGTCATCCAGATCGGTGAAACCGGCCTGGGCGCTGGCATGCAGCCTGACGTCGGCCGCCGTCTGGCCGAGGAAACCCGTGCCCGCATCGAGGATTCGCTGCGCGGCGCGCACATGGTCTTCATCGCAGCCGGCATGGGCGGCGGCACCGGCACGGGCGCTGCTCCCGTGGTGGCGCAGGTGGCCAAGTCGCTGGGTGCACTGACCGTGGCGGTGGTCTCCAAGCCGTTCTCGTACGAAGGACAGAAGTGCATGGACATCGCCGACCAGGGTCTGGAAGAGCTGGGGCAGCATGTCGATTCACTGATCATCATCCTCAACGAAAAGCTCGAAGAGATCTACGAAGACGACAGCATGATCGAATGGCTGGGCCATGCAGACGACGTGCTGAACAACGCCGTTGCCGGTATTGCCGAAATCATCAACGTGCCTGGTCACATCAACGTCGACTTCAACGATGTCAAGACCATCATGGGCGAGCAGGGCAAGGCCATGATGGGTACGGCCACCGCTTCCGGCGTCGACCGCGCCCGCGTGGCGGCGGAGCAGGCAGTGGCATCGCCGCTGCTCGACGGTATCGACCTGTCCGGCGCGCGGGGGGCGCTGCGCCGGTGGTGGCCGAAGTCGCCAAGTCGCTGGGTGCGCTGACGGTTGCCGTGGTCTCCAAGCCGTTCTCGTACGAAGGACAGAAGTGCATGGACATCGCCGACCAGGGTCTGGAAGAGCTGGGGCAGCATGTCGATTCACTGATCATCATCCTCAACGAAAAGCTCGAAGAGATCTACGAAGACGACAGCATGATCGAATGGCTGGGCCATGCAGACGACGTGCTGAACAACGCCGTTGCCGGTATTGCCGAAATCATCAACGTGCCTGGTCACATCAACGTCGACTTCAACGATGTCAAGACCATCATGGGCGAGCAGGGCAAGGCCATGATGGGTACGGCCACCGCTTCCGGCGTCGACCGCGCCCGCGTGGCGGCGGAGCAGGCAGTGGCATCGCCGCTGCTCGACGGTATCGACCGCGCGCGCGCGCGCGTGCTGGTCAACGTGACCGCCAGCCGCAACCTGAAGGGCAAGGAAATCAAGGAAGTCATGGCGACCGTGCGTGCCTTCGCCGCTCCCGATGCATCGATCGCGCAAGGTATCGCGTACGACGACGGCATGGGCGACGACATCCGCGTGACTGTCGTGGCAACCGGTCTGGGCCGCAACCGCAAGTCGGTGCAACTGGTGCAGACGCCGATGCTGCGCACCGGCACGCACAATGAACCGATGATGGCCGGCACCGGCACGATGAACAATGCCAACGGCGGCGCGCAAACCGGCGCAGCTTTCGGCGGCATGAAGGCGCCGGCGGTATGGCGTCGCGAGTCGGCTTCCGACACTGTGCGCGCGTTGGAAAAGAATGGCATGGAAACCTATGACATTCCGGCTTTCCTGCGCAAGCAAGCGGACTAAGCAGCATCCGGCGTCGGTCGCGGCACGTTTCGGCGGGCAGCAACCGACGTTGTAAACAGGCATACTATCGCCTGCGCGCCGCGCCTTCGAGCGCGGCGTTTTTTTGCCTGTGTTCCATGGCATTCCCCTATTCCCGAATTACTCACAAGAAGGAAATCATCATGACCATCAAAGTTGGCGATCGCCTGCCGGAAGGCTCCCTGGCTGAATTCATCGAGACTGAAACCGAAGGCTGCTCGCTCGGCCCGAACACGTTCAAGGTGTCCGACCTGGTCAAGGGCAAGAAAATCGCGCTGTTCGCGCTGCCCGGCGCCTTCACGCCGACCTGTTCGGCCAAGCATGTGCCGGGCTACATCCAGCACGCGGCAGAGTTCAAGGCCAAGGGCGTTGATGAAATCTGGTGCATTTCGGTCAACGATGCGTTCGTGATGGGCGCTTGGGGGCGTGAACAGAAAGCCGCCGGCACCGTGCGCATGCTGGCTGACGGCAGCGCCACCCTGACCAAGGCGCTGGGTCTGGAATTCGACCTGACCGAAAAGGGCATGGGCGTACGCTCGCAGCGCTACTCGATGCTGGTGGAAGACGGCGTGGTCAAGCAACTGAACCTGGAAGCGCCAGGCAAGTTCGAAGTGTCGAATGCCGAGACGCTGCTGGGCCAGCTGGGCTGACCTGCAGCTCGCAGCAATTTGAGTGGAAAAGGCGCGGAAGGCGGTCTGTAAAAGGCTGTTTCCGCGCCTTTTTACGTTTTTTTTGCACTGCGGAACTTTTTTGCAACAGTGCGCAAGCCGGCAGCAGGCCGGATGGCATCTTGGCTATAATGTCGGGATGTTAAAACAGCGCACCATCAAGAATCTCGTCCAGACCGTCGGCGTCGGTTTGCATTCCGGCACCAAGGTCGAACTGACCCTGCGACCGGCGGCGGTCGACACCGGCATCATCTTCCGTCGGGTCGATCTCGATCCTGTCGTGGAGTTTCCCGCGTCGGCCACCGGCGTGGGCGATACGCGCATGGCGTCGGTGCTGTCGAAGGACGGTGCGCGCGTTTCGACGGTTGAACATCTGTTGTCGGCCTGCGCCGGCCTCGGCATCGACAATCTGTACATCGACCTGACCGCCGAAGAAATCCCGATCATGGACGGTTCGGCGTCGTCGTTCGTTTTCCTGCTGCAGCAAGCGGGCTTGCAGGAGCAGAACGCCGCCAAGAAATTCATTCGCGTGAAGAAGCCCGTGGAAGTGCGCGAGGGCGAAGGCGCCAAGGAGAAGTGGGCGCGCCTGGAGCCGTATAACGGCTTCAAGCTCAAGTTCTTCATCGAGTTCAACCATCCCGCAGTGGACGGCACCGGTCAGACTGCCGAAGTCGATTTCGCCATCGAGTCCTACGTCAAGGAAATCGCCCGTGCGCGCACTTTCGGTTTCATGCAGGATGTGGAGACCTTGCGCGGCATGGGACTGGCGCGCGGCGGCTCGTTCGAGAACGCGATCGTTATGGACGAATACCGCATCCTCAATGCCGACGGCTTGCGTTACGAGAATGAATTCGTGCGTCACAAGATACTCGACGCCATCGGCGATCTGTACCTGATCGGTCATCCGCTGCTGGCCAGCTACAACGCCCACAAGTCCGGCCACGGTATGAACAACCAGTTGTTGCGCGCCTTGCTGGATCAGCCGGATGCGTATGACATCGTGACGTTCGACACGCTGGAATCTGCGCCGCAGACCTATGTCATGCAGGCCAAGCAGGAGTGGGCGCTTAACTAAGTAACTAAGTAAGCGTTCAGCCCTGGGCCATCCCGGTATCCCACCACCCCGCCGCCGTTCTTTCGCCAGAGCAAGAACAAGGCCGGGTTTCTTTCGGTTTTCTTCCTATTTGACGCCGGTGTTGCGGCGTACCATGTTCGCCAGTGCCGCCTTCAATGTCTGATTCTGCGGCGAGTCTTCGAGCGCGTCATTGAGCTCGGCGAATGACGACACCGCCAGGCTCGGCAGAATCAACTGCCGCGCGGCGTCGGCGGCACCACGTAATTCTTGCCAACTTGTACTTTGATGCGGATTGCATTAACCTGCCATCCATCCTGGACCAGGCGTTCTTGCAACTTCGGCAACTGTTGCTTGAGCTTGGTCGCAAGCGCGGCATTGGGCATGCTCAGCACCAACTGGCCGCCTTCGAAATTCATGACGTCGCACGATTTGAAAATAGCCGGCAGAATCGCTGCACAACTTTTTTGCAGCGACGCCATGCGGGTAATGGCTGGCATCAGGGTCGCCATTGCATTATCGGCCCGCAAGAAATCTGTCGCGTCCCGCGGTCTGCGCCGCAATTGCGCAGCCGACGGACCACGGCGATAAGGGGTAAATGTGGAGGGATACTTCATCTTTAAACCTTATCACATCTCCCCGCGCGCGGAGGAGGGACAAGGGAGTAAAGATGCAAATTATTCTGCTGCACCCGCGCCTCACGCGTGCCCGGTCGGTCACGCTGACTTCCAGGCATGTGGTGGCGGTGCTGTTGTTCCTGATGGTGAGCATTGCGGCCTCGGCTGCGGGCCTGTCGTATCTGGTGCTGCGCCACGCCTCCGACGGCGACAGTTCGCCGATGCTGCACAAGCTGATGGTCTCGATGACGCAGCAGGAAGAAGACCGCAAGGACAAATACCTCAAGGAAAATCTCGCCGTGATGGCGGTCAAGCTCGGTGAAATGCAAGCCCAGCTGATGCGTCTCGACGCGCTCGGCGAACGCGTGCAAGGCCTGGCCGGCGTGCGTCCGGAAGAATTCAACTTCAAGGACAAGCCGGGTCGCGGCGGCGTCGAGACGTCGTCCATCGGCGGCCCCGGACGCGAGCTCAGCATGAGCGAGCTGCAAAAAATGCTGGACGCCTTGTCGGTCGATGTCGGCCATCGTGGCGATTACATGAATGCGGTGGAGTCCACGCTGATGGGCGACAAGATCAAGTCGCGCCTGCTGCCGACCAATCCGCCGGTCAACGTCGCCTACAATTCGTCCAGCTTCGGCTGGCGCCTTGATCCGTTTACCGGGCATAACGCGTTTCACGAAGGTCTGGATTTCCCGGCCTCGACCGGCACGCCCATCGTCGCCGCCGCGGCCGGCGTGGTGATCGCAGCGGAATACCATTACCAGTTCGGCAACATGCTGGAAATCGACCACGGCAACGACATCATCACGCGTTACGCGCACGCCTCGCAGCTGTTCGCGAAGGTGGGCGACATCGTCAAGCGCGGCCAGCACGTGGCCGACATCGGGACCACCGGCCGCTCCACCGGACCGCACCTGCATTTTGAAGTGCGCATCCGCGGCGTGGCGCAGGATCCGCGCAAGTTCCTCGCCCTCGGCAGCCCCGGCGGCGGTCCCAAAGCGGCGCCGGTGTTCGTGGCCGGGCGCTGACCGGGCCTTGCTCCGTCAGGCATATTGAATCTTTGCGCCCCAGCCCAATCTATTGACAGTATTCAAGCGCGCATGCGTCCGGCGCGCTACAAGTATTGCAACATGGAAAATTAGTTGATCGCCATTGGCGGCGAAGCTTCACAGGCGTGTCTGTACCCGGCGGGAACACTGTCCCTGGGCGCTTGCATGCTAAAATCCAAGGTTTATTGGCCTCATTCCGGTTCCGTGCGGGCAAAACTGCCGCGCAGAGTCATTTTTCGGCGCTTTTTTAGAATCCAAGCATGTCATTACTGACCCAGATTTTCGGTAGCCGCAATCAGCGGTTGCTCAAACAATATCAAAAAATTGTCCGTCAAATCAATGCGCTCGAAGCGGACATCGAGAAACTGTCGGATGCCGAGCTGCAAGCCAAGACGCCGGAGTTCAAGCAGCGTGTGGCCGATGGAACCAAGCTCGACGATATCCTGCCGGAAGCTTTCGCGGTCTGCCGCGAGGCCAGCAAGCGCGTCCTCAAGATGCGTCACTTCGACGTTCAACTGGTCGGCGGCATGGTGCTGCACTTCGGCAAGATCGCCGAAATGCGCACCGGTGAAGGCAAGACCCTGATGGCGACGCTGCCGGCGTACCTGAACGCCTTGTCGGGCAAGGGCGTGCACGTGGTGACCGTCAACGATTACCTGGCGCAACGCGATGCCGAATGGATGGGCAAGCTGTACGGCTGGCTCGGTTTGTCGACCGGCGTCAATTTGTCGCAGATGGAACACGACCTCAAGCAGGGCGCGTACGCTTCCGACATCACCTACGGCACCAACAACGAATTCGGTTTCGACTACCTGCGCGACAACATGGTGTTCGATGCGACCGATCGTGTACAGCGTGGCCTGAATTTCGCAATCGTCGATGAAGTCGACTCGATCCTGATCGACGAAGCGCGCACCCCGCTGATCATTTCCGGCCAGGCTGAAAACCATACCGATCTGTACCACAAGATCAATGGCGTGCCGCCGCTGCTGACGCTGCAGATCGGCGAAGAAACTCCGGACGGCAAGGGCAAGGTTGAAGTCCCGGGCGATTACACCAAGGACGAAAAGGGCCATCAGGTCCTGCTGACCGAAGCCGGCCACGAGCGCGCCGAACAAATCCTGACCAGCATGGGCCTGCTGCCGGAAGGCGCTTCGCTGTACGACGCCTCCAACATCTCGCTGGTGCATCACCTGTACGCCGCCTTGCGCGCTCACACGCTGTATCACAAGGATCAGCAATACGTGGTGCAGAACGGCGAAGTCGTGATCGTCGATGAATTCACCGGCCGCCTGATGACGGGGCGCCGCTGGTCCGACGGCTTGCATCAGGCTGTTGAAGCCAAGGAAGGCGTCAAAATCCAGAACGAGAACCAGACGCTGGCCTCGATCACCTTCCAGAACTATTTCCGCATGTACGGCAAGCTGTCCGGCATGACCGGCACCGCCGACACCGAAGCCTACGAATTCCAGGAAATCTACAATCTGGAAACCGTGGTGATTCCGCCCAACCGTCCAAGCGCCCGCAAGGATCGCCAGGATCAGGTCTACAAGACATCGCAAGAGAAGTACATGGCGATGGTCAAGGACATCCAGGATTGCTACGAGCGCGGCCAGCCGGTATTGGTCGGCACCACCTCGATCGAAAACTCCGAGCTGCTGTCGGGCATCCTGAACCAGTCCAAGCTGCCGCATAACGTCCTCAACGCCAAGCAACACGCGCGCGAAGCGGAAATCATCGCGCAGGCCGGACGTCCCAAGATGATCACCATCGCTACCAACATGGCTGGTCGCGGTACCGACATCGTGCTGGGCGGCAACGTCGAAAATCAGATCAAGATCATTGACGCCGATGCATCCCTGTCGGATGCCGACAAGGCGGCGCAAGCGCAAAAACTGCGCGACGAATGGCAGTCGCTGCACGACCACGTGGTCAGTGCGGGCGGTTTGCACATCATCGGGACCGAACGTCACGAATCGCGTCGCGTCGACAATCAGTTGCGCGGCCGTTCCGGTCGTCAGGGCGATCCGGGTTCTTCGCGTTTCTATCTGTCGCTGGACGACGCGCTGCTGCGCATCTTCGCCGGCGATCGCGTGCGCGCGATCATGGACCGCCTCAAGATGCCGGAAGGCGAACCGATCGAAGCCGGTATCGTTTCGCGCTCGATCGAATCGGCGCAACGCAAGGTGGAAGCGCGCAACTTCGACATCCGCAAGCAATTGCTGGAATACGATGACGTCGCCAACGACCAGCGCAAGGTGATCTACCAACAGCGTAACGAGTTGCTGGAAGCCGCCGAAATGGAAGAAATGATCACTTCGCTGCGCGAAGGCGTGTTCACCGAAGCGTTCCGCACCCACGTGCCGGAAGAGTCGGTCGAAGAGCAATGGGACATCCCGGCGCTGGAAGCTGCCCTGAGCAACGAATGGCAACTGGCCGTGCCGCTCACGGCCATCCTGGAAGCCGAGCCGAACCTGACCGACGAAGAGTTGCTCGAGCGCGTCCTGTCCGCCGCGGCGACGACGTACAAGGCCAAGGTCGACGTGGTCGGCGCTGAAGCGTTCAGCGGTTTCGAACGCAGCGTCATGCTGCAGAGCATCGACAGCCACTGGCGCGAGCATCTGGCGGCGCTGGATCATCTGCGCCAGGGTATCCATCTGCGCGGCTATGCGCAAAAGAATCCGAAACAGGAATACAAGCGCGAGGCGTTCGAGCTGTTCGCCCAGATGCTCGACCTGATCAAGAACGAAGTGATCAAGATCGTCATGACGGTGCGCATCGAAAGCCGTGAGGCCATCGAAGAAGCGGAAGAAAACCTGGCGCAATCGCACGTCGAAAACGTGCACTACCAGCACGCCGATTTCGACGCCAATGCGGCGCCGGAAGAGCTGTTGGCGCCGACCGCAAATGCCGCCTCCGACGACCAGAGCCAGCAACCCATGGTCAACGGTTTGCCGAAGGTCGGTCGCAACGATCCATGCCCATGCGGCAGCGGCAAGAAGTACAAGCAGTGCCACGGCAAGCTGGCTTAAGCAGGATAATTTCGCTGTAGCCGCCGCCGAGCCGCTCCCGATTTCGGAGCGGCTTTTCTTTTGTTCGCCGCGCCGTTAGCACAACAACGGCCGGTCCCGCGCGTGGACGACCTCGCTGCGAATTCAATCGATGGGGACGGCCCCGCAGCGTAAAGGATTGGCGATGGCCTGGATCATTCTGGTATTGGCGGGTTTGTTTGAAGTGGCGTGGGCGGTCGGGCTGAAGTACACCGACGGTTTCACGCGTTTGTTGCCGAGCGTGGCGACGCTGGCTGCGATGGCCGTCAGCGTCGGTCTGCTGGCGCTGGCGGTGAAGACTTTGCCGCTCAGCACCGCTTATGCAATCTGGACCGGCATCGGGGCCGTCGGCGCAGTCATCCTGGGTATCGTGCTGTTCCACGAATCGGCGTCGCCGGCGCGGCTGGCCTGTCTGGCGCTGATCATCGTCGGCATCATCGGTCTGAAAGTGGTCTCACCGGAATGACAACATGACAAAGAAAGCAGCAATGCGCTTTCCGACGACTTCGCTCCGCTTGCTCGCCGCCACGGCCGTGCT
>NZ_AJHH01000623.1 GCF_000256565.1 Herbaspirillum lusitanum P6-12 | reverse complement strand
TGTAAAATGTCGACACCGGCAGCTTCCGCGTTGGCGTTGCGTCAGGATGCACCGCCGCGCGCAGCCTTGCTGGCGGCGGCTGAAACCGAGTGGACGTTTTTTGATCGCCAGCAGATCGACATGCGCGGCGAAGTCCTCAGCGCGCCACGCCTGGGTTTGCTGGAAGACGAAGGCGAAGCGGTGCAGCGCATCGGCACGTACTGGCAATCGGTGGGCAAGTCCTTCACCGGCGCCGATACCCAACAGGCTTGGTCGGCCGCCTTCATTTCCTACCTGATGCAGGCGGCGGGCATTTCTTCCGATGACTTCCTGGCCAGCGACGTGCACTTCAATTACCTGACTTATCTGAAGGCGCGCCAGAGTCTGCCGGCGCCGCTGTTCGTGCTGCGCCCGGCGGCCACCGAGCCGATTGCACCCGGCGACCTGATCTGCGCACCGCGCGACAGCAACCAGGCTGCCACGCTGGACGACATCCGGCCCGGCTTGCCGGGACATTGCGATCTTGTCTACGAAATCCATCCCGGGCGTGGCTGGGCCGGCGTGATCGGCGGCAACGTTTTCAATTCGGTGTCGGAGTCGCTGATTCCCATCGACGCCAATGCACGGCTGCTGCCGCTGGCGCGCCGGCCCTGGTTTGTGGTCGCCAAGAATCTGATGCCGTAACACTATCCGATTACAATAACGCTCTCCCGCATTCCCTTTCACCTTTAACGCTGACTAGACAACCATGGCCGTCAATTCTCCTCTTCCCGTTTCCGCCGATCTGAAACCCGTTGCCGGCATCGAGCTGGGCTACGCCGAAGCCGGCGTACGCAAGGCCAACCGCAAGGATGTGCTGGTCATGAAACTGGCGCCCGGCGCCACCATCGCCGGTGTATTCACGCTCAACCGCTTCTGCGCCGCGCCAGTGCAAGTGTGCAAGACGCACCTGGCGCAAGCCAGCGACGCAGCGCCCATCCGCGCGCTGGTAATCAACACCGGCAACGCCAACGCCGGCACCGGCGAAGAAGGCCTGGCGCGCGCCAATGCCACCTGTGCCGAACTGGCCAACCTGCTCGGCGTGAAGCC
Source organism: Herbaspirillum lusitanum P6-12 (assembly GCF_000256565.1). Taxonomy (GTDB): domain Bacteria; phylum Pseudomonadota; class Gammaproteobacteria; order Burkholderiales; family Burkholderiaceae_D; genus Herbaspirillum; species Herbaspirillum lusitanum. The sequence goes on along the minus strand of NZ_AJHH01000623.1, from coordinate 3,830 downwards.
GGAACAAGTGCTGCCATTCTCCACCGGCGTCATCCTCGAACCCTTGCCGGTCGATCGCATCAAGGCCGGTTTGCCAGCAGCAATCGCCAACCTGAAGACCGACAACTGGTTCGCCGCCGCCGAATCCATCATGACCACCGACACCCAGCCGAAAGCGGCTTCGCGTACGCTGACCATCGCCGGCAAGAAAGTCGTCATGACCGGCATCAGCAAGGGCGCCGGCATGATCAAGCCGAATATGGCGACCATGCTCGGCTACCTGGCGTTCGATGCGAAAGTGCCGCAGACGCTGCTTGACCAACTGGTCAAGGATGCTGCTGATCAGTCGTTCAATTGCATCACCATTGATGGCGACACCTCGACCAACGACTCCTTCATGCTCATCGCCACCGGTGCCGGCGAACTGGAAATCACCAGTGCCGACAGCGCCGAATACAAGGAACTGGCCGCCGCCGTCAGCGCGTTGTCGCAGAACCTCGCGCACCAGATCGTGCGCGACGGCGAAGGCGCCACCAAGTTCATCGAAGTCACCGTGGAAGACGGCAGCAGCGTCGAAGAGTGCCGCAAGATCGCCTACTCGATCGGCCATTCGCCGCTGGTCAAGACGGCGTTCTTCGCTTCCGATCCGAATCTGGGCCGTATTCTGGCGGCGATCGGTTATGCCGGCGTTGACGATCTGGACGTGTCGAAGCTGAATCTGTATCTGGACGACGTCTGGGTCGCCAAGAACGGCGGCCGCAATCCGGATTACAAGGAAGAGGACGGTCAGCGCGTCATGAAGAAGAGCGAGATCGTGGTGCGCGTGAAACTGGCGCGCGGCACGGCCAGGGCGTCGATCTGGACCTGCGACCTGTCCCATGAGTACGTCACCATCAACGCCGACTACCGCTCCTGAATTCGTTCATAAGCTACTGCGCGGCCAGGCTTTAGTTGAACGGCTTTCGGTTTTCACGAATTTTATTCACGCGCGGCGGATCGGGTTTCCGTCACAATGTGAAATTCCTTGGTCCACCTTGCCCACTTGTCATGACTCAATTAGATCAGTTTCTTCAGCGCGCCGAGGCCTTGCTGGCCCGTATCGAATCCATCCTGCCGCAGTCGGCGACGTCGGTGGAGTGGGACAAGGGCGTGGCGTTTCGCTGGCGCCGTCGCAATGGCGCCAACAGCGGCGGCTATCTGCAGCCGGTGGGCCATATTTCCCACATCGCCTTGTCCGATCTGCATAACATCGGGCCGCAGAAGGAACAGATCGACCAGAACACCAAACAGTTCGTCGATGGGCGTCCGGCCAACAACGTGCTGCTGACCGGCGCGCGCGGCACCGGCAAGTCATCGCTGATCAAGGCTTGCCTGAACCAGTATGCCGATCGCGGCCTGCGCCTGATCGAGGTGGACAAGGACGACCTGCACGATTTGCCCGACATCGTCGACCTGGTGTCGGCGCGTCCGGAACGCTTCATCATCTTCTGCGACGATTTGTCCTTCGAAGAAGGCGAGAGCGGCTACAAGGCGCTCAAGGTGGCGCTCGACGGCAGCATCGCCGCGCAATCGGACAACGTGCTGATCTACGCGACCTCCAATCGCCGTCACCTGATGCCCGAGCGCATGTCGGACAACTCGACCTACACCCACACCGACGACGGCGACCTGCATCCGGGCGAAACGGTGGAAGAGAAGATCTCCCTGTCCGAGCGTTTCGGCCTGTGGGTGACCTTCTATCCGTTCAAGCAAGACGATTATCTCGAGATCGTGGCGCACTGGTTGCGTCATTTCGGCTGCGACGCCGCCCAGATCGAGTCCGCGCGCGGCGACGCCTTGCGCTGGGCCTTGCAGCGCAGCTCGCGCTCGGGTCGCGTGGCGTGGCAGTTCTCCAGGGATTACGCCGGAAAGCTGAAGGCCTGATGACGCTTGCTACAGAGGCAACCCCGCCGATCGACGTTGCCGTCGGCATCCTGATGAAGCCGAACGGCGATGTCCTGCTGGGGCAGCGTCCCGAGGGCAAGCCGTACGCCGGTTACTGGGAGTTTCCCGGCGGGAAGGTGGAAGCCGGCGAGTCGGTGCTGGATGCGCTCAAACGCGAGTTTCTGGAAGAACTCGGAATTGAAGTAGTCTCGGCCGAAGCCTGGTGCGGCGTGCAGCACATCTATCCCCACGCCCACGTGCGTTTGCATTTTTACATCAGCCGGGACTGGCGCGGCGAGCCGCAAAGCCTTGAGGGACAGGCGTTTGCGTGGCAGGGCAGCGTGGATGTCGCACCTTTGCTGCCGGCCACGATTCCCTTGATCGAATGGATCGATAAACTGCGGCTGCCGGTTACGGGCGCGGGTTTGGCTGGGGGCCTGAATACCGGAGTCTGAATGCCGGAGTCTGGATATCAGAGTCTGACTACTGGACGGAGGAATTGTCCTCGTCCGGCTCCTGCGGCAGGTTGACGGCGGGGATCGCGTATTTTTCTTCGGCCCATGCGCCGAGATCGATTTGTTTGCAGCGTTCCGAGCAAAACGGCCGGTATTTATTCTTTTCGGTCCATTCCACCTTGGCGCCGCAAGTGGGGCAGTCTACGATTGTTGCCATGACGTCTACCTGAGTTCTATCTGAATCTGTTACTTAAAACCCGCACAACGCCAGTTCGAACGGTACTTCGCCTTCGAAAGGCTTGGGTTTCATGTCGCCGTCCTGCGAGGTGAATCTCACCCACAGCATGTACTTGTTGGCCGAAATCTCGGGGATCGCGCCCATCTCTTCATCGATCACCAGGCGCAGCATCTGGTAGATCTTTCCTTGCAGCATCTGCTGGTAACTTCCGCCTTCTGCATTGATTTTTACCGGTTGTCCCGATTCGCGCAGCAGTCGCATGACGATGCCGACGGCGTCGAACAATGGCACCAGCGGTGCAAACCAGTTGGAAATGTCGATAAAACGCTGCTCCGCCGTGCGTTTTTGCCAGGCGTAGTAAGACGGCAAGTCGAATTCGCAGGCGCCGCCGGGGATGATGGTGCGGCCGCGGATGCTCATCAACCATTCGTTTTCGCGGATGTTCTGGCCAGTCCGGCCTTGCGAGGCCGCCAAGGCGGCGCTGGCGCGATCGACTTCGCTCAGGATGGCGTTGAGCATCTCGGCTTCGACGTTCGGATTGGATTGGTAGGCCAGCAGGATTTGCTTCTGGCGTTCCAGTTCTTGCAGCAGATCGGATTTGAGGTCGGCGCGTCCAGCCACTTCGAGCATCTCGAAAATGGTGGAGAGGGCGACATGATGTTGCAGCGGGCTTTCCTGATGCAGGAAGAACACGAACTTTTCGTGCAAATCCTCCAACCGCAACAGCGTGCGAATACGCTCGTTGAAAGGGTATTCGTAAACGATCAAAGCTGCGTCCCTTTAAAGTTGAATCGGATTCGACAACGCGCTTTATGAATATGTCCTCAATGATTGCAAAATATTGAAGAGATTGCGGATATTGATAAAGCGCGCGTTCAATTTACGTGATTCTGACCCATGCAGAGGAAAATTACAAATGTCCATCGCGATTTGTTTTCGCCATGGCCAGATAGCGCGCGTGCAGGCGCTCGATTTGCGGCAGCAACGCAGCGGTATCGCCATTGTTTTCGATGACGTCGTCGGCGGCGGCGAGTCGTTCGGCGCGCGTCGCCTGGGCCGCCATGATGGCTTCGACCTGCGCCCGTGTCATGCCGTTGCGTTGCATGACGCGGGCGATCTGGATGTCTTCGCTGCAATCGACAACCAGGATGCGCGAGGTGCGCGTGCGCCATTGCCCGGACTCGACCAGCAGCGGCACCACGAAGATCAGGTAATCGCCGCGCGCCTCTTGCGCC
>NZ_AJHH01000622.1 GCF_000256565.1 Herbaspirillum lusitanum P6-12 | reverse complement strand
TACCCGCGCTCGCCGAACAGGTCGGCGACGGTGGTCTTGCCGCTGCCGATGCCGCCGGTCAGGCCGATGGAAAAGGGCGTTGCGCCGGCGCTGGAGGAAATGTCGTTCATCAATACGATCCGAATAAAAGCAGGGATTTGCCGTACAGCAGCATCAGTACGCCGCCCAGCGCCAGATAGGGACCGAACGGAATGCTCTGGTCTTTGCTGTGCTTGCGCAGAATGACCATGCCGATGCCCACCACGGCGCCGGTGCAGGATGCCAACACCAGGATCAGCGGCAGCGCTTGCCAACCCAGCCAGGCGCCGAGCGCCGCCAGCAGCTTGAAGTCGCCGTAGCCCATGCCTTCCTTGCCGGTGGCCAGCCTGAAGATCCAGTAAATGCTCCAGAGTACAAGATAACCGGCGGCCGCGCCGATGACGGCGTCGGCCAGCGGCACGAAGACGCCGCCCAGGTTGACCAGTAGCCCCAGCCACAGCAGCGGCAGCGTCAGGCTGTCGGGCAGCAACTGGGTATGGGCGTCGATGAAGCCCAGCGCGATCAGGAAATAGAGGAGGGCCAGCGCGGCGACGCCTTCCAGGCCGAGGCCGAAATGCCACGCCGTCAATGCCGACAGCAGCGCCGTGAGGATTTCCACCGCCGGATAGCGACGCGAAATGGCCGTGCCGCACGCGGCGCAGCGGCCACGCAGCAGCAGATAACCGAGCAGCGGAATATTGTGCCGGGGAGCGACCGGCGCTGCGCAATGCGGGCAGGCCGAACGCGGCGTCCACAAATTGTAGCGCTCGCCGTGCGGCAGGCTGTGCCCAGCTTCGTGGGCCAGGTAGTTCTCGGCTTCGCGTTGCATCATCTGCGGCAGCCGGTGGATGACGACGTTGAGGAAGCTGCCGATCAGCAGTCCTGCGCAGGCGGCCAGCGCCGCTGCTGCGGCATTGCCACTGCCGTGCATGTCGGCCAGAGTCAGCAGTTCGAACATCAGATAACGGATCCCAGTTTGAAAATAGGCAGGTACATCGCAATCACCAGGCCGCCGATGACGACGCCCAATACCAGCATGATAAAGGGTTCCATCAGTGTAGAGATGGTAGCGACCGCTTCGTCGACCTCGATTTCATAGAAATCGGCCACTTTGGCCAGCATCTGGTCGAGCGCGCCGGATTCCTCGCCGATGGCGACCATCTGGCCGACCAGCTCCGGAAAGAGCCGGGTGCCTTCGATCGCCGCCGCCAGGCTGGCGCC
>NZ_AJHH01000621.1 GCF_000256565.1 Herbaspirillum lusitanum P6-12 | reverse complement strand
AAGAGCCGGGTGCCTTCGATCGCCGCCGCCAGGCTGGCGCCGGCGCCGCCAACCGTAGCGGCCATCATCCACCAGTACTTCGTCAGGAAATCCGAAATCGCGATGACGATCAGCGTCGGTAGCGGCAACGCGGCGCCGAAGCTGCCGAATACTTCCTTGAACGACGGCACCACCCAGATCATGATGATGGACGTCACCAGCACGGCGAACGCCACGATGGCGACCGGATAGACCAGTGCGGCGCGCACTTTGCTGCGCGTGGCCAGCGTCTTTTCCTTGTAATGGGCCAGTCGCGCCAGCAGCTCGTCGAGCAGGCCGGCTTGCCGACCAGCGCCGGGCCGCCGGCGCGCATTTCGCCGCGTGCGGACTTGCCCTGGCGGTCGCGGCCTTCCCACGCATACAGATCGTCGCGCACGGCGGTCATGCCGATGCGTCCGTCAACACCGTCACAGATTGGTGCATGCGAGGATTTCCTCCAGGCTGGTCAATCCCTCGCGCACTTTTTGCAGGCCCGCCTGGCGCAGCGTGAGCACGCCTTCGCGCACCGCCTGCGCTTCGATGTCGGGCGCAGGGGCGTGGGCCAGGATCAGGCCTTCGATGGCTTCGCTGATCGGCATGACCTGGTAAATCCCGACGCGTCCCTTGTAGCCCGTGTCGCCGCAGCGCCGGCAACCTGCGGC
>NZ_AJHH01000620.1 GCF_000256565.1 Herbaspirillum lusitanum P6-12 | reverse complement strand
GACGCTACGTTGAACGCCGGCACGCCCATGTTCATCAGGCGCGTCAGGGTCGACGGCGCATCGTTGGTGTGCAGCGTGGAAAACACCAGATGCCCGGTCTGCGCCGCCTTGACGGCGATGTCGGCGGTCTCGGGATCGCGGATCTCGCCCACCATGATCACGTCCGGATCCTGGCGCAGGAAGGCGCGCAGCGCGATCGGAAAGGTCAGTCCGGCGCGCTGGTTGACATTGACCTGGTTGATGCCGGGCAGGCTGATTTCAGCCGGATCCTCGACCGTGGAAATATTGGTGCCGGGCTGGTTCAGGAGGCTGAGGCAACTGTACAGCGACACCGTCTTGCCCGAGCCGGTCGGCCCCGTCATCAGCACCATCCCGTAAGGCCGGCGGATCGCCTGCAGCAGCAAATCCTTTTGCGCGTCGTTGTAGCCGAGCGCATCGATGCCCAACTGCGAGTGGCTGGCATCCAGGATGCGCATGACGATCTTTTCGCCGAACAGTGTCGGCAGCGTCGACACGCGGAAATCGATGGCGCGCGTCGACGACAACGACAGTTTCATGCGGCCGTCCTGCGGCATGCGTTTTTCGGCGATGTCGAGACCGGAGATGATCTTGATGTGCGAGGCCAGCTTGTCCTTCATCGATAGCGGCGGTTCGACGATGTCGCGCAACTGGCCGTCGATGCGGAAGCGGATGCGGCAATGCTTTTCGAACGGTTCGAAATGCAGATCCGAAGCGCCGAGGTTGATGGCGTCGAGCAGGATCTTCTGCAGGTAATTGACGGCGGAGGCGTCGTCGAAATCAGGTAAGGACGGGGAGGCGGAAGCAAGTCCGGAAGAAGGAGCAGAAGCGCGCTGGAGCATGGTGACGGTGCCGGCAAGAGTCGAAAAAATCGAAAGAGCGACCGGCGTTGCACCGGCGTCTTGCTGGCATCGTCGTATCGTATCGGGAGTGCATCGGGAGTGAACCTGAAGCGACCGATGATGCGGCTTGCGTACCGCCTTGTAAATCGTAGCTATTCGGCTTTCGGCGTTTTTGCAGTGGTCGGCGCGAACAGTTTGACCACTTTGATGGCCTGGTTCTGGACCTGGACGATTTCGATGATGCAGCCGGCGATGCGCACCGACACGTTGGCTTCGGGGATGTCGCGCAACCATTCCAGCAGCAGGCCGTTGAGCGTCTTGGGTCCGTCCAGCGGCAGGCTCAGGCCCAGGCGCTTGTTGATGTCGCGCAAGGTGGTGGCGCCTTCCAGCAGGCATTCGCCGTCCTTGTTCCAGGCGAAACTGTCGGCACGGGCGGCGCCCGGCACCGAGGTGGTGAACTCGCCGATCATTTCCTCGATGATGTCTTCCAGCGTCACCAGGCCCTGCACTTCGCCGTACTCGTCGACGATGATGCCGAGGCGTTCGTGGTTTTCCTGAAAGTACTGCAACTGCGTGAAGACGTCGGTGTCCTGCGGGATGAAATACGGCGCGCTCAGCAGCGCGCGAATTTCTTCGCCGGTGATTTCCTCATCCTGGCTGAACAGCATGATCGCCTTGCGCACATGCAGGATGCCGACGATCTGGTTGATCTCGCCTTCGTAGACCGGCAGCTTGTTGTGATAGCAGGTTGCCAGCTGGTTGCGGATTTCATCGATGGAGACCGACAGGTTGAGCGCCTCGACCTGGGCGCGCGGCGTCATGACGTCTTCCACCGAAATCTTCTCGAGGTCGAACAGGTTGAGCAGGATGCTCTTGTGCTTTTGCGGAATGAAGTTGCCGCCTTCGAGCACGATCGAGCGCAGCTCTTCAGGCGACAGGCGCTGCTCATGGGAGCGGCCGCTGGCCTTGATGTGGATGATGCGCAGGATCGTCGACACGATGATGTTGACCACCCACAGCAGCGGCTTGGCCAGCGCCATCAGCGGCTTGAGGAAGAAGCCGGTAAACAGCGAGATGCGTTCCGGATAGGTGGCGCCGATGATCTTCGGCACGATTTCGGCAAAGACGATCAGCAGGCCGGCCACGCAGGCGGTGGCGATGGTGATGACTTTTTCGTGGTTGCCGAATGCGGTGATCGCCAGCGCCGTGACCAGCGCCGTCGCCAGCGCATTGATCAGCGTATTGGCGATCAGGATCAGCGACAGCAGCCGGTCGGTGCGTTCAAGCAGCCACAGCAGCGTGATGGCGCGCTTGTTGCCATGCTTGGCTAGATGCCTGAGGCGATGCCGGTTGGCAGCCATCAGGGCGGTCTCGGTCATGGAAAAGAATGCCGAGCAAAGAATCAGAAGTGCCAGTGCAAGAATTTGCACCCATATGGGCACGGTATCCAAAGGGTCACCGTAAGGGAAGTTGATGTAGTCGCCTGCTCCGGCAACGGGTACGAGCCCGGTTCCGTGACGCAAACGAAGCTGGATTCTAACATCAATTGGGCAGGGCGGAACCCGAGGCGAAGATCGTCCCGGGACCCGGGTTGTTCTTATGCGGAGACGGTCGCGATAGCCTGGGCGACCCGTTCGATATTGCCCGAATTGACCGCCGCCACGCAGATGCGGCCGGTG
>NZ_AJHH01000619.1 GCF_000256565.1 Herbaspirillum lusitanum P6-12 | reverse complement strand
TATTGCCCGAATTGACCGCCGCCACGCAGATGCGACGTCTGCGACGATAGGGAAACCGACCACGGTCTTCTGCGTGTCTTCGATGTCCTTGATCCATTTGGTGTGCGCTTCGGCGCCGTCGACCGACAGGGCGATGGCCTTGACGTTGCGCTTGTCGAATTCAGGTTTCAGCTTGGCGGTCAGACCGAGCTCGGTGGTGCAGACCGGCGTGAAGTCGGCCGGATGCGAAAACAGGACCACCCAGGAGTCGCCTGCCCATTCGTGGAACTTGATTTTGCCGATGGAGGAATCTTGCTCGAAATCCGGCGCGGTGTCGCCCAAACGCAGTGTCATGTCAGTCTCCTTGGTAACGAAATTCAGGACGTCTACTATAACGTCCGGGTCATCGCAATCCAACAACTATTAACGAGTATTCAAATAACGCCGGGCTATGAAAACCTGCCGGCGGCTGACAGGTTTCAGGGTGTCAACACTTGCAGACTTTGCAAGAACTGCTCCGCGTTCTGGTAGCCGATCACGCGTTTGCCGGCCAGCTCGCGGCCCTGGCCATCGAACAGGATGATGCCGGGCGGCCCGAACAGCTGGAAGCGCTTGAGCATGGCCTTGTCGTCGGCGTTGTTGGCGGTGACGTCGATCTGCAGCAGGACCATGCGGGCGAATTTTTCACGCACGCGCGGGTCGGTGAAGGTGAATTTTTCCATCTCCTTGCAGGACACGCACCAGTCGGCGTAGAAGTCGAGCAGGGCCGGCTTGCCGCCGGTCTGCGCCAGTGCGGCGTCGAGTTCGGCAACCGAACGCACGCGCACGAAATCGGTGTGCGCCGCCGGTTTGCCGCCGCCCAGATGCGACAACGGCGCCAAGGGATCGCGGCCGCCGGTGGCGACGCTGACCAGTTGCAATACGCCCAGCGCAGCGAACGCCAGGCCGCAGGCGCGCGCGGCCCAATGGCCCGGCTTGCTCCACAACAAGTAGGCGCCGTAGGCGATGCCCAGCGCCGCCCAGCCGGCGACGAAGGCCCAGGCCGGAATGACCGGCGAGATCATCCACAGCGCCGTGCCCAGCATGAGCACGCCAAAGAAACGCTTGACCGATTCCATCCAGCCGCCGGGTGCCGCCGGCGGTCTGCAGCGTGACCGCGCGTTGTTCCGCCAGCGCAGTGCAGCCGTCGAACAGCAACGCGCCCACCGCCTTGTTGTACGCCGCCAGGCCGGCGATGGGCAGGTAGGTGTGCGGCTTTGGATCCAGCTGCAAAGCAGCTTCGGCCGCACGCACGCAAGCCAGCAGCGGCACCTTGCCGCGGTCGTCGTAGTACACGCCGACGCCGAGATTGATCTTGTCCGGATGCGTGCTCTGGTTATAGGCCTCGGTGACGCCGAGGATGGGATCGCGCGGCGCCATCGCGACCGACGACAACAGCGACAGGGTGGTGGAGTGATTCATGGCTAAGGAAGAGAAGTAGACGGGGGGATTCAACCGAGTTGGCGGACCAGCTCAGGCACGATCTC
>NZ_AJHH01000618.1 GCF_000256565.1 Herbaspirillum lusitanum P6-12 | reverse complement strand
GGGATTCAACCGAGTTGGCGGACCAGCTCAGGCAGATGCGGCCGGTGTCGAGGGTGTAGATGGCGTACTCCTCGCGCAGCCTGCGCACCTGCTCCTTGTCCAGGCCGGTATAGGAAAACAGCCCAGACTGGCGCGTCAGGAACGAGAAATCCCGACCCGGCGCCAGCGCCTCCAGTCGCAATCGCAGGTCGCGCCGGGTGGTGCGGATGCGCTCCCGCATGGCCGCCAGCTCTTGCTCCCACATGGCGCGTAGCGGCGCCGAGCCAAGCACCGTCGCAACCAGGCGAGCGCCGTGTTCCGGCGGGCTGGAGTAGTTGGTGCGGATGGTGCGTTTCAGTTGCGACTGCACGGCGCGGCGACGCAGGGACCAACGATGAGCGCCGAGATCGCGCCCATGGCGAATACCCCTGCCAACTTGCCGCCGCCCTGCCCGGAGACCTCGGTCAGTTTCGCGCGCGCGCGCGCGCGCGCGCGCGCGCGCGC
>NZ_AJHH01000617.1 GCF_000256565.1 Herbaspirillum lusitanum P6-12 | reverse complement strand
GCCGTGACCTGGAAGGTCAGCGTGATCAGGCCGATCTGGGCGAAGCTCAGATGGAAGTTGCCCTTCAGCAGCGGATAGATCGCCAGCAGCAGCGACTGGATCATGTCGTTGAGGAAGTGCGAAAAGCTGATCGCCCCGAGTACGCGGAAGCCGGTCTTCTCGGCGGCCTGCTGTTGGTTTGCCTGCGGCATTTCCGGCGGGTTGAGCGCTGTCTCCATGATGGCCTGTCTAATAATTTTGGGGGAAA
>NZ_AJHH01000616.1 GCF_000256565.1 Herbaspirillum lusitanum P6-12 | reverse complement strand
GAAACGGATCTGGGCGCCGCTGCCGCCGGCGCGATACAGCGTTTGCAGCAGGAGCAAAAGGACGTGAAGACGGGGACAAAGAAAAAGAAAGCGGAATAGGAAAGCGGAAATAACCAGGAATGTGTCCGGCATTCATGAGAAGCCGGACACCTGGAAGAAGAACTACGCCGTGGCCGGCGCCCTCTCCAGCTTGGGCAGGAACGCCGCCAGCAAACCGATCAGCGGCAGGAACGCGCAGACCTGGTAGACGAAGAAGATGTCCGTCACGTCAGCCAGCTTGCCCAGCAGCGCGGCGCCGATGCCGCCCATGCCGAACGCGAAACCGAAGA
>NZ_AJHH01000615.1 GCF_000256565.1 Herbaspirillum lusitanum P6-12 | reverse complement strand
CGCCCGCGGCTACGGCGGGTACGGCTTGCGCTTTTGCCGCCCCATTTTGGGTCGCCTGGCGCCAGACCGGGATCAGCCGGCCTTGCGAAACGTGAGGTTATAGCGGCAATCGCCGGTCAGCGCATGCGTGCCTTGCGCCAGTGTATCGACGCCATGGAAACGCAGTCGCGCGGGACCTCCCCACACCACCACGTCGCCGCTTTCGAGACGCATGCGCAGCGGCTTTGTCGCCGATCGGGCCGCCGGCCACGGTGCCGATGGCGACCGCGAACAGGAACACGAACAAATGGATCTGTGCATCCTGCACCGACAGCTGGAATTTGCTGATCAGGTAAAACGTAAAATAGCTCGACAGGCTGGCCATGTAGAAGTACTTGGAGAAGATCAGCAGCAACAGGATGCTGACTGCCATGATGACCTTGTTGCGCGGCAGTTCGACAAAGCCGTGCGCCTTCTTTTTCTGCTTGGTCTTGCCGGCCAGTTGCTGGCGCTGGTACCAATGACCGATCTGGCGCAGCACGACGATGGCGATCAGCGCCGCGATGGTGAACCAGGCGATGCTGTGCTGGCCGCCCGGAATGATGATCCACGCCGCGAGCAAGGGGCCCATCGCGCTGCCGGCGTTGCCGCCGACCTGGAACAGCGATTGGGCCAGGCCGTGGCGGCCGCCCGAGGCCATGCGCGCCACGCGCGACGCTTCAGGATGGAATACCGACGAACCGGTGCCGACCAGCGCCGCCGCCACCAGCAAGATGCCGAAATTCGGCGCTACCGACAGCAGCAGCAGGCCGCACAGGGTCGAGCCCATGCCGATGGCCAGTGAATAGGGTTTCGGATGCTTGTCCGTGTACAGGCCGACCAGCGGCTGCAGCAACGAGGCCGTGACTTGGAAGGTCAGCGTGATCAGGCCGATCTGGGCGAAGCTCAGATGGAAGTTGCCCTTCAGCAGCGGATAGATCGCCAGCAGCAGCGACTGGATCATGTCGTTGAGGAAGTGCGAAAAGCTGATCGCCCCGAGTACGCGGAAGCCGGTCTTCTCGGCGGCCTGCTGTTGGTTTGCCTGCGGCATTTCCGGCGGGTTGAGCGCTGTCTCCATGATGGCCTGTCTAATAATTTTGGGGGAAACCCGGAATTTTAGACCTGTTGGCCTTGCTTGTCTTTTGCCGCCCCATTTTGGGTCGCCTGGCGCCAGACCGGGATCAGCCGGCCTTGCGAAACGTGAGGTTATAGCGGCAATCGCCGGTCAGCGCATGCGTGCCTTGCGCCAGTGTATCGACGCCATGGAAACGCAGTCGCGCGGGACCTCCCCACACCACCACGTCGCCGCTTTCGAGACGCATGCGCAGCGGCTTGTCAGCGCGCACCGCCAGCGCAAGGAAGATTTCCGGCATCGCCGGCCACGGCTGCTGCGACAGCGGATCTTCGCGCTGGTAGCGATAACCGCGCCGGTCCGTCACCCAGCCCAGCTCGCCGCAATTGCTCATCGCGACCGACATGGTGTAACCGCCCGGCGTCTGCATCCGGCGGAACGGCGCCTGCGCCGTCACCTGTTGAATCGCCTGCATCAACGCCACTGCATCGTCATCGGCATAGGCGCGCAGCCAGGTCGCGCCGTCGGCGATGGGCTCAATGGACGGTGCACGCAAGGCTGCGAACAAATCGCCGGTCATGAGCGATCCCGCGCCGGCGTCATGACTTGCCGTCGCCTTCCCGCGCAAGCAAGGCCTGCTTGCGCTCCACGCCCCAGCGATAGCCGGACAGCGAGCCGTCCATGCGCACCACCCGGTGGCAGGGGATCAGCACCGCGATCGCATTCGAAGCGCAGGCGCTGGCGACCGCGCGCACCGCCGTCGGGCTGCCGATGCGTCCGGCGATATCCGAATAGGTCACGCGCTGCCCCGCCGGGATGTCGCGCAAGGCTTGCCACACGCGCTGCTGGAAAGCGGTGCCGCGCACGTCCAGCGGCAGGTTGAGATCGCCCTGCGGCGACTCGATGAAGCCGATGACTTTGGCCACCAGTTTTTCAAATGTCGCATCGCCGCCGATCAGTTCGGCTTGCGGAAACTGGTCCTGCAGGTCACGCACCAGCCGATCGGGATCGTCGCCCAACGTGATCGCGCAGACC
>NZ_AJHH01000614.1 GCF_000256565.1 Herbaspirillum lusitanum P6-12 | reverse complement strand
GCCCGCTGCGCGGCGGCGTAGGCCTTGGGCGTGACGCCGGTTTTCTCTTTGAACACGCGATGAAAATGGAAGCGGCTCATGCCGGCGATCTGCGCCAGCTCATCCAGCGAAGGCAGGTCTTCGGCCTGCTCAATGGCGCGACAGACGGTGGCAATGGCTTGCGCCCGGCGTTCGCCCAGCGCCGCTTCGTTCGGCTTGCAACGCTTGCAGGCGCGGAACCCGGCTTGCTCGGCCTGCGCGCCGCTGTCGTAGAAGGCGACGTTTTCGCGGCGAGCCTGGCGCGACGGACACGACGGCCGGCAATACACGCCGGTGGTGCGCACGGCGTAGTAGAACGTGCCGTCGGCGGCCTTGTCGCGCTGCGTGACGGCCAGCCAGCGCCGATCGTCGAGGTCGGCAGCAACGTGGGCAACGGCCGCGGCGGAATTGGAATTGGAATTGGTCTTGCGGGTAGACATACTGAACATGATGACACCTTTTGGTTACACGGTCATCGCAGTATAGGAAGCGCTCCGCCCGCTCGCACTCCAAGCCTTGCTTTCAAATCCGGTGTGGTTTCCCGCGTGGAAATCAGGACGAAAACTTGATCCGCTGGCGGCTTTGCGCCGGTTGCGTGACATGGTCCAGCGGCAGCACATGCGAGTGCTTGACCTGTTTCATGGTGATGTTGGACTTGACGTTGGTCACGCCCGGCAAACGCAGCAAACGCGTCATCATGAACTCGGAAAACGCCGCCAGGTCGGGGGCGACAATGCGCAGGATATAATCCGCTTCGCCGGTGATCGAAAAGCACTCCATGATTTCCGGCATGTCCTGCACCGCTTCCTCGAACTGGATGCCGCGCGTTTCACCCTGACGGTCCAGCGTGACGTTGGTGAAGGCAGTGACGCCGAGGCCGATCACGGCCGGGTCGAGCACCGCGGTATAGCGCTCGATGACATGGGCTTCCTCCAGCCGCTGCACGCGACGGCTGATCTGCGAGGTGGAGAGATGGACTTTCTGTCCGAGGGCGCTATTGGTGATGTGTCCGTCGCGCTGCAATTCGGCCAGCAAGGCCAGATCAAACCGGTCTACCGTGATTGTGCTCATAACGCCCTCTTTTATGCATGAATTTGAATAATTTGTGCATGATACCGCGAAGAATGCGCGAATAACAATCACATTTTGCACTTCCCCTGCAATAAACTGGCTTCACACACCACCCAGCACGGAGCGAGTGCAAGGGGTTCATACCGACACTGCGCCGGCCCGCTCCGATCAACAGGAGACAGTCATGGGCCAAGCCATACCGAGTACCTCTTCCAACACACGTAGCACCGACCTGTTCGACAACCCGATGGGCACCGACGGCTTCGAGTTCGTCGAATACGCTGCGCTCGATCCGCTGCCGATCGCCGCCGTGCTGGAATCGATGGGCTTTGCGGCGGTGGCCCGCCATCGCTCCAAGAACGTCACGCTGTACCGCCAGGGCCAGATCAATTTCATCATCAACGCCGAACCGGACAGCAAGGCGGTCGAATTCGCCAAGGTGCATGGCGCCTCGGTCAACGCGATGGCCTTCCGTGTCAAGGACGCCGCCGCCGTCTACAAGCGCGCGCTGGAAATGGGCGCCGAGGGCGTGCCCGCCAAGCTTGGTCCGATGGAGCTGAACATCCCTGCCATCAAGGGCATCGGCGGTTCGCTGCTGTACCTGGTGGATCGCTACGGCGAGCGCGGCTCGATTTACGACATCGACTTCGAATTCTTTCCCAACGTCGAGCGCAATCCGGTCGGCGTCGGCCTGACCTATATCGATCACCTGACCCACAACGTGGTGCGCGGCGCGATGGATACATGGTCGTCGTTCTACGAGCGCCTGTTCAACTTCCGGGAAATCAAGTATTTCGACATTGAAGGCAAGCTGACCGGCCTCAAGTCGCGTGCGATGACCAGCCCCTGCGGCAAGATCCGCATCCCGATCAACGAGAGCGCCGACGACAAGTCGCAGATCGAGGAATTCATCAAGCAGTACAACGGCGAAGGCATCCAGCACATCGCACTGGGCACCGACGACATCTACCAGACCGTGCGCACGCTGTACCAGCGCAAGGTGCCGCTGCAGGACACCATCGCCACCTATTACGACCTGGTCGAGCGCCGCATTCCCGGCCACAAGGAAGACCTGGCCGCGCTGCGCGAGTTGAAGATTTTGATCGACGGCGCACCGACCGAAGGCCAGGGCCTGCTGCTGCAGATTTTCACGCAGACGCTGATCGGACCGATCTTCTTCGAGATCATCCAGCGCAAGGGCAATGACGGATTCGGCGAAGGTAATTTCAAGGCGCTGTTCGAGTCAATCGAACTGGACCAGATTCGCCGCGGCGTGATTTAAGCAATGGCCAGCAAATCTTCTGCCGGAAAAGAAAAGGCGCGCCGCTTGCCCTGATCAATCTTTCTTGCCCGCCACCAGCGCCGCCATCGCGGCAGCATTGGGCTGCACGCCGCTGAGCAAGCCGTCGACGACACCGGTGCGATTCTGCGCCGGCTGGTTCTGGCTGACCTTCCATTTGCCGACCAATGTGGTGATCGTGATTTCAATCCCGACGATGGCGCCGATCATCTTGTCGATGTAATCCGGCGGCGCATCGCCGACCGACCAGGGTTGCGCCATGGCGGCTTCATGATGCGTCGTCAGCCTGGTCACGAGGCTGCGCAGCCATTCAGCGTCGTCGATGACGCGCATGGGTCCGCCGGCATGCACGACGGCGTAATTCCAGGTCGGCACGGCCTTGCCGTTTTCCTTCTTGGTGGGATACCAGGATGGCGAAATGTAGGCGTCCGCGCCCTGGAAGACGGCCAGCGCGTCCGTTGTCGCCACGAAATCTTTCCAGACCGGATTGGCGCGGGCGACATGTCCGCGCAGGACGCCATGCTCGCCTTCACCGGCGCTCAGGATCAGGGGGATATGATTGACGTCCAGTCCGGCCGAGGTCTGCGTGACCAGCGTGGACAAGGGATGGTCCTGCATCAGGCGATGCAGGACGTTGAGGTCGGATTCGGCGAAATGGCTGGGTAGGTACACGTGTTTTCCCTTGCTGTAGGCGGCTTGATGCAGGCTTCGTTCAAGCGATCCACTGTAACCGACCTTGCCGGTTTTTCACAGGAGGCAAAACACTCGACAATGCCGGCTGCACGTTGTGAAAAACTCGACAACGCGCGGCCGGCAATGTGATTCAGGCGTGTCCCAGATACGCCTTGCGCACGGCGTCATTGGCCAGCAGATTGGCGCCGGTGTCGGCCAGCACGACGTGGCCGTTTTCCAGCACGTAGCCGCGATCGGCCACGCCCAGCGCCTTGTTGGCGTTTTGCTCGACCAGGAACACGGTGACGCCCTGGTCGCGGATGGTGCGGATGATTTCAAAGATCTGCGCGATCACCAATGGCGCCAGGCCCAGCGTCGGCTCATCCAGCAAGAGCAGGCGCGGCTTGCTCATCAGCGCGCGGCCGATGGCCAACATCTGCTGCTCCCCGCCCGACATGGTGCCGGCGCGCTGGCCAGCCCGTTCTTTCAGGCGCGGAAACAGTCCGAACACATGCTGCACGCCCTCTTCGACCTGGTCGTTGGTGGCGAAGAACGCGCCCATCTTGAGGTTTTCCAGCACCGTCAGACTCGGGAAGACACGGCGGCCTTCCGGCGAAATCGCCATGCCGAGGCGCATGATTTCATGCGTCGAACGCTGCGTGATGTCCTGGCCTTCGAAGATGATCTTGCCGCTGGAGGCGCGCGGCTTGCCGCACAAGGTCATCAGCAAGGTGGTCTTGCCGGCGCGCCGTTGGCGCCGATCAGCGTGACGATCTCGCCCTTCTCCACATTCAGCGATACGCCATGCAGCGCTTCGATGGCGCCGTAATGGGTATGTACCTGTTCAAACTGCAACATCATTCTTCTCCCAGGTAGGCTTTGATCACGCGCTCGTCATTGCGCACCAGTTCCGGCGTGCCGGTGACGATGGGCTTGCCGTGCTCCATCACGAGGATGCGGTCGGAGATGCCCATGATCAGGCTCATGTCGTGTTCGATCAGCAGCACGGCGACGCCGTGTTCGCGGCGCAGGCGGTTGATCAGTTGCTGCAGCTCCTGCTTCTCTTGCGGATTGAGGCCGGCGGCCGGTTCGTCCAGCAACAGCAGGCGCGGCTTCGTGATCATGCAGCGGGCGATTTCGACGCGGCGCTGCAAGCCGTACGACAAGGTCCCGGCTTCACGATTGGCCAGCGCCGTCAGGCCGAGCTGATCGAGCCAGTAGGCGGCACGATCCAGCGCGTCCTTCTCGGCGCGGCGATAGCCGGGCAACTTCAGCAAACCCGACACCAGGTTGTTGTTGATCTGGTTGTGCTGCGCCACCAGCAGGTTCTCGACCACGCTCAAGGTCTTGAACAGGCGGATGTTCTGGAA
>NZ_AJHH01000613.1 GCF_000256565.1 Herbaspirillum lusitanum P6-12 | reverse complement strand
CCGAAGACGGCCAGCAGGCCGCCGAAGCGCATCGACAGGCCGGATACGTCCAGCAAGGTTTGATTGTTTGTTGTCATCGCGGTCATCGTGGCAACTCCACGTGAGGACGCGTCGCCGGCAACAGGCCCTGCGGACGCCACATCATCATCAACACCATCACCAGGCCGAAAATCAGCATGCGATATTCGGCAAAGCTGCGCGCCACTTCCGGCAAAATCGTCAGCAGGATGGCCGCCAGGATCACGCCCAGCTGCGATCCCATGCCGCCCAGCACCACGATGGCCAGGATCAGCGCCGACTCGATGAAGGTAAAGGATTCCGGATTCACCAGTCCTTGGCGGGCGGCGAAGAAGCTGCCGGCCAGGCCGGCAAACGCCGCGCCCAGCGTGAACGCCGAGAGCTTGATCCTGGTCGGATTGATGCCCAGCGAACGGCAGGCGATTTCGTCGTCGCGCAAGGCTTCCCACGCGCGTCCCATCGGCATGCGGATCAGGCGGCTGGTCACGAAATACGTGAACAGCACCAGCAACAGTGCGACGAAATACAGGAAGATCACCATATGCCCACCCTGGTAGGTCAGGCCCAGCATGTCGTGGAAAGTCGTGCCGCCTTCGACGCTGGCGTTGCGCGCCATTTCAATGCCGAACACGGTTGGTTTCGGAATGCCTGACACGCCGTCGGGACCGCCGGTCAGCGAGGTCATATTGTTGAGCAGCAAGCGGATGATTTCACCGAAGCCCAGCGTGACGATGGCGAGGTAATCGCCGCGCAGGCGCAGCACCGGGAAACCGAGGATGAAGCCGAACAGCGCCGACATGCCGGCCGCGATCGGCAGGCATTCCCAGAACGTGAAACCGAAATACTGATTCAGCAAGGCGTAGGTATAGCCGCCGACCGCATAGAAGCCGACGTAGCCGAGATCGAGCAAGCCGGCGAAGCCGACCACGATGTTCAGGCCGAGTCCGAGGATCACGTAGATCAGCGCCAGCGTCACCACGTCGACATTGCCGCGCGAACCGAAGAACGGCCACACCAGCGCAATCGCGAACAGGAACAGCAAGGCATAACGCTGCTGGCGCGGCTGCAGTTGCGGCAGCGCCGGCAGGCGTATTTTCCTGGTGCTGCGCGTCAGCGCCGGCTTGATCAGCTGGAACACGAACACCACCAGCACGGCGATCAGCACCGGCGTCCAATGGGCGTTGAGCACCACGCGATAGCCTTCGAGCTGCAGCTGCAGGCCGAGCATCGGCGTGGTCAGGATGGCGGTCAGGATCGCCGCCGCCACGGCGTTTTTGAGTGTAATCGGCATCAGACTTTCTCCACGTCCGGTTTGCCCAGCAAACCCGTAGGACGGAACAGCAGGATCAGCACCAGCAAGGCAAAGGACACCACGTCCTTGTACTCGGCCGGCAGGTAACCGGCGGCAAAGGTTTCGGCCAGGCCCAGCAGCACGCCGCCCAGCATCGCGCCGGGAATGCTGCCGATGCCGCCCAGCACGGCCGCGGTAAACGCCTTGATGCCGGCAATGAATCCGATATACGGATTGAGCTTGCCGATGGTCAGTGCGATCAGCACGCCGCCCACTGCCGCCAGCATCGCGCCCAGCACGAAGGTGAAGGAAATCACGCGGTTGGTGTCGATGCCCAGCAGGTTGGCCATGCCCATGTCTTCCGCGCAGGCGCGGCAGGCGCGGCCCATGCGCGAACGCGCGATGAACAGCGTCAGGCCGACCATCAGCAGCAAGGTGACGCCGACGATGATCATCCGCGAATACGGGATCGTGACGGTGAAATCGCTGCCCATCTGGAACTCGATGGCGCCCGAGATCAGCACCGGCACCGACATGTCGCGCGAGCCCTGGCCGATCTGCACGTAGTTCTGCAGGAAGATCGACATGCCGATCGCCGAGATCAGCGGCACCAGGCGCGGTCCGCCGCGCAGCGGACGATACGCCACGCGCTCGACGGTCCAGCCGTACAGGCCGGTGACCACTACCGAGACGATCAGCGCGGCGCCCAGCAGCAGCGGCAGCGGATAACCCGCCTGCACGCCGATGGCGGTGAGCGTGACCAGCCCGATGTAGGAGCCCATCATGTAAATTTCGCCGTGCGCGAAATTGATCATGCCGATGATGCCGTAGACCATCGTGTAGCCGATGGCGATCAGCGCATAGATCGCGCCCAGACTCAGCCCGTTGACTAGCTGCTGGGTCAGTTGAGGGAGCAGTTCATTCATAGGAAACCTGGCAAATGTAGATGTGCAAATGCCCCATTCTTACCGCAATGGGGCATTTGCATGGTTGACGTCAGTAAGGACGACTACTGCAAGCCGTTAAAAAAACAACCTGAACTTACTTGGCTTCAGTCTTCGTCGCGTCTTTATGCCAGGTGAAGACCACGAACTTGAACGACTTCAGGTCGCCCTTTTTGTCGTATTCAACAGTGCCGATCGGCGTCTTGAAGGAATTGGCGTGGATGTACGCTGCAACCTTGGTCGGATCAGTCGACTTGGTGGCGGTGATCGCATCGGCGATGACCTTCACGCCCGAGTATGCAGGCATCTGGAACGGACCGTTAGGATCACGCTTTTGCGCAGCGAAAGCCTTGACCAGCGCGGCATTGGCAGGATCGGCAGCGAAGTCGGCCGGCAGCGTCACCAGCATGCCTTCGGAAGCAGGACCGGCGATGGCCGTGATGTCCTTGTTGCCGACGCCTTCAGGACCCATGAACACGGCCTTGACGCCTTGTTCGCGCGCCTGGCGCATGATCAGGCCCATTTCAGGGTGGTAGCCGCCGAAGTAGACGAAGTCCACGCCTTGCGATTTCAGCTTGGTGATGACCGCGGAGTAGTCGCTGTCGCCGGCGTTGACGCCTTCAAACACGACGACGGGAATCTTCGCTGCATCCAGGCCGGCCTTGACCGAAGTCGCCACGCCTTGACCGTACGATTGCTTGTCGTGCAGAACGGCAGCCTTCTTCGGTTTCAGCTTCTCGACCACGTATTTGGCGGCGGCAGGACCTTGCTGGTCGTCGCGGCCGATGGTGCGGAAGATGTACTTGTGCGGCTTGGCTTCAGTCAGCTGAGGCGCAGTCGCCGACGGCGTGATCATCACGACGCCTTCGTTTTCATAGATGTCGGAGGCAGGAATGGTCGAACCCGAGCACACGTGGCCGATCACGAACTTGATGCCCTGGCTGACGATCTTGTTGGCGACCGCGACTGCTTGCTTCGGCTCACAGGCGTCATCCATCAGGACGGCTTCGAACTTGTTGCCGCCGGCGCCGCCGGCTGCATTGATTTGCTCGATCGCGGTCAGCGCACCTGCCTTGACCATGTCGCCGTATTGGGCGACGGCGCCAGTCATCGGACCGGCGATGGCGATCTTCACGGTTTCAGCCTGGGCAATGCCGGCGAAGGAAATAGCGGAAACGGCAACACCAACGGCCATCGCGACTTTGGTCAGACGGCGGTTCAAAGGGAATACGGATTTCATTGAATTTCCTCCAATTTATTTATGCGTTACAGGTCAATAACGTGAGCAGGCTATAGATAAGGCACTACATCTTTATAGATGCTGGCACCATGGGGCAGGAGTGTAACATTTTCGTCATATACGACATATTTTTTTATGTCGACACCCCCATAATTGCGATATTTGCGCATCCCGATAATATTTCTCACATTTTTCGTTCAAAAAACAAAAAAA
>NZ_AJHH01000612.1 GCF_000256565.1 Herbaspirillum lusitanum P6-12 | reverse complement strand
AAAAAAAAAAAAAAAAAAAAAAAACCTTTTCCCATATTTCCAAATCCATGCTTGTTGCGGCGCACCCAGCATGGCCGGAAATGCTTGAAAACCGCCCTGTAAACGTTGCCGCCCAGGAAAAAACGCCGCCTGAATTATTCAGCGCGGCGTTCTTCAAGGCGGACGGTGAAATTACTTAGAACTGCTCCCAATCCGACTCGCTGTCCGGCGTCCTGGGCACTACCAATTTCGGCGTGCTTCGAGGTTGCAGCGCTGTCGTGCGCGGCGTGACGTCGATGGCGCGTTTGGCGACGGTCGCCGTCTTTTTCACATCGCTCACGGCACGCACTTGCGCCTGACCGATATTGAACACGCTGACCACTTCCGACAAGGTGGCGGCCTGGTCCTGCAGCGATTGCGCGGCGGCGGCGGCTTCCTCCACCAGCGCGGCGTTCTGTTGCGTGACCTCGTCCATCTGGGCGATGGCCTGGTTGACCTGCTCGATGCCGGCGCTCTGCTCCTGGCTGGCCGAACTGATTTCGCCGACGATGTCGGTCACGCGCCTGACGCTGGCGACCACCTCCGCCATCGTCGCGCCGGCCTGCTCGACCAGCCGGCTGCCGGAGTCGACCTTGCCGACCGAATCGTCGATCAGGGTCTTGATTTCCTTGGCGGCGGCGGCGGAGCGCTGCGCCAGGCTGCGCACTTCGGAGGCGACCACGGCGAAGCCGCGACCCTGCTCGCCGGCGCGCGCTGCTTCCACCGCGGCATTCAAGGCCAGGATATTGGTCTGGAAGGCGATACCGTCGATGACGCTGATGATATCGACGATCTTGCGCGAGGAGTCATTGATCGCGCCCATGGTGTCGACCACCTGGCCGACCACGCTGCCGCCCTGGATCGCCACGGCCGATGCCGATTCCGCCAGTTGATTGGCCTGGCGCGCATTGTCGGCGTTCTGCTTGACGGTCGAGGTCAGTTCTTCCATCGACGAGGCGGTTTCTTCCAGCGAACTGGCCTGTTCTTCCGTGCGCGACGACAGGTCGAGATTACCGCTGGCGATCTGGGTCGACGCCGTAGCGATGGTGTCGGTCCCGGTGCGCACCTGCGACACGATGTTCAGCAGACTGTCGTTCATGGCCTTGAGCGCGCCCATCAATTGTCCGGTTTCGTCGCGCGACTGGACCTCGATGCGCGCGGTCAGGTCGCCGGCGGCGACGCGCTGGGCGATGCCGACGGCGCTTGTCAGGGGACGCGACACAATTGCCGCAACCCAAAATGCCAGCAGCAATCCCAGCGCCACGCTGATGCACAGGATCACCACAATCCAGATGCGTGCCGCTTCATAGGTGCTGGAGGCGGTCTGGTCGGCGATGGCGCTGCCGGCTTCGTTGATGCCGCTGAGGCGATCGAGCTGCTCGGTCATCGCCAGGTAGAGCTTGGTCGAGTCGCCGCGAATCAGCAGGCGCGCCTCGTCGTTGAGACCGCCGCGTGCAAGCATCACGATTTTCTGGTTTTCCGCCAGATAGGCTGCGAGGTTCTTCTTGAATTCGGGATAGACGATCTTCTCGTCCGGCTCCGAAATCAGCGGCGCATAAATGCTGTCGAATTTTTTCAGCTGGGCCAGTTGCCCCTCGATCGATTTCTCATAGAGTGAGAAATCCGCTTCGTTGTCGGATTGGATGTGCTGCAGTTCGGCGACGCGGATGCGGCTCAGCGCGGTCTTCATTTGCAGCGCGGCGCGCATTGCCGGCAGCCAGTTGGTGCTGATGTCGGTGGAGGCTTGATTGACGCGCGCAATCTGAGCGATCGAGAAGGCGCCGAGAAGCGTGGTCAATAGCAGTACCGCCACAAACGACAGCAACAGTTTGTGGGCGATTTTCAAGTTGTAAAACCATTTCATGAGATGCTCTTTGGGATCAAGGAAGTGCGGTTGCCGCGTCCCCGTGATGATGTGGGGGCGTGGAAGAAAGCAGAAGACAGCGTCGGGGCTATGGTTGCCCCTGTGGCGTTGGTGGCTTGCCGGCGGTGTTGAAGAACTGCTTGCCGGCTTCCGTATGTGATTTTCATTGCGATATTTTTTTTATTGCGTCACTGTCGGAACAGTGGCGCTGTGAAGCTTGAATGCACGGTGAAACTTGATTCTTTACGGCAACGCGCGCGATTTCTTGAGCGCTCTTTGTTACTCTTCACAATTTCACTGACCAATTTCGCCCGCATGCCCCTGCCCACTCATCCGGCCCGACGATGGCTGCAACTGCTCGTCTTTATCCTGTTCGTCGCTATCGTTGCCGCTGCCGGCGCCGCCGAACTGCACCAGTATCGTTATCAACAAATCAATATCAACACTTGCACCGTCGACCCGCAGCAAGACTCCCTGCGCATGTACTGGAAGGATCCGGCCGGCAAGGTGTTCGGCACCTTCTCGGCGCTGCGCAACTGGCTGCGCCCGCAAGGCAAGGACATGGTCTGCGCCACCAACGCCGGCATTTATGACAAGGAGCTCCGGCCGCTAGGGCTGTACGTCGAAGGCGGCGTGACGCTGCGCAAGCTCAACACGCGGCGCGATGCCTACGGCAATTTCTATTTGCAGCCCAACGGCGTCTTCATCGTCGAAGAAGGTCGCGCGCGCATCGTCGATACCGCCACGGTCGACGGCGACCGCGAGCGCTGGCTGTCGCAGGCGGTGTACGCGACGCAATCGGGGCCGCTGATGCTGCGCAACGGCGAGATCAACGCGGCTTTCGATCCGGGCTCGATCAACCTGTTCGTGCGCAACGCCGTGTGCATCGATCCGGCACAGAAAGTCATCCTCGCCATCGCCAGGAATCCGATCAGCTTCCATGATTTCGCGCTGTTCCTGCGCGACCGCTTGCGTTGCGTCGACGCGCTCTACCTCGACGGCAACATCTCGCGCATGTATCCCTCGCTGGAGGCCGATCTCGGGCCGGCGTTCGGGGCCATCATTGCGGTGGTGAAAACAGCAGACAAGTAGAGCGCTTGCAAATGCGCATATCGACATGCGAAATCCTTCGTTCTCCCACGCCAGGCGATATGTGACCATCGCGCCTTGCCCGCCTCGCCCATTCAGGGCGCCAGGCAATCTACCTATCCTCGGGAGAAAAAATGCGTCGCTGGTCGGTTTCCGTATTATTCGTTTTACTGGCGCTGGGCGCCAATGCCGTGTCGGCACAGGACAAGCAAAAGATCAAGGTAGGCGTCTCGGTCGGCAACGCCGAGCAGACTTTTGAAGTGGTCAAGAAAGTCGCCGCGCGCGATGGCCTCGATATCCAGATCGTCACCTTCAGCGACTACCTGCAGCCCAACGAAGCGCTCAACGCCGGCGACCTCGACGCCAACGCCTTCCAGCACCAGCCCTTCCTCGACAGTCAGATCAAGGCGCGCGGCTACAAACTGACGCCGGTCGGCCTGACCATCACGGCGCCGCTGGGCATCTATTCGAAGAAATACAAATCCGTCGATCAACTGCCGCAAGGCGCCAGCATCGGCATCCAGAACGATCCGTCCAATGGCAACCGCGCCTTGTTGCTGCTGCAAAAATACGGCCTGATCAAACTGAAGCCGGGTGTCGGTGAAAACGGCATCAACGCGACTCCGCTCGACGTGATCGAGAATCCGAAGAAACTGAAACTGATCGAGCTCGACGCTGCGCAGTTGCCGCGCTCGCTCGACGACCTGGCCGCGGCATCGATCAACAACGATTACGCGGTCAAGGCCGGCCTGTCCCTGCAACGCGACACCATCGCGGTGGAAGACGCCAAGGGGCGCTACGCCAACCTGATCGTGACGCGCACCGAAGACAAGGACAAGCCATGGGCGAAGAAGCTCGTGAAGGCCTATCAATCGGCGGAAGTGCGCAGTTTCATCGAAAGCGAATTCAAGGGTTCGCTGGTGCCGGCGTTCTGAGGATCTGATCGGCTCAATGGGCGAACATCACAAACCGTTCGCCCATAAAAAAGACCCGCAGACTCTGTGCCGCGGGTCAAAATCCCTTTCAAGAGGGAGGTTGAAGGAACAGTTCAACCATTTTTAGGATTCCCTCTTGCGGACAAAGTTCGCACTTCTTCCAAACCCTTGTCCAATATCTTCAACTTTCGCTGAAGACTGCGCGTGCCGGAGTCATCCGGCATCATCGCGTTCCTGCTTCCCCAATTTGTCAGGGCTTCTTGTCGCCGGTTCCGCCTGCGTCAGCCGGTGGTGGCGCAGCCGGAGTAGCCGGTGCTGCCGGTGGCGGCGCAATCGCCGGCGGAGTTGGCGTTGCCGGCGCGGGGGTCGCGCTCGAATCGGTCGCCGGCGCCGGTGTGGCGGGCGCTTCATCGCGCTTGTTGCAACCGGCCAGAAGAGCCGTGAACATGACTGAAGCTAAGACTGCATGGCGTACTAACATAGTTGCCTCCAAGAGTTGTTGAACACGAATGGGTACGACAGGTCCAGGCAAGTCCCTGCTACCTCCACAAATTTAGATGTTCTCGGATTCAATCGTTCCCGCCCCGTCGCGGTCATCTTGTAGGAGAATTGCGCATCTTTGCGTAAGTATCCGCAACAAAACCTCCCGATAATTTCTTTTCTCACCGCTCATGCGTCCTTGCGCCCCCGTGTTGTTCCACCATTTTTTCTTTTCCGCGCTCCTTACCGCCTGCGGCCTGGCCACGAGCGGGATTGCCTTGGCCGACGTCACTCCGTTGACAAACCGGCAATGCGCAATAATGCAAGAAAACCAAGTATTGAGCGCGGCCAATCCCGTGCCTTGCGAGCGTCTCGTGCTGGTTTCGTTTTCCTATCGCGACTTCGGCGGCAAACTGCATGATGACGGCAGCGTGGTCGTACTCGACGCCGTGGCGCCGCAAGTGCAAGCGATTTTCAATGAACTGCTGGAACGCAAATTCCCGCTGCAGCGGGCGCAGCCGATGGAGGTTTATCACGGCGACGACGAAGTGTCGATGGAGCACAACAACAGTTCAGCCTTCAACGGTCGTCCGATCACCGGCGGCGGCGCCTGGTCCAAGCACGCCTACGGCGTCGCGATCGACATAAATCCCTTGCAGAACCCCTACATCGGCAAGGATGCCGCAGGACAGACCAAGGTGCAGCCATCCGCAGCGAGCGCGTATAGTTCGCGCAAGCTGAGGCCGGGCATGGCGGAGCAAGTGCTGGAAGTCTTCTTCCGGCACGGCTTCCTGGTCTGGGGCGGGTATTGGAAACAGCCGATCGACTATCAGCATTTTGAAATCGGCAGCCGCGATTTCATCGGTCGCCTGGTGACGCTGCCGAAGGATCAGGCGCGCGCCGAATTTGCTTCCTATGCGCAAGGCTATGGCGTGTGCATGCAGCGCAGCGACATCGTCGCCATGCCAAGCCTGGCGACGCGCCGCAAGGCTTGCGCCGGACAGAGCAAGCGCTGAAGCAATGCTTGCCGGGACTACCTGACAGCTACTCCAGCAACACCCGCAGCGCCTCCGCGCGTACCACGCCGTTGCTGTCGCCGCGCACCAGCACATCGGCGCGCTGCCGTAGATAAGTTTTGGCATCCGGCTGTTGCAACAACGGCCGCACCTGACCCAGGGCATCAATCAGCAAGGGTGTCAGCCGGTCGAGCTCGGGGCGAATATCGCGCGCCAGATCGGGCGGATTGGCGAAACGCGCGTGCGCTTCCTGCCGCCATTGCGCATGCAGTGCCGCCTGGATGATTTTCCCCGCATCGAATTGCGCCTGGAAGAAGCGGCGCATGAATGACTTCTCTTGCGTATCCGCAGTCTTCAGCGACGCCGTGAGATCATCGAGGATCTGGCGCTCGCGTGCGGGATCATTGATCGGCGCGCCGGAATTCCACTTCGTCTGCGCCACCTTCACGGCCACGTCGAGACGTTGATCGATCAGGGTCAGCAAACCGTCGATTTTCTGCCGTGCGGCATCGTCCGGCGTAGTCGACATGGATTCACAGCCCGCCAGCAGCAACATCAATACGAAGGCCTGCAACAGTACACTCAGGCGCGCGGCGTAGCGCAATGAATTCATCGCGGTCTCTCAAAAAAATGGGAACCGCCATTGAAACACAATCGCCGCCGCCTTGCCCACTCTTGTCGCCGTGCAATGCGTTGCACGCCCACACCGGGTATATGCGTTTGAGATTTTTCCTATATTGCGCGACACGCTGACCCGGGACAATGCAAGCATCTCTTTCACGCTCCGAGAATGTCATGCAATTCATTTTCCTGATCTGGCCGATCCTGCTGTTGCCGGTTTTTGTGACCTGGCTCACGCGTCCGCGTCCGGTTGCCCCGCTGCCGACACGCTCCTCCGCGTCACGTCGCGCGACTTCCCCCTCGCCCGCCGCACGCAAACCCGCGCAGCAACTCACCGCCGCCGAGCGCCGCCGCAACTCGCCCGCCTATCGCCGCGCCGCCGTCGAAGCTTACGAAACCATGCTGGCGCTGGAGATCGATGACCATGACGAGAATGATTTCAACGCAAGCTCGCCCATCGTGCAGTTACAAGGAAAAGACGCCGCCTCTTCACGCTCGTAAAGCTGTGTAAGTTTCCCCGCACGACGTCAAGAGCGCGAATTTCCTCCCCTATACTGGCTACGCTGGAACAGAACACAGAATTCGTCCGTTCGCTTTTTGTCCGTTAGTTTTTATAGGGGTGACCACATGACCAACACCGTATCGTCGAGCACTGCTGCCGCCAATGTCCACGCGCAACAGCAAGCTGCATCCAAACGCAAATCCACCGTCGACTTCGCCAAGCTGGTCGCCAACGCCGGCGGCGACATCAAGACCGACACCAACACGGCAACCAAACAAACCAACG
>NZ_AJHH01000611.1 GCF_000256565.1 Herbaspirillum lusitanum P6-12 | reverse complement strand
ATTTGTGGGTTTTTGTTTGTGCGGCGTAGTGATTTCACGATGACGACGTGACGACGGAAACAATCACCATCCGTGCCACAAAGCAAAAAGCCCCGATCCTTTTGGGAAGTCGGGGCTTTCGCCTGAATCTTGGTTGCGGGGGCAGGAGCTTTTTCTACTTACCACCCAAAAATCGTCTGAAACCCTGATCTAGCCTCGCTTTTGCCGGCCTTGCTTGGACGGTTGCAGGTTAAAAAAGGTGACACAGCAGGTGGATTATATCAGCGATTCATTTAAAAAATGGTTTGAATAACTGCTTCCGGGCTTCATGGATGTAACTGCTATGATATTCAAACGTCAATTATGGGGATGGCAGAAGCCAAACATTCATGGAAGAACTTATAAGCCTAGTGTCGTCCATTCCATCCAGCATTTGGGGAGCCGTTGGCGGTGCAATCATAACTCTCTGTGGTGTATTCATTACCCATCGTGGCAATACCAACAGGCTCCGTATTCAACTTGCACATGACTCCGGAGAAAAAGCCAAAGAACGCATTTCTGCCCTTAGAAAAGACATCTATCTAAAAACGGTGGAAGAACTTACAAAAGCCAATGCCCATCTCGCAAGTTTGCCGCAAAAAGATCCCACCAAGGGAAATCTTGCCGATGAATTGCAGGGCTTCTTCATTACAGCCGCTAAATTACAGTTGGTTGCAGAGCCAAAAACCGCTCTTCTAGTCAATGAGCTCGTGGCCAGTTATGGACAGTTGGTCTTAAAGGGCATGGGAAATGCCATGCCTTTACATCGGATTCGTAGTGATATTGCGATTTTCGATGACCTATACAACCAAGTGTTCCTTTGCTCGCAGCATTGACCCTGTCTAACTGATCCACTTTCCATTGCCGGGCGAACGCGGCAACGCGATCATAAGAGCCTTCAAATCCCAACACACACAAGTCTGCGTGCATCTGCTTGAGACTTCGCTTTTGCTTCCTAGATTTGGTGGATTCGGTTTTAAGCCATGCAGATAGTTTGAATGTGTACACATCCAGAGCACTGGCTGAACGCCGGTCAGCGTAGGCTGGCTCTACAGTTTCAGAGCGCAGGTAACGTCTAACGGTGTTCCTGGAGATGCCAAGTCGCTTGGCGATCTCCCTTAGCGATATCTGGTCACGTAAGTGCCAGCGCCGAATAATTCCTAGTAATGCCACGTCGATCACTCCAATCTCCTACCTGATTGCTTAGGTAGGATTGTGTATCAAACGTGGGTCAATTTTCGATGCAAAATTCCCAGCAAAGTGGGTCAGTTTTCGATGCAAATCTACACCCGCCGCCTCAACCTCTCACCAAACACCATCGAGACTTATCGCTCACATCTCAAACAAAAATTAAACATCGAAACAGGGGCGGAATTAACCCGTATCGCGTTTTTGCAAATTCAAGAAGAACAATCTATTTCGAAATTCAATGGTTGAATTTGATTCTTTCGATGTCAATGTACGCAATAAGAAAGGCTTGAACCCTCAAGCCTTTCTTACGGATAAAAAGTCTTTAATTACAAAGCCAGAGCAAACGGGAATCTTGGAATTGAACGCGGAAATTCTCCCATAGGATGCTGTGTCCCCCCACGTTGTTTGATGACAATAGGAACTGCTTTTTCATGTGCTTCGCTGATGGTCATTACTTCCGGAGTAGATGCAACATATCTGTCGGCCCATCGATTACCAATCGCTAACAGTGTTGAAGAATACGTTCCACCTTGTCCCGGAATATCCCCGGCACTTTCTCCAATAGAGCAACTATACATAACTCCCAATCCGGCCGGAGCTTTGTTAATGTGATCTTCAAAAATTTTACGAGCGTTATGTTGGACGGAGAGCGAATCCATTGTTATCGAACTTTTTACAAAAGTTTCTTCCAGCTTTTGTTGGACGACCACACGGCAAGCATCAATGATTGTGGTGCGACGAGGAGCACCTTGTTTCAATAAAAAATCCTCGATTAGCACATTCGGTGAGAGCTCTAAAATAGTCGTTTGTTTTTTGGAATCATATCCACCATGTCCAGCGAATACAACGACAGAATAATCCACCTTCTTTAAATCATTGATCGAATTTTCGACTTGGATTTTAGTCGGATTTTTAAGAGTAATGATCTCATTGGCATACCATTCACCTCCGGCTCTGCTTTCGAAAAATCGTCGGTAATTTTTCATGTCGTCGATAACGCCGGGAATGCTTGAATCAGGGCAGCCAATGATGAGTGCTTGTCTTTTCATTTGTTGTTATTCCTTTGGTGAAGTTGAACTACTTTTGCTCTTTGTGCTTGAACTTTTATCGTCAAATTTGGAAATAATCGAAGTGGCTAATCGTTCCCCACTTCCCGCAGCAATGGAGGCCAAGAAGGTAAATAAATTCATATGGCCATTTGCTGAAAAATTTCCAAAAATCATATCCGAGCGAATCGCTAAAACGACAACCACGGCGGATATTGCACCGGCAATGACTCTTGATCCTGCTTCTAGCCAGTGAAGACTTTTTCCCGCATCTGCATCCACTTTAAGGTCACCACTTCGGACGATTACAGATAACAAGGTGCCGAGTGCTCCCGCACAAGAAGAAAGTAATAACCAAAAAACAGTTTCTCCGAATCGTGAAATGTAAGTCAGACGATCAATCCAAAGCATAAAACCCAAGAGCACGAAAAAGCCTGAGCAAATCGCACTTGAAGATAAATACCAACGTCTTGATGTCTCTTCGCTACGAGCGTTCCAATATTGGATAGCGGCCTCGACAATTTTTTTTGCAGTGAGCGGATCTTTCTCAAATGAATAAGTAAGAGCCTCTCCGAGTAACCGTCTAAAATGGCGTTTAATTCCTGATGGGAAATCCTCATTAATTCCTACTTCAAGGACCGCAATTTCAGCCAGTAGGTTATTGTGAGCCAGCCTTGATTCTTCAGGCCACTTATCGATTTCGGCATCATAGATGGGACGGGTTTCCCAATCGATATGTTCTTTTAAATCTAAAACGACAATGTAATTTTGGGTGGCTCGAATGAGAACAGAACGCTCCACGTGTTTCCATTGCCTATGAAAATCCCCTCTGTGGATTTCGTTTTCGTCGATTTCTACCGGCTTCTCCCCATCTTTGATGGAAACAACCTCCGCCCCGATTTCTGCAACGTTCATAGCCGCCTTTCTAATATTTGTTATTTTAAGACTTCATCCATTTTGATTTATTGCTTATAAAATCTTTGAAATCTCCCGTATAACGCAGAGCCTGAATATCCAACGGCCAAATCAAAGAATCGACCACTTGCTTTAAATTCGGAAGATCACGGACATATCCTAAGTGAACGTCCATTCCTTTTTCCGTCCCATGCCCAACGATCCGAGAGGCCAGTGTGGCCGAAATTCCGTTGTTAGCCAACTGGGTGATAACATTCACTCGGAAGGAGTGGAAGGACTTGTGATCGTCAGGCGTTTTGATCTTCCGGGCCTTCAAGTATTTCAGATGTTCTTCGCTCAGTCGCTTTGAATACGATCCATTGACGAAAGAGCGGTGAGGAAAAATCCGCTCTGCACCGGCCTGACGAACCTCTTCAACGTAATCCAAGAAGCCTAGTTGGATCAAAGCGTCACAAATCGGCACCTTACGAATGCCATTGCTGGTCTTGCTCCGATAAACGTAGATGTAGTGAACGCCGTTTTCTGCCTGAATCACGTCCTTGCAACGAATCTGTGTCGCTTCACTGATTCGCATGCCGGTATAAATGCCCAGTAGCGGCCCCCAGAAGAGGTCAGGAGCGTTCATTTTAGTTTTATAGGCCAATGGCTCAAACAAGACGGTTAGGTCTTCCTTGCTGAACGGTTCATAGGATTCCGTTTGTTTGACCCTCTCTTTCTTCGTAAGTACATACAAGCCAGAAACCGGGTTCGTGTTGTGTCGGGTATACGTGCCTTGATTCAAGGCATATTCGAAGAAGTCGGCAATGGACAGTAATTTATTGTCGATGGTTTTTGCGGCCTGTCCTTTTTTAAGTAACGCGGATTTATAGGCCACGA
Source organism: Herbaspirillum lusitanum P6-12 (assembly GCF_000256565.1). Classification (GTDB taxonomy): domain Bacteria; phylum Pseudomonadota; class Gammaproteobacteria; order Burkholderiales; family Burkholderiaceae_D; genus Herbaspirillum; species Herbaspirillum lusitanum. The sequence goes on along the minus strand of NZ_AJHH01000611.1, from coordinate 11,356 downwards.
TGTCCGATTTATCCAATTCATTGATTTCTGGATTTTTTCCCTTCAAGGCTCGCTCGGTAAAGTCCTTGAAATGGTATTCCTTCGCATCGACGGTACGAGCAGAGTTCTTTAACCGCCGCTCCATGATCCATTCAGCGGCAACCTTTGACACCTTTGGAGATTGGCGTTGCTGGGCATGTGCAACCACCTGAGCAAGAAGGGCTTGTTCATCCGAGGCCAATTTCTGAACGGCAGGAGAGACTTCTTCGGGAAGTACGGCCTCCATCTGTTTTAGGGCTTCCATGGCACGGGCATGATCTTCCGGCCCCTCAGCCTTTATTTTCGCCCCTCGAAACTCAATCTCATAGGTCTTTAAATCGTCCAGATTGAAATTGAAGTCCCCGATGTTCGGATTATTTGAGTTCTTGTTCATTGCTCGATTCCGCTCAATGACTGCGTTAAGTTGTAACGCAACAATGTTAGCAGTCACCGGGCATTTCGTGCGAAGGCTGACCTTTCGGTCTTGTTGGGCGGTTTTGAGCCGGAAATAGAAAACACCGCATCGATTGCGGTACAGCCGAGGGGCTTTGATTTGTGGCATGGCGAGGTGGCTCACTTTGTGGCACACCGCCCGAAATGCAAAAAACCGCTGAAAGCCAAGGCTATCAACGGTTTTAGACAAATTTGGTTGCGGGGGCAGGATTTGAACCTACGACCTTCGGGTTATGAGCCCGACGAGCTGCCAGACTGCTCCACCCCGCGTCTGAAGAAATAGATTATACGACATATCCGCCCCCGATGCAAACTTCCGCTGAGAATACTTTGCCTGGAGCACGTGCGTCATGCTGCGCATGCCTTGCAGAGACATCGCGATTTGCACAGGGAAGCATGCATGCATAAAAGAGTAACCCTGATAGCGACAGTGATACACTTCTACCTCGCATTTGCCGTGAATCATCATACAGACGATGGCATGTTGTTCGCCGTCGGACATTCCTACAAAAACACGCCTACCGCCTTTTATGAAATTTTGTTCTGAATGCGCTCATCCGGTTTCCTTGCAGATTCCTCCCGATGACAATCGCCCTCGCTTCGTGTGCGGCAATTGCGGCGCCATTCATTACCAGAATCCAAAAATGGTGGTCGGTTCGATCCCGGTCTGGGAGCGTGACGGCGAAGTGCGCGTGCTGCTGTGCAAGCGCGCCATCGAACCGCGTCACGGCTACTGGACCTTGCCGGCCGGCTTCATGGAAAACGGTGAAACCACCACCGAAGCTGCCGAACGCGAAACCGAAGAAGAAGCCGGCGCACGCATCAAGCTGGGCGCGCTGTTCTCGCTGATCAACGTGCCGCACGTACATCAAGTGCATTTCTTTTACCTGGCCGAACTGCTCGACCTCGATTACACCGCCGGCATCGAAAGCCTGGAAGTCACGATGTTCAGGGAAGACGAGATTCCCTGGGCTGACATCGCCTTCCCGACGGTGGAATATACCTTGCGTTCCTTCTTTGCCGATTTAGCCAAAGTGAAAACCGGCGACGGCGTGTTCGGTCTGCACACCGACGATATTCGCAAACGCATGGTGCAACCGGAACAGCCTGACTAATTTACGGAACAGCGCATGATTTCCTGGCTGGATGTCGATTCGCCCTTCCCCGATGTGTCCAAGGCACTGGCCGAACCGGCTGGTTTGCTTGCCGCCGGCGCCGACCTGTCGCCGCAACGCCTGCTCGAAGCCTACCGCCGCGGCATCTTCCCGTGGTTCTCGGAAGGCCAGCCCATCCTGTGGTGGAGCACCGATCCGCGCATGGTGCTGTACACCGATCGTTTCATCATTTCCGACAGCCTCAAGAAGACCTTGCGCAAGATCGAGCGCAGCCGCCATACCGACCGCCGCTGGGAGATCCGTTTCGATTCGGCCTTCCGCGACGTCATGCGCGCCTGCGCCGGACCGCGCCGCGATGACGCCGGCACCTGGATTTCCAAGGACATCGTCGACGGCTATTGCGGCTTGCACCGCGCCGGTTATGCGCATTCGGCGGAAGTCTGGCTGGAAGGAAAACTGGTCGGCGGCGCTTACGGCGTGTCGATCGGCCAGATGTTCTACGGCGAATCGATGTTTGCGCGCGTGACCGACGCCTCCAAGGTGGCGCTGGCGTACCTGGTGCATTTCCTGCGCCGGCACGGCGTGCAGATGATCGATTGCCAGCAGGAGACGCCGCACCTGGCGTCGTTGGGCGCGATCCCGATTCCTCGCAACGACTTCATCAAGCACCTGCGCGTGGCCATCGAGGCGCCGCAGATCGGTTTCTGGCATCCGCTGGACCTGTTTCCGCCGGCCTGACGCCCGGCCCTCTTGCCTTGAAGCCCTGCCGGCGGTGCAGTTACTGCCGCCCCAAAGTAGTGTAAATTACAGGGAATCGTGACGAAATCGTTACACCGCCGCGCACAGCGAAGCGACTGCCAATGATTGCAACACCAGGACGCCCATGACGCATCTCAAAGACCTGCCGTTTTCCACGTTGCAGTTTTATGCAACGGCTCCCTATCCCTGCAGTTACCTGGATAACCAGCAAGCCCGCTCGCAAGTCGCCACGCCGTCGCACCTGATCAACGCCGACGTCTATTCCGAACTGGTCAAGACCGGTTTCCGCCGCAGCGGCATCTTCACCTATCGCCCCTATTGCGACGGCTGCCAGGCCTGTACGCCGGTGCGCATCAAGACCGCCGAATTCATCCCCAACCGCAGCCAGCGCCGCGCCTGGAACAAGAACAGCGGACTGGTCACGCTGGTCACCAACCTGACGTACGCCTACGAGCATTACGAGCTTTACCTGCGCTATCAATCAGTGCGCCACGCCGGCGGCGGCATGGACCAGGACAGCCGCGACCAGTACGCGCAGTTCCTGCTGCAAAGCAAGGTCAACACGCGCCTGGTGGAATTCCGCGAAGCCGACGGCACGCTGCGCATGGTCAGCATCATCGATGTGCTCGACGACGGCTTGTCATCGGTCTACACCTTCTACGATCCCGATGTCGAAGGCTCGTCCTACGGCACCTACAACATCCTGTGGCAGATCGAGCAAGCCCGCCAGCTCGGCATCCCCTACGTCTACCTTGGCTACTGGATCAAGGAAAGCGCCAAGATGGCCTACAAGACCAACTTCCAGCCGCTGGAAGCATTGCAGAACGGCAACTGGACTGCATTGCGCGAATAGCGCGGATAGTGTCGTCTCGTGCGCGCCGTTTTGCGCGGAAAAGCGCCCCGGACACGTTAAAATGGCGGCACTTTTTCTTCCGGCTTGCTTGCCGCTCACGTCCGTTTCCTTTCCAGCCCATCATCGTGTCCGATAAATTCCTCTACGCCCTTGCCCGCCCGCTGCTGTTTTCGCTCGACGCAGAATCCGCCCACCACCTGACCTTGCCCGCCTTGCGCCGCGCCGCCGCGCTCGGCCTGACCGGCCTCTTCAGCAAGCCGGCCGCCGATCCGCGTACGATCATGGGCGTCACCTTCCCCAATCCGGTCGGCCTGGCCGCCGGCCTGGACAAGGACGGTTCCTACATCGACGGCCTGGCGGCGCTCGGTTTCGGCTCGATTGAAATCGGCACGGTCACGCCGCGCGCGCAACCGGGCAACCCGAAGCCGCGCATGTTCCGCCTGCCGGCTGCGCACGCCATCATCAACCGCATGGGCTTCAACAACGGCGGCGTCGACGCCTTCGTCGCCAACGTGCAAGCCTCGCGCTTCTACCAAGGCAAGCAAGGCGTGCTCGGCCTGAACATCGGCAAGAACGCCGACACCCCAATCGAACGCGCCGCCGACGACTACCTGCACTGCCTGGAAAAAGTCTATCCCTACGCCAGCTACGTCACCGTCAACATCTCGTCACCCAACACCAAGAACCTGCGCCAGCTGCAAGGCGCGTCCGAACTCGATGCCCTGCTGTCGCAGTTGAAGGATGCGCAACTGCGCCTGGCCGACCAGCACAAGCGCTACGTGCCGGTGGCGCTGAAAATCGCGCCGGACATCGACAGCGAACAGATCAAGAACATCGCCGACGCGCTGCTGCGCCACAAGCTCGACGGCGTCATCGCCACCAACACCACCATCACGCGCGACGCCGTCAAGGGCCTGCAATACGGTGAAGAAGCCGGCGGCCTGTCGGGTGCGCCGGTGTTCGAGTTGTCGAACCAGGTGGTGCGCGGCCTGAAGGCAGAACTCGGCGATGCCCTGCCGATCATCGGCGTCGGCGGCATCCTCAGCGGCAGCAACGCCAAGGCCAAGATGGAAGCCGGCGCTTCGCTGGTGCAGTTGTACTCGGGCCTGATCTATCGCGGCCCGGCGTTGGTCAAGGAATGCGCCGACGCCTTGCGCTAAACCGCTCCGGCATAAAAAAACCGCCGTTGCGTTTTGCATGCAACGGCGGTTTTTTTATTGCAGGGTCAGTTCAAGCGTACTAGAGCACCTTGCGCAGGAAATCGCGCGTGCGTTCGTTCTTCGGCTCGCCCAGTACCTGCTGCGGCGGACCTTCTTCCATGATCACGCCCTGGTCGATGAACAGCACGCGGTCCGAGACTTCGCGCGCGAAACCCATCTCGTGCGTGACCACCACCATCGTCATGCCCTCTTCGGCCAGCGTCTTCATCACGGTCAGCACTTCGCCCACCAGTTCCGGATCGAGCGCCGAGGTAGGCTCGTCGAACAGCATGACCTTGGGCTCCATCGCCAGCGCACGGGCAATCGCCACGCGTTGCTGCTGACCGCCGGAGAGCTGGTTCGGGAAGGCGTCGATCTTATCCAGCAAGCCGACTTTCTGCAGCAGCTTCTCGGCCACCAGCACCGCCTCGCGGCGCGACAGTTTCTTCACTTGCATCGGCGCCATGATCAGGTTTTCCAGCACCGACATGTGCGGGAACAGGTTGAAGCGCTGGAACACCATGCCGAGGCCGGCGCGCAGCGTGTTCAGGTTGACGTGCGGATCGTTGACCTTGACGCCGTCGATGAAGATCTCGCCGTCGCTCGCTTCTTCCAGGCCGTTGAGGCAGCGCAGGAAGGTGCTCTTGCCCGAACCGGAAGGTCCGATCACGCACACCACTTCGCTCTCCCTGATCTCGCAGTCGATGCCGCGCAGGATGTGTGCTTCACCGTATTGCTTTTGCAATTGCTTGACGCTGATCATCGCGCATCTCCTTTGCCGTAGCGGTTTTCAAGATGCCGCACGAACGCCGACAGCAGCAAGGTAATCGCCCAATACACCAGCGAGATCGTCAGGTACGGCTCCCAGTAGCGCGCATAGGCGCCCGACACCGTGCGCGCGGCATAGGCCAGCTCGGCCAGGCCGATGGCCGACGCCAGCGATGAATCCTTGACGATGGCGATGGCGTTGTTGCCCAGCGGCGGCAGCATGCGGCGGAACGCCTGCGGCAGCACCACCTTGCGCAGCGTCTGCATGTAGGTCATGCCGAGCGAACGCGACGCCTCGCTCTGGCCGCGGTCGATCGACTGGATGCCGGCGCGGAAAATTTCCGACACGTAGGCGCCCGAGTTGAGCGTGATGGCCAGCACCGCCGACGCAAACGCGCCGTACTGCGAACGGATCTCGCGCGCGATGTCGCCGCTCAGAATCAGGCCGCCGCTCGGATTGATCAGCATCGGCATCAGCGCGAAGTGGATCAGCAGGATCTGCACGAACAAGGGCGTGCCGCGCAGGAAGCTGACGTAGAAGCGTACCGGCAGCTGCACCGCGTAACGCAGGAAATATTTCCAGAAACCGTGGCGCGCCTCAGCCAGCCGGCCGACGCCCAAGGCCAGGCCCCAGCACGTGCCCGAGATGACGCAGATCAGCGCGACCTTGATGGTCATCCACGTGCCCTCGATGAACAAGGGCAGGTACTCGCCGATGATTTCCCATTGGAAGAAAGAATTCATGAATGGAATCCGGGTAAAAATCTGCCCACGTCTTGCAAGGAAGACGTGGGCATTGAGAAGAAGTACTTAGATGAGCGGATTGCGGATTATTGCAGCGGCAGCGTCGGCACGTTGGCGTCGAACCATTCCTTGTAGATCTTGGCGTAGGTGCCGTCGGCAACGATCTTCTTCAGGCCGGCGTTGATCTTGTCCTGCAGTTCCTTGTTGCCCTTCTTGACGGCGATGCCGAAGTATTGACGGGTGAACTTGGCGTCGCCGACCACCTTGAATTGTTTTTCAGGATGGCTCTTGATGTAGAACTTGATCACGCCGACGTCGCCGATGGCGGCATCAACGCCGCCGCGGTACAGCTCTTCCAGCATCAGCGGCGTGTTGTCGAAACGGTGGATGGCGGTGCTGGACTTGCCGACTTCTTCCGACAGGATGATGTCGCCGGCGGTCGAGTTGACCACGCCCACTTGCAGCTTCTTCAGGTCAGCCAGCGCGGCAACCTTGGAGCCGGCGCCGGTGATGATGACTTGCTCGGCCGGGAAGTATGGCAGCGAAAAGTCGACCATCTGGGCGCGCTTCTCGGTGATGGTGATGCCGGAAATGATGATGTCGCGGTCGCCCTGGCCCAGGGTGGCGAAGATGCCTTCCCATGGTGTGCTGACCAGCTTGATCTGGAAGCCGGACGCCTTGGCGATGGCCTTGATGATGTCGATGTCGAAACCGACCAGTTCCTTCTTCGGTGTCTCGAATTCAAACGGACGGTAAGTGCCGCCGGCGCCGACGACGTAAGTCTGGTCTGCTGCCTGGGCCGAGACGGCGGTCAGCGACAGAGCCAGCACGCTGCCTGCGAGCAGGACGAGTTTCTTGAGCGACATTGTTTTTCTCCCTGAATAAGCTTGTAGATAAATTTATGAAATGAGCTTGTTGATGAATTCTTGTTGCTTCCCGGGGCTCGATCCGAATTTGCGCAAACGCGCTGCAAAGCCGCCGCCCGGAGCGCGGAACCCGACATGATCCGGGGTATGCAGCGATCAGTCAACAGCCAATTTATTGATTTTTTATTACTTTTTTATCGAATCAATGTCGATTTTCCAAACAGGCTCTCCACCAGCTCCACCACCAGTTCAGCCGTCTGGTTGCGCACGTCGCAGGCCGGATTGAGCTCCATGACGTCAAGCGATGCGAGCCGGCCGGTGTCGGCGATCATTTCCATGCATAACTGGGTTTCGCGGTAAGTCGGTCCCCCCGGCACTGCCGTGCCCACACCCGGCGCCACCGCGGGATCGAGGAAATCGATGTCGAAGCTCACATGCAGATGGGTGCCGGCGTCGATGCCCGACAAGGCCTGCTCCATGGCCACGCGCATGCCGTGCTCGTCGATGTGGCGCATGTCGTAGACGCGCAGGCCGAGTTCGTGCAGGTGGCGCTTTTCGTCGCGGTCGACGCTGCGAATGCCTACCTGGCGGATCGCATCCGGTTGCAGCGCGGGTACTAGCCCGCCGATGTGGGTGAGCGCATCGGGGCCGTTGCCCAGCAGGCACGCCACCGGCATGCCGTGGATGTTGCCGGTCGGCGTCGAGTCGCTGGTGTTGGCGTCGGCATGGGCATCCAGCCACAGCACCAGCAGCTTCTTGCCCTGCTCGCGGCAATGCTGCGCCACCGCCGCAATCGACCCGATCGCCAGCGCGTGGTCGCCGCCCAGCAGCACCGGAATCTGCCCGCCGTGCAAGGCGCCGTGCACCGCTTCATGCACTGCGCGATTCCAGGCCACCACTTGCTCCAGATGACGGAAACCCTGCACCGGACCTTGCTGCGGATTGGGCGGGCCGCTGACGTCGCCGCCGTCGGTCACGGCGAGGCCATGCTGCTGCAAGGCTTGCTGCAGGTTCGCCACGCGCAACGCTTCCGGCCCCATCGAGGCGCCGCGACGGCTCGCGCCGATGTCGGTGGGAGCGCCGATCAGGCGGATTTCCTTGCTGCGGTTTTCTGTCATTTGTTTCCTTCGGTTTCCATGGTTGATTGTTCAGGCGTGCAGCAGGTTCAGTGCGGCAGTGAATGTTTCCGTCGACTCGCCCTTCACGGCGGCGCCGTACAAATCCTTGGGATCGGCCAGGTCCGGCACCAGGTCGATCTGCTGTGTGAATCGTGCGTCCAGTTGTTCGTCCAGATAGCGCAGCGCCGAAAAATCCTCCAGCGCAAATCCCACCGAGTCGAACACCGTTACCTCGTCGTCGCCGACACGCCCGCTGGCCGCGCCTGCCAGCACTTGCCACAACTCGGTCACGGCGAACTCCGCCGGCATCTGCTGCAACTCGCCCTCGACGCGCGATTGCGGCTCGAATTCCACCACCACGCGCGCCCTGCTCAACACCTCGCGCTGCAACTCCGTCTTGCCGGGACAATCGCCGCCGACGGCATTGAGGTGCATGCCTGCTTCCACCATGTCGGCAGTGACGATCACCGCCCGACGCTTGTCCGCCGTGACGGTGGTGACGATGTCGGCGCCGCGCACGGCTTCGTCAACGCTGCCGGCGCGCACGATGCGCAAGTCCGGATACGCGCCCAGGTTGCGGCACAGCTTGTCGGTGGCCGCCGCATCGACGTCGAACACGCGCAGTTCATCAATCCCAAGCAGGCGATGGAAGGCAATCGCCTGGAATTCGCTCTGCGCGCCGTTGCCGATCAGCGCCATCACGCGGCTGTCCGGCCGCGCCATGTGCCGCGCCGCCAGCACCGAGGTCGCCGCCGTGCGCAAGGCCGTGGTCAGCGTCAGTTCGCTCAGCAAACGCGGATAACCGCTGCCGACGTGTCGGCCAGCACGCCAAAGGCGGTCACCGTCAGCAAACCGTGTGACGTGTTTCGTGGATGTCCGTTCACATATTTGAAGGAATACAGCCGCCCATCCGAAATCGGCATCAGTTCAATCACGCCCACGGCCGAATGACTGGCCAGGCGCGCAGTTTTGTCGAACTGTTGCCAACGCAAGTAGTCTGCTTTGATAGTGGCCGCGAGCCCTTCGATGACCTGCTCCAGCGGGCGCGTGGCGAGGAAGGACTGCAATTCCCGGGTTCCGACGTACTTGACCATGATGAATGGTGCGGCTTGACGCCGCTTTTGCTGCGATGAAGGAAATTTTACAGATGAACATTGGAAATTTGCTTTCTTTATCCTATAAATAAAGACATGCTTATGCAGCTTTATTTCGTAGCTCGAGCTTAACGGGAGGTTCCATGGACAAACTTGACGTCAAGATCCTTGAATTGCTGCAACAGGACGGTCGCATGAGCAATGTCGACATCTCGGAAAACATCCACCTGTCGCCGCCGCAATGCCTGCGCCGCGTGCGCGTGCTGGAAGAACAAGGCGTGATCCGGCGTTACGCCGCGCTGGTGGCGCCGGCGGCGGTGGGGCTGGACGTCACGGCGTTTGTCGCGCTGTCGCTCGACCGCGCGCAGTTCAAGCAGGTGCGCGAGGTTGAAAGCGTGATCCGCGACTTTCCGGAAATCATCGAGTGCTACACGATTTCAGGCGACTTCGATTATCTGCTCAAGGTGGTATCGCACGACCTCAAGAGTCTGTCGCACTTCCTGACCGATCGCCTGATGCAGGTGCCGGGCGTCGCCGGGCTGCGTTCGATGATCTGCCTGGAAGAAGTCAAACCGCTGTCGGGATTGCCGATCAGGCTGGAGGATCGTTGAGTACGTCCGCGGGAACATAGGAACTCTGCTGCGTCACGAAACCATCGAAGGCTTGCAGTAGCGGCAAGTACCTGGCGGCGGCATCCTCGAGCTGGCCCAGCGCATGGCAAGCGGCTTCCAGCGTCGACAATTGATCGGCGCGATGCGCCTTGCGGATGCGATATTGCGAGGCCGGCGGATCGACCAGCGGCAAGCGCGGCAAGACCTGCAGCAAGGGATTCAGATACAGCATCTTGCGGCTCTTGCGCCAGGTGGCGTCGAGAATCACCAGCCGCAGCCGCTCTGGCGTGGACAGATCGGGCAAGGCGCCGGCCGGTTCGCCCGGCGTGCGCGGATACAGCAACACCGGCTGAATGCCTCCGCCGAACAGCAAATCCCGCAATACCGCTTCATCGAATTGCTCACCCTGCGCCAGCACGCTGTCCGTCAGGCTCAGGTGCAGCAAGCGCCCGCTGCCCTTGGCCTGGGCGACTTCCAGCGGATGCTGCAGGATCAACACCTGCGCCGCTGACGTTAGCGGCCGGATCCAATTGCAAATGCAACTGCTCTGCGCGCGCAGGCAACGTTCGCACATGGCGCGTTTGGAAGACGAATCAGCTCCCGTCAATTGATGTATTCCTGCAAACCCGCCGCCAGCGCATCGAATGCCACACGCACGCGCGCGCTGTTGCGCAGGTCTTCGTGCATCACCACCCAGGTCTCCAGCGCGAACGAAAACTGCTTTGCCAGCACGCGCACCAGGCTGGCGTCGCGTCGCGCCAGCGGCGTCTGGCAAAAACCGATGCCGTAACCGGCGCGGATCATCGCCAGCTGCGCAATGTCGCTGCTGGTGCGCAACGCGAACTGGCTGCGGCGCAAGGCCGGCATGTGTTTGGCGGCGCTGCGGATGAAGGCGGTTTCCTTGTCGAAACCGATGATGGCGTGCTCGTTCAGTTGCGCGAGATCTTTCGGCGTGCCGTGCTGCGCCAGGTAATCCTTGTGCGCATGCATGCCCAGTTCGATGGCGCCGATGCGGCGCGCGACCAGCACTTCCTGGGTCGGCTGCACCATGCGCACGGCGATGTCGGCTTCTCGCTTGAGCAAGTCCTCGATGCGGCTCGACAGGGCCAGTTCGATCACCAGTTCCGGATGGCTGCGCTTGAGCGCCAGCAGGATGGGCGGCAGCACTTCGACGCCGATCACTTCGCTGGCGGTAATGCGCACCGTCCCGCGCACCTGTTCCCCGGCGCCGCCATGCTCTGAGGCCGCGCGCATCAGCGCCGCCGTGGTGGCGGCCAGGCTTTCGGCGTACGGCTGCAGGCTGAGCGCCGCCTCGGTCGGCATGAAGCCGTGCTGCGAACGCGTGAACAAGGCAAAGCCGACCGCCTGCTCCAGCGCGTCGACGTGACGGCCGATGGTCGGTTGCGTCAACCCCAGCGCACGCGCGGCGGCAGAGAGCGAGCCTTCCTGCAATACCGCGAGGAAAGAGCGATACAACTCCCAGCCGGGATCGGCGACGGTTCTTTTATCCATACAAATAAGTATAGCATCACGATACTTTTAACCAATTCCATTTAACCCACATTTACCCGACACTCCTCTCATCGCAACGAACAATCAGCGAATCAGACAATCAGGAGTGAATGATGGCAAACGAAAAAAACGTATTGATCCTCGGCGCCACCGGCGGCATCGGTGGTGAAATGGCGCATCGCCTGCATGCGCGCGGCTGGCACGTGCGTGCATTGCATCGCCAGGCCGGGCAGATCGCGGCCCGGC
>NZ_AJHH01000610.1 GCF_000256565.1 Herbaspirillum lusitanum P6-12 | reverse complement strand
GGCGCGATCCGCGCGCAGATGGAACAGCGCCTGCAAACCGCGGCGACCAATGGCGTACGCAGCCTGATCGTGCGCGCGGGCGATTTCTTCGGCCCGCATGCCGGCAACAACTGGTTTTCGCAGGGGCTGGTAAAGCCGGGCAAGACGCCGGCCTCCATCATCTATCCCGGCAAACCCGGCATCGGCCATCAGTGGACTTACCTGCCCGACCTCGCGGAAACCATGTCGCGCCTGCTGGAGCGAGAGTCGTCGCTGGAGAGCTTCGCGCGCTTCCACATGAACGGCCACTGGGACGCCGACGGCACGCAAATGACGGACGCGATCCGCCGCGTGCTTGGCAATGCACGGCTGCCGGTGCGCGGCTTCCCGTGGTGGCTGCTCGGCCCGGCCGCGCCGTTCGTACCGCTGTTCCGTGAAATGAAAGAGATGCGCTACCTGTGGCAACAGCCGGTGCGCATGGATAACGTGCGCCTGCTGCAGGTGCTTGATGAAGAGCCGCATACGCCGCTCGATGAGGCCGTCCGCGCCACGCTGCGAGGGCTCGGCTGTCTTCCCGCGCAAGCCGGAACGCAGGCTCGCGCGGCGTAGGAACACATCAATCGAACATCACACCGCCAGCCATGGCGGCGCAGCTTCCTTCACGTCGATCTTCCTGGGAATCAATTTCAGGTCGAAGAAAGTATCCGCGATGCGCTGCTGCTCCGCCAGGATGGCGCCGGTGATCGGTTCGGTGCCGAAGCTGTAGCGGCCGACCATGATGTCGACTACTGGTTTCGGCAAGCCAAGCACCGTCGACAGTTCCGCCGACAAGGCCGCATGGTTGGCCTTGGCCCAGACGTCGATCTGGTTGAGTTCATCGATGATGAGGTTGATGACGTCCTTGTTCTTCTGCGCATAGTCCTTCGATGAAAAATAGTAGGCGCGATTCTTCACCACGCCGTTGGCATCCGCCAGGATCTGCGCCGACAAGGTGCTTTGCGCGGCCGCCAGGTAAGGCTCCCAGATTGCCCATGCATCGATGGCGCCCTTTTCGAATGCGGCACGCGCGTCGGCAGGCGACAACCAGACCGGGTTGACGTCGGCATAGCGCAGGCCGGATTTTTCCAGCAGCTTGACCAGGAAGTAGTGAACGTTGGAACCCTTGTTCAGGGCGATCTTCTTGCCCTTCAGATCGGCCACCGACTTGATGGCGGAACCGGCCGGCAGCAGGATGCCTTCCAGCCCGGGACGCGATACGGTCGCTGCAACATAGACCAGCGGCGACCCCGCCGCCTGCGAAAAGATCGGCGGAGCTTCTCCGACGTCGCCGAAGTCGATGGAGCCCACGCTGAGCGCTTCCAGCTGCACCGGACCGGCCGAGAATTCTATCCACTTGATCGAGACGCCCAAAGGCGCCAGGCGTTTTTCCAGCGTGCCGCGCCCCTTCAGCAGACTGAGCAAGCCCTTCTGGTAACCGATGCGCAGCTCGCGCGTGGCGGCCGAGGCGGAGAGTGGGAACAGCGACGTCAACGCAGTAAAGGCAGTGAGAGCGCTGAATCCTGCCCCGCCCTTGAGGACGTTGCGACGCAAGCTATTGACGGCGGAGACGGTATTCGATTTCAAGGTGGTTGTTTTTTTCATGTGTTTTTTATGATTGATCAAGTTGATCGCGGGTCTGCTTACTGTAAAGACGGGAAGCCGCAGCAGGGAACGAATAAAAAACCATATCAATATGCGGTCGCCGACGATTCGCACCGCAGTCTTCTTATTTGTTTTTCAAACTAGCGAACTCGTTTTTATTCGTTTTATTTCAAATTGGCGACCCGTACATTTATGTCAACGGCCTGCTGTCGTCTATCGCCACCAGAATGACCGCGATGGCGAGCAGGTCCGAGCCGATTCGCAAGGTCAGAACATTCAGAACGTCAGAACAATCATCGAGGTCTCCTTCATGTCCGTCGCTTATTCGTCCGCACCTGTCCAATCCCCTGTATCCACAGCGGCCTTGCCCGAGGAGCTGGCCTCCATCCAGGCCGATGCCCGATCCTCTTCCCTGCCCTACGCCGGCGGCGTTCCGCCGGTGCTGGCCTGGAAGCTGTTTTCCACCCGGCAGGTCTTGCTGGTGGATGTCCGCTCGAATGAAGAGCGCAAGTTTGTCGGCCATGTTCCCGGCAGCATCCATGTGCCGTGGGCGACCGGCACTGCGCTGACGCGCAATCCGCGCTTCGTGCGTGAACTGGAAAGCAAGATCGGCGGCAAGGAGGTCGTCGCGCTGCTGCTGTGCCGCAGCGGCAAGCGCTCGGCGCTCGCGGCGGAAGCGGCGACCAAGGCCGGCCTCACCTGTATTTTCAATGTCCTGGAAGGCTTCGAAGGCGAGATCGACGCGCAGCAGCAGCGCGGCAAAGCCGACGGCTGGCGCTTCCATGGGCTGCCTTGGATCCAGGACTGAATACGGGGACTGAATGCAGGACCAAGCCCGGCCGGACGACAACAAGTAAAGATAAAGGAACAGCGTGGCCACTTTCGACATTCCCAACATCGTGCAGTCGTTGCACGAAGCGCGTCTCAGCTGGCGCCAGGCGCAACGGCGCGCCAGCGAACCGGGGGGACGCGAGTTTCCTTCGCGCGATGCGCTGTCCGAAGTCATCGAGAGCCTGAAGGGCGTGCTGTTTCCGATGCGCCTCGGCCCGCCCGACCTGCGCCAGGAAAGCGAAGATTTCCACGTCGCTCATGCACTGGATGCGGCACTGCATTCGCTGCTGAAACAGGTGCGGCTCGAATTGAAATACAACGCCGCGCTCACCAGCGTCGCCGGCGCCCCCGAGCGCGACATCGAGCATGATGCACTGGCGGCGACCCGGACCTTCGCAGCCGCGCTCCCGGCCATCCGCACCCTGCTCGACAGCGACGTGCTGGCAGCCTATCAGGGCGACCCGGCGGCGCGCAGCGTTGATGAAGTGTTGCTGTGCTATCCCGGCGTGCTGGCGATGATCCACTATCGCCTCGGCCACCAGCTGTATGTCCTGGGCCTGCCGCTGCTGGCGCGCATCGTCGCCGAACTCGCGCACGGCGCCACCGGTATCGACATCCATCCGGGCGCCATCATCGGCGCCGGCTTCTTCATTGATCACGGCACCGGTGTAGTGATCGGCGAGACCGCCGTCATCGGCAACAACGTCCGCATCTACCAGGCCGTGACGCTTGGCGCCAAGCGTTTCCCCACGGACGCCGACGGCAAGCTGGAAAAAGGCCGGGCGCGCCACCCCATCGTCGAGGATGACGTGGTGATCTACGCGGGCGCGACCATTCTGGGACGCATCCGCCTGGGCCGTGGCGCGGTCATCGGCGGCAATGTCTGGCTCACGCATGACGTCCCCGCCGGCGCCCATATCTCGCAGGCGGCGTCACGCGAGGATTCCTTGTCCCTGGCCAACGCCGGCGCGTGAGGGGGCAGCATGAGAAAGCCCGTTCGTCCTGCCCGCCAGGCCGATGTCGAGGCGCTCTCCAGCGCCCTGGTGCAGAGCTTTGGGATCGGCGTGCGCCAGCTGCGGCGCGCGCGCGGCTGGTCGCAGGAACGCCTGGCCGAGAACTCCAACCTGAATCGCTCCTACATCGGCGAAATCGAGCGCGGCTGCGCCATCGCCTCGCTGGTTACCGTCGAGAAACTGGCCGTCGCTCTGAAGCTGACGCCCTCCGCCCTGGTGACGCGCGGCGAAGCGATCAGCCAGATGAACCTGGTGCGCGGGATCAAGTTGATGGCTATAGCATGTTGAGGCAACAACGCCGAGACGCCACACTCTGACGGTCATTTTTCAGTCGTCTTTTTTATTTCACTTATTGAATTGGAGTCACGATGTCGGCAACAGTTGGCGGTACCACCGCGCTTGGCGATAACGCCGCACGGCAACTAGCAAACGCAACCAAAACCGTACCGCAACTGGAAACCATCAGCCCCCGCTGGCTGACGCATCTGTTGCAATGGGTTCCCGTCGAGGCCGGCATCTATCGCCTCAACAAGGTCAAGAATCCCGAATCGATCAAGGTCACCTGCACCGCACGCGAAGAAGAAAACCAGCTGCCGCGCACCTTCGTCGACTACGAAGAAAATCCACGCGAATATTTCCTCAACGCGGTGTCGACCGTGCTGGACGTGCACACCCGCGTCTCCGATCTGTACAGCAGCCCGCATGACCAGATCAAGGAACAGCTGCGCCTGACCATCGAGACCATCAAGGAAAACCAGGAAAGCGAACTGATCAACAATCCCGACTACGGCCTGCTGGCGCAAGTCACCGATGAACAGCGCATCTTCCCGCTGACCGGCGCACCGACGCCGGACGATCTCGACGAGCTGCTGACCAAGGTCTGGAAAGAACCGGCCTTCTTCCTCACGCATCCGCTGGCGATCGCCGCATTCGGCCGCGAAGCCACCCGTCGCGGCACGCCGCCGCCGACCATCAGCCTGTTCGGTTCGCAATTCATCACCTGGCGCGGCATTCCGTTGATCCCCTCGGACAAGGTGCCGGTGGCCGACGGCAAGAGCAAGATCCTGCTGCTGCGCGTGGGCGACAAGCGCCAGGGCGTGGTCGGTCTGTTCCAACCCGGCCTGCCGGGCGAACAAAGCCCGGGCTTGTCGGTGCGCTTCATGGGCATCAACAACCATGCGATTTCGTCCTATCTGATTTCGCTGTATTGCTCGCTCGCGGTGTTGACCACCGACGCGCTGGCGGTGCTCGACGATGTCGAGATCGGCAAGTACCACGACTATCCCGACACCTATAAATAAGCCGCGACGTGAGCCTACTTTCGCCCCCACCCTCATTGCCGTCCGGCCAGCCCGTCGGCGTTCCTGAAGCATCAGGCGCGCCGTTCGATCCGGCGGTGCTGGCGCGCCTGGCGACCGAGTTCTTCTCGGCCCCGCCGGCGCCGCCGTTTGCACCGCACGGTGTGCAGGCGCCCGCCAACATTGCACCGCCCGGTTCGCCGCTGGTCAGTCCGGCAGGTTTCGGGCCGGGCGTACCCGGCACACCGATCCCGCAGGGCCAGATTCCCGGCGCCAACCTGATCCCGGCATCGCCGACCCAAGTGCTGTCGCTGGGCAATCGCGCGCCTGCCCTGGCCCCGGTTGCTCCGGCCGGCAACGGCGTACCGGACAAGATCCTGAGCGCAGTGCCTGCCTACGATGCACGCAGCGGCGGCGCCTTGCTGGGCGTGCCGGAATCAGTTGGCGGGTCGGGCGGCACTCGGCCGACAGCCGGCGCATCGCCTTACTATTTCCTCAGCGACAGCTATGGACAGCCTGCTGCAGGAAATGTCCCCGGACCGGCAACACCGGATGCATATCATTTGCCGACACCGCCGATCCCGGAACACCGCAGCCTGACTGCGCCATCGGCGACCGGAATTCCAGGTGCGGCATCGTCCTCATCCGCGCCTTCGCCATCCGCCAGGCCGCAGTATTACTTCGTCGACTCGGTGGTGCTGCCGAGCGGCTACGTCACGCCGGCCAAGCCAGCGCCGCACGCGGTGCACCAGCCTGCCGGTGCGCAGCAGGCGGCGGCATTCGATGTCCACACCGTGCGCCGTGACTTCCCTATCCTGCAGGAACGCGTCAATGGCCGGCCACTGATCTGGTTCGACAACGCCGCCACCACGCACAAGCCGCAATCGGTGATCGACCGCATCAGCGAGTTCTATCGCCGCGAAAACTCCAACATCCACCGCGCCGCGCACGAGCTGGCCGCGCGCGCCACCGACGCCTACGAAGGCGCACGGGAGCGGGTGCGGGCTTTCCTGAACGCGCCGGACGTCAACGAAGTCATCTTCGTGCGCGGCACGACGGAAGCCATCAACCTGGTGGCCAAGAGCTGGGGCGCGCAGCATGTCGGCGAAGGCGACGAGATCATCGTCTCCAACCTCGAGCATCACGCCAACATCGTTCCTTGGCAGCAGCTGGCCGCCGCCAAGGGCGCGAAACTGCGCGTGATACCGGTGGACGATTCAGGTCAGATCCTGCTGGACGAATATCGCAAGCTGCTCAACGACCGCACCAGGATCGTGGCGATCACCCAGGTGTCGAATGCGCTCGGCACGGTCACGCCGGTCAAGGAAATCGTCGAACTGGCACATCGCGCCGGCGCCAAGGCGCTGGTCGACGGCGCACAGTCGGTGTCGCACATGCGCGTCGACGTGCAGGAGCTGGGCGCCGACTTCTTCGTGTTCTCGGGCCACAAAGTGTTCGGTCCGACCGGCATCGGCGTGGTCTGGGGCAAGCGCGACGTGCTGGAAGACATGCCGCCGTGGCAAGGCGGCGGCAACATGATCGCCGACGTGACATTCGAGAAGACGGTGTTCCAGCCGATCCCCAACAAGTTCGAAGCGGGCACGGGCAACATCGCCGACGCCGTCGGACTGGGCGCCGCGATCGACTACGTCAACAAGATCGGCATCGAAAACATCGCCCGCCATGAGCACGACCTGCTGGTCTACGGCATGCAGCAGCTGCGCGAGATCAAGGGCGTGCGCCTGATCGGCACGGCCGACGACAAGGCCAGCGTGATGTCGTTCGTTCTGGCAGGCTACAGCACCGAGGAAGTCGGTCATGCGCTCAACGAAGAAGGCATCGCGGTGCGTACCGGCCATCACTGCGCCCAACCGATTCTGCGCCGTTTCGGCGTCGAAACGACGGTGCGGCCGTCACTGGCTTTTTATAATACCTTCGACGAAATCGACCGTCTTGCGACGGTCGTCAGAAGGCTCGCCGGACAACGGCGAGCCGGTTAACGAGCGATCGAAAGTCTGTTATGTCTGCTATCAAAGCGGCCATGTCTTCGGACATGGCCGCTTTTTTCTTGAAAATCCCGACAGCAGTTATAACAATCAAAATGCAAGATTGACACTGAACCCACCCGTTACGTCCGCAGTCTTGAATCCATCCGGCTTGTTCAACGGCCTGGCGATAAAAGCGTCATAGCTCACCGTCCAGAATGCCCCGCGCAAGCCGATGACTGCACCGGCCAAACGATCTCCAAGAAGATATTGCGCCGACGGTCCACTGACCTGTCCCGCATCAATGCCGGCATACAACTCCTGATTGCCCTGCCCTAATGCCAACGCCAGTTCGTTGCGAACCAGCCAGCCGCGCTCGGCCTGCAGGATCAGTTCGCCGTCGAAGCCGCGCACAGTGTAACGGCCGCCGATGGCGAACTGGTCTTGCGACGGCAATGCGCCACGATTCCATTGCGTGCGTACGCTGCCGTTGTAACGCAGGCGCTGGCCGGCGATCTGGAATGGCGCATTGATCGTGGCGTCCGCCACGAAGAGACCGTAGCGTGTCGCCAACTGCGGAAGATCGGCGGTAGATTCGGGTTCCCGGCCTTGCTTGTCAAGTGCGCGGCGGTAGACCAGGTTCGCATCGACCGTGGCATCACCGATGAACTCACGATGATTCACGCCGGCCTCCCACGCGCTGGTCCGATGGCGTTGCGGCCCGACTTCGGTATCGTCGATGAAGTTGCGCGAGTTGCGCAGCAGACCTTTGAGCGACAGCGTCGTCTTGCGGACGGCATCGCGGTATATCAGGCGGGACAACTTCAATTCGGCGTTTTCGCTTTGGCCGCTATAAATAATGGAGTTGTTTGCGCCGGCAACTTGCTGATGATAGCGGCTGCCTGACAACGTGCCACCCAGCATCCAGTAGCCGGCAGGTACGGAATAATGGACCGTATAGCTGTTGACGCCATGATCGCCATAGTGACCGAGACTGCGATTCCAGCTTGCATAGAAGAGATCGTTGAGAGTCCACCAGTTGTCATAAGACAGCGTGGCGCCGGCCTGGTATTTGCCGGTGGCCTTGGAACCGCCATCGTCGAGCGCAACATTGAAGCGAAACGGAAAACTTTGCTGATAGCGGATCACCAGGTCGCTATCACCGGGCCGCTCGGCCGCTTCGGTGGGAGCCACCTCGATGTCAGCTTGTGCCGTCGATACACGTTTGAAATTCTCCAGCCCTTGTTCGATATCGCGCAGATTGAGGATATCGCCTGCGTTGATCGGCAGGGCATTCCAGGCGGTTCCGCGCGGACTGGCATCAGGTGCGAAACGGATGTGACGCACGTGCCCGGGCAAGATCGTCAGGACCAGCTCGCCGGTCTTAAGATCTTGGGTCGCTGCTCGGATCTGGGATGTCGTATAGCCTCGCAGGATGAGCGCATTTTGCATGTGCGCAATGACGATATTGACGCCTTCTGTTCCGAGACAACTACCAAGCGCACCGCCTTGGCCGGTGACGCTGCTCAGTGCGAACTGAAATCGTTCGGCCGCTTCGCCGATCAGGCTGATCCGAGAGATGGGAAAGCAAGGCGATTCTTGCACTGGAAAAATTGTAGAGACATCGACTTCTTTCGGCGCCGGCAAGCGCACATCGGGCGACTGCTCCTGCTGCTGACGCAGTAACCGCTCGCGTTCGCGTTGTAGTTGCTCCTGGTTGGCGGCGATATCAGTGCCGGTGGTTTGCGCTTGGACAGATCCGCTGGCGAGCAGCATGGCGAGGCTGCTGAGCAAGCCTGGTGTGATGCTTTGCATGAGTTTATTTCTTTTTGTCGTTTGATTTGACTGCGCTAGGTCGCTTGTTGGTGGAGGGTTATCACGACCAACTTCCAGATGAGATGGGTCTCGATTTACTGCCCTGCTTTCTTGCCAATCACTGTCACTTTAATATTGGATGATGCGTTTAGTTTGATGGCTTCTTCGGTCTCCACGTACAAAAAAATATGTTTCGAAGAAGTATTCTGAGTTACTTTTTCTATTGCAGCTTTGACTGTCGCAACGGTGACTAACGACGAATGACCAACTACCCCGATCGCTAGGTCACTTTTAAGATTGAGTAGTGATTCCAGAGATTCAATGGCATTCGAATTCATTACTCCCAATATCCCACTCATCATTGCATTGGCGACACCATTACCTGGTGACGGCACTATGACGATAAACATATTTGGCCTTCTTGCAACACGATTAATCGCGTCAATCTGAGTCTTATATTCGTCAGCATTAAATCGTTCTGGTGCACTAACGCACCCAGCCATGCTTAAAATAAGTACAAAGAAAGTTGCGAGCGATTCTCTTTTTATTTTCATGAAAAAATTATGTAGGTGGCTGACGTCCTATCAATCAGGTAGGGCATGGTATTCACCACGTGTGGATCGACACGCAAAGGAGTTCTTAAACGTCTGATAGGAGCAAATGTCCGGATATCCATCCGGCTTCGGCACGAATACATAGCCTTTTTTCAACATGCAAATGTCGCTATAGTTGGCACGATCTTCACTAGTGCCGGACGATAGTTCCTTATTTCTTTGAATTTCATTCCAACAGCCCCGGTCTGCACGTTTGATATCATCAACGCTTGCTCCTGATTTTTTCCATAGAAAATATTCTGGTGGCAATGGTTTATCCATATCAGCAATGGATTGACAGCCTCCAAGCGAGAAAATCGTTGTCATAACTACGGTCCGCAATAACTGCAAATCCGTTTTGAAAATATTTTTTTTAAGGTTCATTTTTTAACTCTATTTATATTTTTGGGTGGAACAAGTAGGGGCGTACTGATTTGCCCCTTCCCCCATACAACGTCAGTTTCATTCCGTGAGCGATTGCGATCTCCACTATCATTACGCTCTGGAGGCAAATATCCCGTATAGGCCCCGTGCGAGTCAGGAAATGACGATGTGTTGCCTCCAGTTGGCGCATTCCCACCAATCATCGTTCCCACCGGATCATTCTTGTGTGTAGATTGGTAAACAACACCTCTCCCGCTGGTAGCCTGATTAACGCGGTCGGCCATACGGTCTGCATTCGCCGCCGCACCATTGAACGTGACACTACCTATTGCCACATCTGTTGTCCCGCGATTCAATTGTTCCGCCACCGCATTGCTACTTGTTAGACTGCCTCGGCTATGATCAACTTCAATTACGACACCGCCTTGCATCTTTGCTTGTTCACGTATATCAATATTCGCTTTGCTAGCATTACTGATAGGCAAAGCGGCGCCCAAAATCTCATTGAGCTTGTCCCATCCGGCATATAACACTTCCGCCACAGGATTACCCGTGTAGGGATTAATGATGACGTAGACACCGTGCGCATTTGCTGCATCATTACTTTGTCTTCCAGCATTCTCCAACGCTTGCTTTTCTGTATTCATAATGCCGTGGTTGTAGACGTAAATTTTTCCATCGATCACTTTGACATCTGCTTGGTCGACTTTTGTGCTCTGACAGTTTTGCCCACCGCTATCGCATTTCTGTAACAGGATTTTTTTATCAGCCGTAGCAGATTGAATGACACGATAAATGGTCGCCACCGATACCTGTTTTGTTGCTTCCTGCATGATCTGGTTTTGCGCTTCGGCGTCTTGTTGCAGTTCCTTGCCGTTCCATGTCTTCTTGAGCGCGTTGCTGTTGTCTTTGTCGCTACGAACGGTTGTGTCGCCAGCAATGCCTGAGACGCCAGATGTGGTGGTGCTGGATACACTGCCGCTGTCCTTGCCAAATCCAATGCCCGCGCCGTTCAGGGCGCTGTTACCGCCACCGACACTAAAGCTCTGACTCTCGGCCTTGTAGTCGCTCTTGTTCTGGAGGTTACTGGTGGTCAGACTGGCGGTGGTGAAACTGTTCTTGTTGTCGGTGATGGCCTTGTCATTGCTGGTGATCTTGCTGCCTTTCAGGTCGGTGTTGCCGTTGACGTTGATCTTGAAGCCGTCAGCTCCCGCCAGGATGCCGCTTTGCTCGGTGACGCTCTGGTAGTTGCCGTCGACCTTGCTTCTTGAGGCGCTGAGGCTACCTGACACAAAGCCTTTCGTGCCGAGGCCCACACTGATGCTGCCACCCAGGCTTTGCTGCTGGCTCTTGTATTGGCTGGTGTCTTGCAGGCTTTCCACATTGAGATTGCCACCGACATTGGCGGTGACTTGCTCGCCTGACGCCGTTGCTCCCTCGATGGTGGTGTCGCCGCCGGAGTTCATCGTCAGTTGGTTGCTGGCCTTGACGTGCGTATTGGTGACATCGCTGTCGCTGCCATCGCCCTTGCCACGACTACCCGAAGCGCTGGCATTGACCATGAAACCAGAACTGCCGAAGGAAATTCCGAGGCTGGCCGAGCTGCCCTTGTTGGTGCTGTGTTCTTCGTTGCTGTTGCGCTGACCAATAAGGTTGATCTGGCTGTCGGCTTTGAGGTTGACGTTAGTGCCGCTGACTTCGCTGCCACCGATGGTGAGATTACTTTTTGCACCTGCACCGATGGCGATGATCGTGGTATTGCCGCCTGCGACGACGGTCGAACCTGCCGACGTCGTGCTGGTTTGTACGGTGTTGCTCTGGTTGCTGGAGGTACCCATCGAGATGGCTAGATCGACACCACCGGCCGGGGCGGCGCTGCCGCCTACTGCCCCTGCGGCGTTTGCTACGGCCAAGGCGCTGGCAGCATCGGCCAGCACCTTGCTGCGGCCGTTCTTAGTTTTTTGTTTGGCATCCTGCATGCTCATCACGGTTTGCACGGCAGACACCACCGGATTGGTGATTTGCACGGTGACGCCTTGCTGCTTGGATTTTGTTTCTTGCGTGTTCTGCTCGGTGTTGACGCCGGCGGTGATGTCGACTTGCTTGCCGCTGATGCTGACGTTGCCTTGCGGGGCAATAACGGCGCTGGCGGTCTGAGTGTAGTGCTGGCCGGCGGCCAGGGTCACGTCGCCGTTGGTGGCGCCGACGGTCGAGCCGCTTACGGTGCTGCTGCTGCGGGTCTGGGCTGTACTTTGCATCTTGCTGCCGACGGTGACGCCAAGGCCACCGCCGCTGAACATGCCGGAGGTGGTTTCTTTCTTGTAATGGCTTTCGGTGCTGGTGTCGGTGGCGGCGACGATGTTGATGTCATTGACGGCGGTAATCTGCGTGCCTTGTGTGGAGACAACGTCGCTGCCGGTGATGGTGGCGTTGTTGCCGGCGGCCAGCACGGTGGTGTTGCCGCTGAAGGTGCTGCCGGTTTGGCGGCTATAGCTGCTGGCGTCGTCGGTTTGCGTGGTTTTGCCACTGAGGATGCCGCTGGAACTCTTCTGGTGCTCGTCGCGCGCGCTGGCCGATTCATTGGCGGTGCCGATGTTCAGATTGTTGCCGGCGGTAGCGGCCAATGCAGCGACGGCTGTGACTTGCGTACCTTTAGTGGTGAGGTCGTGGCCGGCGTTGATGCTGATGTTGTTACCGGTGATTTGAGTGGCGACCTCCTGGCTGGCAGTGACCGTGGCGCGATTCACACCCGCTTCCGTGCCGTGGGCACCGTTGGCCTGATCGACGAAATTGGGGCCGGTGAGTGTACTGACCCAGTTGGAGGCGCCCTTGTCATCGGCCCAGCGTATTTGCTCGGTGTAGCCCTGCGTCACCGTGCCGAGGTTGACGTCGCGCACGGCAGAGAGATTGGCGTTGCCGGTGGCATTGATCACCGCAGCGTTGGCGGTGATGTCACGTCCGGCGGCCATGGTGAGTGTGTTGCCGGTGACGCTGGCGACACTGTCGATGTTGCTGCCGCTGGTGGTGGCGTTGGCGGTCGATACGCTGGTGCTGTTGACGCTGATGTCGCGATTGGCGAGCAAGGCCGCGCTGTTTCTGCCGTCGATCTTGCCGCCCAAATTATTAATGTCGGTCTGCGCCTGCAATATCGTATCGGTACCGGACACGCGGCCGCCGAGATTGTTGATGTTGTTGCCGGCCAGCACAGCAGTATTTTTAGCGGCAATCGTGCCGTAGTTGAGGATGTCGCCTGCGGTCTGGTAATTGACGTTGGTGCCGGAGATCAGAGTGCCTTCGCCGGTCACTTGCAGGCGGTTGGCGCGTAGGTAGACCTGTGGCACCAGCACGTCCTGTGTGCTGCCGTCGGCCAGTGCCACGGTTTGTTTGACCAGCCAAACGATGTCGGAGGTGAGCATGGCCATCTGGGTAGCAGTCAGTGCAATACCGAGCTGATAGTGGAAGAGCTGCGCCATTTGCACGCCGGCAGTCATCAGCGCCTGATATTGCGCTTCGTTATTGGCGTGGTTGCCTGCGTAGCGCTGGCCGATGGCCTTTTGAATCTGCTGCTGGACCAAGAGCTGCTCGTAAAAACCGTCGCCGAGTCGTTTCATGACCAGGTTGGGGTCCTGGCTCAATTGAGTGAGCATGAAATCTGAGCTGAGCCAGCTGCGGTAGTTGGCAAACTGCGGATCGGTGGCGATCAGGTAGCGGTTGTTGCCGGGTACGAACAAAGCGCTGTCGGGCAGGCTGATGTCGGGATTGCCGGTGCGTACGACCATGCTGGTGTTGCCGGGAATTGAGCTCGGAGTACTTTTAAGCGTCCTGGCTTGCTGGGCACCACTGCCGTTGGTTGGTGTGATGTCCAGCAAAAAACTGGTCTGTATCGATTGACCTTCATACGGGCGGGCGTCGTAGCGACGGTCATCAGCGCTGAAACGATGGCTCTTGATGTAGGTATATTTGGCGGTGCCTGTGGTGGTGACGACTTGCGTGCCGGTTACGCCGTTGTTGACAGGCTTGGTGCCGAGGACGTTGTTGCCGGTGTTGTCGCCGCCGGCGATGATCTGACTGTTGCGGTTATTGACGGTCATGCTGTTAAAACGCAGGTTTCCGCCGATATTTATCATGCCGGGATCGCTGCGGGTAACCTTGGTGCGAGAAATCTGTTCGGTGCCGTCGTAGATAGTCCATTCACTGACCATCTGCCCCGAGGGGAGCACCAGACGGTAGTTGTCTTCGTCGCCCATTTGTGCCCAGTCGGTCACTACCTGACCGCTGTCTTTGTTGACCAGGCGTACGCTGTCGGCGTCGAGCTTTTCGGTCGCGCCATTCAGGCGATATTGCACGATGCGACGGCCGGTGCTGTTCTCGACTGTCGTTTCCAGATGGGCGTTGATGTTGTTGACGATGTTGTGGTTGATCGTGGCGTTGCCGTCGGCGGCAATGGTGGCGCTGCTGTTGTTGATGGTGTCGCCCATGCCGATGGCTTGGTGGCTGGCGTCTAGCGCCTTGCCGGTAACAAGGTCGCCGGCGGAATAGATCAGGGCGTGGTCGCTGTTATTGATGGTGGTCTCGCCCAGGTCCATGCGCGTGCGCGCGGCGATGACCGGTGCCGAGGTGACGCCGTTGACGATTTCTGCAAGATTGTTGAGCGTGTCACCGGAGAGAGCCACGTGGTCGCCGTAGATGCGGCCGGTGCCGATGTTGTTGATCGTCGGACTGTCTATGAACGTGTCGCTGCCATCGATCAGGCCACGATTGGTAAAGGTATGACTGTCGGTGGCGCGCAACTGATGGGTCTTGGCGATGAGTTGGCCACCTGTCTGGTTGTCGATCGATTTGGCGGTGGCGGCGAGCGTCTTGCCGGCCAGCAGCTTGCCGCTATTGATGAGTTTGCCGGCGGTCGTGACGGTGGTGTTGCCATCGGCTTGGATAATGCCGGTGTTTCTGTAGTTGGCGTCGAGCTCGAGTGACAGATCGCCCAGGCTGAGCGCTTTGCCATCGCCGGTCATGGTGGCGCTGTCGACAGACAGTTGCTTGCCGGCGATGAGCGTTCCACCGGTATTGACGATGGTTTGAGTTTTAGGACTACCAGCGGCATGGGTGTCGTGTACGTCCAGCGTCTGGCTTGCAGACAGCGAGCCATTGGTGTTGTCTATGGCGCCTGCGCCGGCCATCGTCAGATCGGTGTTGGCGCGAACTGTACCCGTCTTGTTATTGACGTTGGTGGCGGCAATCGTTACCGCTTGACCCTGTATGCCGAAATCAGCGCCTGTCGTATTGCTGTTGTTAACGTTTTCGGCAGTGATTGTCGTGGTGAGGTTGGAGCGGACCAAGCCATTGCTGTTGTCGAGCTGACCGGCGCCAAGTGCCAGTGTGGTGCTGCCGCCCGCCTGGAACTGGCTACCCTGGTTGTTCAGGCCGGTAGCGGTGGTGGCGATATTTTGCGTGGCTGTGATGCTGCCCTTGTTTTGCAGCAGGCCATCCACTGAAACGATGACGTCGCCTGCACCGGCGCCAATGACCCCGGAATTGTTCATGCCGACACCGTGCTCAGTGCCGACCAGAACGATCTGCCCCGAATACATGCCTGCCAGCTTCGCCACGTCAATGGAAAATTGACCGGGCGCTGCACCCGTTGCGCCAGTGGTCGGTGTCACGACGCTATTGTCAGCGGAGATGGTATTGACGCCGGTGCTGACCTTGAGCTTGTTGGACCAGATGTTGGCGTTGACCTGCACGGCTCGCGCCATGATGTCGGTGTAGTCGGTCGATCTGGCATCGAGGCCGTTGCCGTCGATGATGACCGTACCGCCGCTGACGCGGTAGGAGTCGAGCGCGCCGCCCACGATGTTGGGGAGACCTGTCGTCAGTGTGGCGCGGCTGGCGTTCAGGAAGCCGCCGCCACTGATCACCAGACCCGAAGGATTCGCCAGAATGACTTGTGCACGATCACCTGCGACTTCGACATAGCCGCGCAAATAGCTGGGGTTGCTGGAGTTGACTTCGTTGAGGATGACCTTGGCGGTGCCGGTCGCCAACCAGGGATTACCCTGCACCCAACCGCCTAATTGCGTCAGTGCATTGTTGCGGGCGTTGTTGAGAATGACGCCTTTGCTATCGACGTCGAACTGGCTGTAGACATTGCGTGAGACGCCTTGGGCGCTTGGCGTCTGAATATTGACCAACGGCACGCCGTTACCGGTTTGCAGGACAGTGGGCTGTTGATTGCCCGGGGCATTGCGGTAAGCCACGACCTGGGCGTCGACAACGGTAGCGCTGCCAAAGAGTGCGGCGATGCCGACGGCCAGATAACGCAGGCGAAGGAAGAATAAACCGCTAAGTGCGGAGAGAGCGGCAATAAACAAAGCGGCGCTGCCGGTGGAGCGACCTTTGCTCCGGGTGCAGGTGGTTTCCGCGACGGCGGTGTATTCGCAGGTATTTCGATTGAAGACGACCCGATAACAGTTCTTGTTCATGTCCACACCCACTCAATCATTGATTAAGCGCGCGACTATAGACACTGACCTTCAAAGAAAATATAGGAAAAATCTGAAAATGGGAGACACCATCGAATTTTCAAACTCCTTCGACTCCAACCCATTAAATTCGATAATTTTTACAAGGATTTATTTCGATCATGTCGACCACACCACGCCGCTTCCTGGGCAACAGGAGGTTTGGATTTACGGAACGAGTGTGCCGGAAGACGGGGCCGGCTTGCAGAACACATCGCCTCAGGCCGTTGTCCGGCCCGAGGTGATTTTTTATGCAGCCGGCTTAGTGCGAGCTCGGCTCATTGAGCGCCGCCACGATGTCGGCGCGCTTGAGTTCCGGTGCGAATTGCAGGATGAAGTCGTAGGTGTAGGCGCGCAGGTAAGCGCCGCGTCGCACCGCCAGGCGCGTGATGTTGGGCGCAAACAGATGCGAGGCCTCAATCGCCTGCAGGCCGTGATGCTTGCCCTGCTCGATCGCCATCGAGGCGACGATGCCGACGCCCAGGCCGAGCGCGACGTATTGCTGGATCACGTCCGAGTCCATCGCGGTGAGCACGATGTCCTTCTCGATGCCGGCCTTGCGGAAGGCGTCGTCGATGTGGCCGCGGCCGGTGAAGCCGACGTCGTAGGTGATCAGCGAATGCGCCGCCAATTCCTCGAGCGTGATCGGATGCTTGAGCGCCAGCAGCGGATGGTCTTGCGGCACGACGACGACGTGGTGCCAGGTATAGCAGGGAAACGACACCAGGTCCTTGAACTGGCTCAGGCCTTCGGTCGCGATGCCGACGTCGGCCTTGCCCGACATGACCCATTCGGCAATGTGTTCCGGTGCGCTCTGCTGGAGCGCAATACGCACCTGTGGAAACGCTGCGCGGAAGGCCTGCACCACGCGCGGCAGCACGTAGCGCGCCTGCGTGTGGGTGGTGGCGATGGTCAGCGTGCCGCTTTGTTCGCCGGCATATTCCTGGCTGGCCTGACGCAGGTTTTCCGCTTCCAGCAACAGCCGTTCGACGATGTGCAGGATACCCTTGCCCGGCTCGGTCAGACCGATCAGGCGCTTGCCGTTGCGTTCGAAAATTTCGACGCCGAGTTCTTCTTCGAGCTCGCGAATCTGGCGGCTCACCCCCGGTTGCGAGGTGAACAGCACATTGGCGACTTCAGTCAGGTTGAAACCGCAGCGGGCGGCTTCGCGGATCGAGCGCAGTTGTTGGAAATTCATCGTGCATCCTTATTCCGGGCGGCTTCGGTAGAGGCCGCGTTGTCGACGAACACGTGGAGGCGGCGCGGTCGCACCACCAGCGTTTCGCCGTCTTTCAGATTCAATTGTGCAAAGCGTTCATTGGAAATGACGGCTTCGATCAGTTCCGAATTGTCTTTGCGTTCCAGTTCCAGTTGCGCCAGCGGACCGATCGCATGCGAGCGCCTGAGCTGCGCCACGATACCTTCGGCGCCGGGAGAATAACGGTCGACTTCGAGGTCGTGCGGACGCACGTAGCCGATGCCTTTCTCGTCCTGCGCCTGGGCGTGGTCGGGCGCGTCGAAAGTGACGCCGCCGGCTTCCAGTACGCCTTCATGCACGCGGCCGTGGAACAGGTTGACGTTGCCGAGGAAGCCGTAGACGAACGGCGACGCCGGATGGTTGTAGACCTCGCCGGGCGAACCGATCTGTTCGACGTTGCCCTTGTTCATCAGCACGATCTGATCGGCGACTTCCAGTGCTTCCTCCTGATCGTGGGTGACGAAAATACTGGTGACATGCAACTCGTCGTGCAAACGGCGCAACCAGCGGCGCAGCTCCTTGCGGACCTTGGCGTCGAGTGCGCCGAACGGCTCGTCCAGCAGCAGCACGCGCGGCTCCACCGCCAGTGCACGCGCCAGGGCGATGCGCTGGCGCTGGCCGCCGGACAGCTGCGGCGGATAGCGATCGGCCAGCCAGTCGAGCTGCACCAGCTCGAGCAGGCTGGTGACCTTTTCGCGGATCTGCGCTTCCGACGGACGCTGGGCGCGCGGTTTGACGCGCAGGCCGAAGGCGATGTTTTCAAACACGGTCATGTGTTTGAACAAGGCATAGTGTTGGAACACGAAGCCGACCTGGCGCTCGCGCACGTGGCGCGCCGAGGCGTCGTCGCCGTCGAGCAGGACCTGGCCGGAATCGGGCGACTCCAGGCCGGCGATGATGCGCAACAGCGTGGTCTTGCCACAGCCCGACGGACCCAGTAATGCCGTCAGTTCGCCCGCAGGAAAATTCAGGGAAACGTTGTTGAGCGCGACAAAATTGCCGAAACGCTTGTTGATGTCTTTGACTTCGATACTCATGCTCAGCTCCTGATTTATTCCAGATCCGCGCCGGGGTGGGCGACGTGGGCGGTCAACTGTTTATGCAGACGCCACTCGATAAAGCTCTTGACCGCCAGCGTCACCAGCGCCAGGAAGGCCAGCAGAGAAGCCACCGCAAACGCGCCGACGATATTGAATTCGTTGTAGAGGATTTCCACCTGCAGCGGGATGGTGTTGGTCTCGCCGCGGATATGGCCGGACACCACCGACACAGCGCCGAACTCGCCCATGGCGCGGGCGTTGCACAGGATCACGCCGTACAGCAGACCCCATTTGATATTCGGCAGGGTCACGTGCCAGAAGGTCTTCCAGCCAGACGCGCCAAGCACCAGCGCGGCCTCTTCTTCTTCGCTGCCTTGCGATTGCATCAGCGGGATCAGTTCACGCGCCACGAACGGGAAGGTAACGAACACCGTCGCCAGCACGATGCCCGGCACCGCGAACAGGATCTTGATGTCGTGCTCGCGCAGCCAGGGACCGAAGTAGCCTTGCAGGCCGAACAGCAGCACGTAGATCAGGCCCGAGATCACCGGCGACACCGAGAACGGCAAGTCGATCAGCGTCAGCAGGATGTTCTTGCCGCGGAATTCGAACTTGGCGATCGACCACGCCGCCGCCACGCCGAACACCAGGTTCAGCGGCACGGCGATGGCCGCGGTCAGCAGGGTCAGCTTGATGGCCGACCAGGCGTCCGGTTCGATGATGTTGTCGATGTAGACGTCCCAGCCCTTTTTCAGGCCTTCATAAAATACGGCGACCAGCGGCACGAACAGGAACAGGGTCAGGAAGGCGAAAGCGATCCCGATCAGCACGATGCGCACCCACAAGGGTTCCAGCGTGGCGGCCGGCGCGTAGGCGGGCTCGCCGCGCGGCGCTATCGAAGTGGCAGCGGTAATGCCCGGAGTAATGACGGCGCTCATGTCAGACTTTCTCGGCCTGGCCGCGCTTGCGGACCCAGGCTTGCAACAGGTTGATGGTCAGCAGCAAGGCGAACGACACGATCAGCATGACCACGGCGATGGCGGTGGCGCCGGTGTAGTCGTATTGCTCAAGCTTGGTGATGATGAACAGCGGCGTGATTTCCGACACCATCGGCATATTGCCGGCGATGAAGACGACCGAGCCGTATTCGCCGGTGGCGCGTGCGAAGGCCAGCGCGAAGCCGGTCAACAATGCCGGAAACACGGTTGGAAAAATCACCCGCGCAAAGGTCTGCAAACGCGAAGCGCCGAGGCTGGCGGCTGCTTCTTCAAGCTCGCGCTCGGCGTCTTCCAACACAGGTTGCACGGTGCGCACAACAAAGGGTAAACCGATGAAAGTCAGCGCCACCAGCACACCCAGCGGCGTAAAGGCGACCTTGATGCCGAGCGGCGCGAGATAACGGCCGATCCAGCCGTTCTGCGAATACAGCGTGGTCAGCGCAATGCCCGCCACCGCAGTCGGCAACGCAAACGGCAAATCGACCAGTGCATCGATGATGCGCTTGCCGGGGAATTTATAGCGCACCAGCACCCAGGCCACGATGCCGCCGAAAATCACATTCAATAAAGCAGCTAATAAAGAGGCGCCGAAGGTCAGGCGATACGAGGCCATCACGCGCGGCGAGGTCACGGCGCTGACGAAAGCGTCCCAGGTCATCGTGAAGGTCTTGAGGAAGACCGCCGACAACGGGATCAGCACGATAAGGGTGAGGTAGAACAGCGTAAAACCGAGCGACAGGCGGAAGCCCGGCAACACCCGGAACGGCGCTTTCTTGTTCGTGGCAATGGAGACGGTCACGCTTGCACTTCCTTTTTATTGTCTTCTCCGGGGCCGCCTCGACACCTGCAAACGCGTATCAGAGCAACAACAACCGGAGCGATCTCTTATTACAAATACGACTAATGAGCGAAGATAATCGCATCACA
Organism: Herbaspirillum lusitanum P6-12; assembly: GCF_000256565.1. GTDB lineage: Bacteria > Pseudomonadota > Gammaproteobacteria > Burkholderiales > Burkholderiaceae_D > Herbaspirillum > Herbaspirillum lusitanum. The sequence goes on along the minus strand of NZ_AJHH01000610.1, from coordinate 129 downwards.
TTGTTATAAAGAGAAGGAATTTTTTTGCATGTCCATAGAAGTTTTACGCATAAAGAATGACTTCCGAAGTGATTTATCGAGGGGGCAAAACCAAGCGTCAACATCCGCTCAAAGTCGCTTCGGAACTAG
>NZ_AJHH01000609.1 GCF_000256565.1 Herbaspirillum lusitanum P6-12 | reverse complement strand
GGCTTTTTTTTTTTTCAGGCCAACTTAGAATGGCCAGACCAATTTTCAGGGACCCTCCCTTTCGCCCGCCATGCTCAAAATCGTCACAGCCCTTGCCGAACTCAGCGCGCCCGAAACGCGCCTGTATCGCGTGGTCGCCGATCGCATCCAGGCATTCATCCGCGAGGAACACATTGCGGCCGGTGAACGCCTGCCGTCGGAACGCGACCTGGCGGCGCAACTGAAGGTCAGCCGCGCCTCGGTGCGCGAAGCGTTGATCGCGCTGGAACTGACCGGCGTGATCGAAGTGCGCGGCGGCTCCGGCATCTACGTGATTGAAAAGAAAGGCGCCGCGCCGGCCATCCAGGAAATCGGCCCGGGTCCGTTCGAGATCCTGTCGGCGCGCTGCCTGATCGAAGGCGAAGTCGCCGCGATCGCCGCGCGCATGGCCACCGACGGTGCCCTCGACGCCATCCTGCGCGCGCTCAACGACATGGAGCGCTTCTATCACGACCGCCCCAACAATGAAGAAGCCGACCGCACTTTCCACCTCTCGATCGCCCGCGCCACCGGCAACAGCGCCCTGGTCAGCGTGATCGAGAACCTGTGGGACCAGCGCGGTCGCCTGTGGATCAAGATGGAAGAACACTTCCATACCGAAGAATTGCGCCAGCAGACGCTGGTCGATCATCGCCGCATCCTCGAGGCCATTGTCGATCGCGATCCCGAGGGCGCGCGCAAGGCCATGCACGCCCACCTCGAACGCGTGACCACCGAGTTCTCGCGCGGCTGGGGCGGCGGCAAGGCTTACATGCCGCATCATCAGGAGTAGCGGCACAGGATTGAATATTCAACACGGATCCGCAGCGCATCCGCCAGAGGCCAGCCATACAGAGCCGAGGATGCAGCAGCGACGAAGTCCGACTTGGCGTCAGACATAACGTCAGACATAGCAAATCAGGAGACAACATGCCATTGCTGCACCCAGACCGACTGTTCCCCGCCGATCCCGACACGCGCTCGATCGCGCGCCGTCTTTATAAAGAGATCAAGGACGCGCCCATCGTCAGCCCGCACGGTCACACCGACCCGGCCTGGTTCGCCGGCAACGCCGCCTTCCCCAATCCGTCGGCGCTGCTGATCCAGCCCGACCACTATGTATTCCGCATGCTGTTCAGCCAGGGCGTCAAGCTGGAAGATCTGGGCATCCCAGCACGTGAAGGCAGCGACGGCAGCGCGGTGGAAGGCGATCCGCGCCGCATCTGGCGCATCCTGGCAAAACACTGGCCGCTGTTTCGCGGCACGCCGTCGCGCATGTGGCTCGATCACGTGTTCGAAGAAGTGTTCGGCCTCGAAGAGGGCTTGAGCGAGGCCAACGCCGACCGTCTCTACGATCACATCGACGGCTGCCTGCAGCGTCCCGAGTTCCGTCCTCGCGCACTGTTCGAGCGCTTCAACATCGATGTCATCGCCACCACCGAGTCGCCGCTCGATCCGCTGGCGCATCACGGCAAGCTCAAGAACGATCCCTGGCAGACCGCCAGGGGCCGCGCCCGCGTGGTGACGGCCTACCGTCCCGATCCGGTGGTCGATCCCGAATTCGAAGGCTTCACCGCCAACGTCGAGCGCTTCGGCGAACTGACCGGCGAGAACACCCGCACCTGGGAAGGCTATCTGCAGGCGCACCGCGTCCGTCGCGCCTTCTTCAAGGAACACGGTGCGACCTCGACCGACCACGGTCATCCGAGCGCACGCACCGCCGACCTGCCGCTCGCGGAATGCAAGGCGCTGTTCGACAAAGCGCTGTCGGGCAAGATCAGCCGCGACGAAGCCGAACTGTTCCGCGCCCAGATGCTGACCGAGATGGCGGCAATGAGCATCGACGACGGTCTGGTATTGCAGATCCATCCCGGCTGCTGGCGCAGCCACAGCCCGGCGATGCTGGCGCGCTTCGGCCGCGATAAGGGTTTTGATATTCCGATGCAGACCGAATACGTCGGCGCGCTCAAGCCGCTGCTGGATCGCTTCGGCCTCGACCCGCGCCTGTCCGTGATTCTGTTCACGCTCGACGAAACCAGTTACTCGCGCGAACTGGCGCCGCTGGCCGGCGTCTATCCGGCACTGAAACTGGGGCCGGCATGGTGGTTCTTCGATGCGCCGGAAGGCATGCGCCGCTTCCGCGAGCTGACCACCGAGACCGCCGGCTTTGCCAACACGGTCGGCTTCAACGACGACACCCGCGCCTTCCTGTCGATCCCGGCCCGCCACGACGTCAGCCGCCGCATCGATTGCGGCTATCTGGCGCGACTGGTGGCCGAACATCGCCTGCATGAAGACGAAGCGCTGGACCTGGCGCACGACCTGACGTATCGGCTGGCCAAGCAGGCCTACCGTTTGTGAGCATTTTTTGAAAGAGAGTCAGCGCAATAGCAGTACGGTTTGAAGATTCATCAGAGCGTCACAAGACGTCCGCTTTATCCCGGTACCCAACAATTCCATCTCTAGGAGGAGACATCAATGAAACAGGTTTTGAATACCTTGCACAAGGCGACCCGCCGCACCGTCATGGCCGCCGCCATCGGTTTCGGCTTGGCCGCCATGGTCGGCAGCCCGGCCGCACATGCGCAGGCAGCAGTCACCATCAACGTGGTCGACGTCGCCGGTTCGCTGGCGCTGCTGCAAGAGGCCATCGAGTCGTACAAGACCACGCATCCCAACGTCAAATTCACTTTCACCAAAGCACCGGCGCCGGAACTGCCGAGCAAGCTGAAGGCGATGCAGAACGCCAAGCGCAGCGACATCGACCTGGTCCTCGGCGGCACCGACATTCTGGCTGCCGGCATCGAGCAGAATCTATGGGTGACGCTGCTGCCGGAGAACAACGCCAGGTTCGCTCCGCTGACCGAGAACTACCTGCCGGAAGTGAAGAAGATGCAGGAGCTGGCGCATAACCAGGGCCTGGCCGTCGCCTTCATGCCGGCCGGTCCGCTGCTGGAATACAACCCGGACAAGGTCAAGCAGGTGCCGACCACGCCGCCGGAACTGCTGGCATGGTGCAAGGCCAATCCGAACAAACTGATCTATGCGCGCCCGGCCAATTCCGGTCCCGGCCGCACCTTCCTGATGGGCCTGCCTTACCTGCTCGGCGACAAGGATCCCAAAGATCCGGTCAAGGGCTGGGACAAGACCTGGGCTTACCTCAAGGAGCTGAACACCTGCATCGAGTACTACCCGGGCGGCACCGGCGCCGTGATGAAGGAACTCGGCGAAGGTTCGCGAGACATGACGGTCACCGTGACCGGCTGGGACATCAACCCGCGCGCGCTGGGCGTGGTGCCGAAGGAATTCAAGGTTGGCGCCTTCAAGAACATGACCTGGGTCAACGACACGCATTACATGATCGTGCCGAAGGGCCTGGCTCCCGCCAAGCAAGCCGTGGTGCTCGACGTGATGGCCTACCTGCTGCAACCGAAGCAACAGGCCCAGACCTACGACAAGGGCTACTTCTATCCTGGTCCGGCGATCAAGAACGTGCCGGTGACGATGGCGCCGCAAGCCAGCCAGGACACGCTCAAGGAATTCGGCCGCGCCGAGTACGCCGACTGGATCGCCAGGTTCCCGCACGTGCAACCGCTGGATGCGCAGGTGATGGTGAAAGCATTCCGTATCTGGGATGAACAAGTAGGCGCTCAAAAGTTTAAATAAGCAAAAGCAAGTAGAGACAAGCCGGGCGGCAATGAAATATTCCACGTCGCCCGGCTCATTACGATCAATTAGAGGCAAGCATGAAACCTGACTTCAAGACATTGCGACTGGATCGCGTGACACGTCGCTTTGGCGGCCCGGCTAAAACTACCGACGCGCCGCAGATCGCCGCGCTGGACGGCCTGCAGATGGACATTGCGCGCGGCGAATTCATCGCCCTGCTCGGCCCTTCCGGCTGCGGCAAGTCGACCGCGCTGAATTGCATCGCCGGCCTGCTGCCCTTGTCGGACGGCGGCATCTATCTTGACGATCACCGCATCGATACCTTGCCGCCGGAACAGCGCGGCTTCGGCATGGTGTTCCAGAACTACGCCCTGTTCCCGCACATGACGGTGGCCAAGAACGTCGGCTTCGGCCTGCTGATGCGCGGCGTGCCTGCCGCCGAAATCCAGACCCGCGTCAAACGCGCCCTCGACCTGGTGCAACTGGCGCAACACATGAACAAGCTGCCCGGCCAGTTGTCCGGCGGCCAGCAGCAACGCGTGGCGATTGCCCGCGCCATCGTCATCGAACCGCCGCTGATCCTGATGGACGAGCCGCTGTCCAATCTCGACGCAAAACTGCGCCTCGAAATGCGCTCCGAAATCCGTCGCATCCACGGCGAACTCGGCCGCACCACCCTGTACGTCACCCACGATCAGGATGAAGCACTGTCGCTGGCCGACCGCATCGTCGTCATGAAGGATGGCAAGGTGCAGCAGATCGGCACGCCGCCGGAAGTCTACGGCCAGCCGTCGAATCTCGCCGTGGCGCGCTTCATGGGCTATCGCAATGAACTGATTCTGGATGTGGTCGGCCAGGATGCGCGGACCGTCACGCTGGCCGGTCCCGGCGTCAATCTGGCCGGCATCGCGAAGATGCGCCTGAACGGTCGCGCCGCCGTGTCGATCCGTCCGGAAGAATTCAGCATCTGCGCCGACGGCACCGCCCCCGACAACAGCATCAGCGCACGCGTCGAGTCGGTCGAATATTACGGTCGCGAATCGCTGTTCATGCTGCGCACGCAAGACAACACGCGCCTTTACGTACGTGCCGAAGGCAAAGCCTCGCCGGGCGAAACCATCCGCGTCTCCGTGCCCGCCGACCGCGTGCTGGCTTATCCTTTCGAACAGGTGGCATGATGCTGATGTCCTCGCAAACCGCCGGCGCGCGCTGGCGTGATCCGGCCATGTGGATGGCGGCACCGGCCGTGGTCTTCATGCTGGCGGTGTTCGTCTATCCGTTCATCCACGGCCTGATCCTGTCGTTCCAGCCGCTCGAAGGCGGCGGCATGCTGTCGAACTACGTCAAGTTCTTCAACACGGAAAACCTGTGGATGACCATCGGCGTGACGCTCAAGCTGGCCTTGCCGGCAACGCTGATCAACATCCTGATTGCGGTGCCGGTGGCCTATCGCCTGCGCCACAAGACGCCTTATCAAAAGATCGCCACGACGATCCTGGTGATTCCGATCACGCTGGGCACGGTGCTGATCGCCGAAGGCATGCTGACCTATTTCGGCCCCAAGGGCTGGTTCGCGCAGATCCTGCAGACGCTGCACATCTACGAAGGCGCAATCCGCCTGACGCACAACTATGCGGGCGTGCTGATCTCGCTGGTGATCTCGGGCTTCCCGTTCGCTTTCCTGCTGATCCTGTCGTACATCACCGG
>NZ_AJHH01000608.1 GCF_000256565.1 Herbaspirillum lusitanum P6-12 | reverse complement strand
ACGGGCCGCGGCGACGCTGGGCGCCAATCCGTTCAACCAGTTCCGCTACGTGATCTTCCCGCTGATTCTGCCGGGCTTGGCAATGGCGTTCTGCCTGTCGTTCGTGCAAGCGTTTTCGGTGTTTCCTTCGGCGGTGCTGTTGGGTTCGCCGGCCGGTGCGACGCGTGTGATTTCGATTGCGGCGTATGAAGCGGCGTTCGAGAACTATGACTATTCCATGGCATCGGCAGTAGCGATGATCATGGGCGCAGTGCAACTGGGCGTGGTGGTGATCGTGCTCGGTGCGCGCAATCTGTTCTACCGCGGTCCGGTCACCGGAGGCAAGGGTTAACCATGACACAAGCAACGACAACTTCTCCCATGATGACTTCGCAATCGATCTCACGACAGCCTGCACCGAAGCGCCGCTCCCACTGGGCCAGCCGTGCCTGGAGCGGACTGGTGGTCGGCCTGATGACCTTCTTCCTGATCAACGTCGGCCTGATGATCGCCTCGGTCGCCACCAACTCGGTGGCCAAGCGCTGGCTCGGGACCTGGCTGCCAAACGGCTGGACGCTGGAATGGTATTCCGCCGCCTGGCAGGAATTCCAGCTCGGCGACGTGCTGCTGGTAACGGTGCAGGTGGTGCTGTCGGTGGTGGTGCTGTCCATCCTGATCGGCGTGCCGGCGGCGTACACATTGGCGCGACGCAACTTCCGCGGCAAGAAACTGCTGACCGGTTTGTTCCTGCTGCCCCTGATGATCCCGCCGATCACCTACGGCATCCCGCTGGCCACGCTGATGTATGAACTGCACCTGGCAGGCACCCTGCCCGGGGTGATCATCGCCAACCTGTTGCCGGCGCTGCCCTTCGTGATCCTGGTGATGACGCCGTTCATCGAGCAGATCGATCCGAACCTCGAATCAGCCGCACGGGTGTTCGGCGCGCGCACCTTCACGATGTTCCGCCATGTGCTGGTGCCGTTGCTGGCACCGGGCATCCTGGCTGCTTCGCTGCTGGTGCTGGTGCGCACGATTGCGATGTTCGAGCTGACCTTCCTGACGGCCGGCGCGGATACGCAGACGCTGGTGGTGGCGCTGTATTACTCGGTGTTCGCCGCAGGCGTGCGTGCTTCCCAGTCGATCGATGCGATGGCGATGGTGTACATGATCGTCACGCTGATCTGGCTGCTGATCGCGATGCGTTTCGTCAGCCCGACGCAACTGGTGTCGCGCGTCAAAGAACATCCGCAAAAGTGATGAAACCTGACGCAGGCACAACATGAAGCTGAACAAGCAAACACTGGCGCAAGCAGATAAGCAAACAGAAAAGCAGGCGGCGCTGCCGGACTATGACAGAGCCGCGCTACTACCCGGCATCGTGCATCTCGGACTGGGCGCCTTCCACCGCGCGCACCAGGCGGTCTACACCGACACGGTGCTGGCGCAGGGCGACCTGCGCTGGGGCATCGTCGGCGTATCGCTGCGCAGCCCTGAAACCCGCGATGCGCTGGCCCCGCAGGACAATCTCTATACGCTGGCGATCAGAGGCGTAGAAGGCGAACAGCTGCGCATCATCGGCTCGCTGGTCGACACACTGGTCGCGCCGGAGTCGCCCGCCGCCGTGCTGGCGGCGATGAGTCATGCGCATTGCCATATCGTCAGCCTGACCGTGACGGAAAAAGGTTATTGCCACGATCCGGCGTCCAACACGCTGCGCTTCGATCATCCCGACATCGTCCACGACCTGGTGCATGCCGATGCGCCGCGTTCGGCTATCGGCTTCATCGTGCGCGCCCTCGGCAAGCGCCGCGATGCGGGACTGCCGCCCTTCACGGTGCTGTCCTGCGACAACCTGCCGTCCAACGGCAACACTTCGCGCGCGCTGGTGCTGGCGTTTGCCGGGCATGTCGATCCTGAATTGTCGAAATGGATTTCCCGGCACGGCGCTTTCCCCAACTCCATGGTGGACCGCATCGTGCCCAAGACCACCGATGAGGATCGCGTCGCCATCGCCGCACGCCTGGGCGTCGACGACGCCTGGCCGGTGGTGACGGAGCCGTTTTCGCAATGGGTGATCGAAGACCGCTTCGCCGGTCCGCGACCAGCTTGGGAAACCGCCGGCGCAACCCTGGTGGAAGAAGCCGAGCCCTACGAACACGCCAAGCTGCGCATGCTCAACGGCAGCCATTCCAGCCTCGCCTACCTGGGTTCGCTGGCGGGCTACGTGACGGTCGACCAGGCCATTCGCGACGACGGCTTGCGCGGCTTCATCGAACAAATGATGACGCAGGAAATCGCACCGACGCTGCAACGTCCCGGCCTGGACGAATATCGCGACGAGCTGGTGGCGCGCTTCCGCAATCCGGCGCTGAAGCATCGCCTGCAACAGATCGCCATGGACGGTTCGCAAAAGCTGCCGCAGCGTTTGCTCGGCACCATCCGCGCACGCCTCGATGCTGGACTGCCTTGCGTGCGACTGTGTTTTGCGGTGGCGGGATGGATACGTTATCTGCGCGGAGAAGATGAAGCCGGGCTGGCGTATCCGATCTCCGATCCGCTGGCTGATGCGCTGCAAGCGGCGGCGCGCATCGCCGACATCGACGCACGCGTGGATGCCTTGCTGGCGCTGGAAGCCGTGTTCGGAAATGATCTTGCCAAGCGGGTGGAGTTTGTGTCTGCGGTGAAGACATTCCTGCGCAGCATCGAAGAGCAAGGAGTTTTACAGGCGCTGAGCATAATCGATGCAAAGAATGCCTGATTAGCGGATTAAAGAAAAGCGCTCCCCCAAGTTTCTTGTGGGTGCGCCCTTCTGATTTTTCCATCCCATCTCAGCACATAGATACCGTCCGGGTCGGATAGTCTTTGGATAGTATCGTCCAAGGACAGTCAGTGACAATCTGTTCACGTATTGCACCGGTCCATGTCACGACGTATTGTTACAGCAAGAACACAACGCGCGGCACCAGATATCCACCGCCTTCACGCAGTGTCCCGGTTTGTGTGAAAACGTAGCCGCTACACAACGCTCCCGCGTCCTCGTCGCTTTGCACAGGGAATATCGGCTGGTCCTTGGAGTTTTGAGTCAACAGGGCAATTTCTTTGTCAGTGAAGGCGCTTTCACGTTGTAAATCTCCCGTGTCGTCCATACGTCCATTGAAGCGCGCATTCTCCGTCTGTCTGACCAACTCAGCCTTGTCATCTAGAATCTTTTGCAGTTCAGAATTCTTCGCCTTGGCCTTCTCAAAATTCTGCCAGGCTTGATGGTTATAACGATCGTGTTCCGATGGCGGCTTGGTTTGCCAGGTGCGCAACTTCTCAGCCTTCTCTTCCGCGCTCACATAGCCGCCCAGATAGAACCCGGCCAATGAATCGTGCACTTGCTCCTCAAGCAAAGCGATACCGTCGGCTCTCGACTGACCTCGTTGTTCTTCGAAGACTGCCAGCACTAGCGTTTCAGTCGCATCAGGCGCCTGCCGTGTATCTGCACGCAACAGCTGCTGCTGATTGGCAAGATGACTGTGGCCCGGCCCGTAGAATTTGATTTCATCGCCATTGTCTCTATACCTCCTTGGAGGACCGCCCTTGGCGCGCTCGCGCAGCAGTTCCATGTCGCCCTTGAACAGTGCATCGTAGCTGGCGATATCCTGCTGCTCTTGGGGCGTGGCGCGCTGGTAGGCCGGCAGTTGCGCCATGTGGTCCAGCCAATGGCTGCGAAAACGGTAGTACATGCGCAGATGTTCGCGCACCTGTGCTTCGTAGGTGCCGGCGAAGTCCCCTGCTGCCATATACGCGTTCCAGTTGGCCGCCAGTTCGGGGCTGAGGGCGTAGTCGGCTTGCAGGTCTGAAGCCATCTGGCGATAGGTCACCAAGGGCACGCCCGCCAGACGCGCGATTTTATGCATGTGCAACAGCGGCACCTGCGACACCATCTGTCCGACCGTCATGCCACGGCCCTGTTCCTTGGGGCAGTAGCCTCCGCCCACATCCGCATGCACGCCGGGATACAGCACTTCCTGCACGTTGTTTCCCTGGACGCGCGTGACGGGGAAGTTCATGCGCTGTTCGTGTGCAGCGATGTAGTGCACCGTTTGTTTGACCAATGAAGGGAGCGGCGTCAGGGTCTCGGCCGCCCAGCTGAAATGGCCGTCGATGAAGCGGAAAGGCGTGGTCTGCGCCGCCGAATGTGGCAGGCCGACCGAGGCGACCGAATCGAACAGACCGAGGAAGTTGATCTCGATGGGCATGCCCGCTAGCGTGGATTTCTCTTCCAGCGCAGCGTGAAGCCAGTAGCAGAAACTGCGCGCTTCAATCGCGCCGCGAGAGAAACCGAAGACGGCCACGCGAATCAGTGGGATGCGCGGCTGGATGATAATGTCACGTTGAGCTTGAAGCTTGTTGTTGAGTTCGTCGCGCAGCTGCGTGAACCAGCGTTTGCGGCGCTCGTGCAGGGGGTATTCCTTGTCGTAGTTCTCTTCGACGTCGCGGGTATAGCTTTTTAGTTTGGCGGTGAGTTGGGCTGGTTCATATAAATCACGCCCCTCGTTAAATGCTTGATAAACGGCGTTATAGACCTCTAAAACGCCATACAAAATCCGCGCCTGTCCGCCTTTTCCCATGGCTTTACCTTCCTGCGTTTCCTTCCACTCCTGATTCTCGGGAAAGCGCGTGCCTACACCTGGGATATAAAAGCGGAAACAGCTGGAATCTTTTTGATAGCTTTCGCCCTTGATATCCTTGTGCGCATTGAACAGCTTGACGACGTTGGTATGCGCCTGATTGGGTTCATCCCTGTATTTGTTATTGCTTGTGCCATCAAAGAACAGGCCTATGCGGACCATTTTTTGACAGGACGGAAGCGGATTTCCGCTTGGGGCGTATACCACGGGCGCCCTTAGCAAATCCTTTAGGGCGATTTCTTCTGTTTCCGTTGCCATCATTTCTATTTCAGCATCAGCAGCTATCTTTGGCGGTGATGAGTGTATTGGAGTGCTCATGATTACTAATCCTCCGCTGGCGGAACGGTGACCTCTTCCAATATTGGATGATGAGGACTTGCCCCATTTGAATTGGCCGCAACTACACGCACCTGATCATCTTTAAAAAAATGGACATAGATGTTTCCGACCTTTTCGTACCGCATGATATTGGTGGTCTTTTCCACCCATTCCCGCCCATTGGGT
>NZ_AJHH01000607.1 GCF_000256565.1 Herbaspirillum lusitanum P6-12 | reverse complement strand
GCACTTTGACCTTCATCCCCGGAAACCAGGCCTTGGGCAGAGCGTAGCCCGCCGCGATGATGCCCCCGCAGTTAGTGCCGCCCGCTTCCCGACCACCCAACCGACTGCTTGAAGCCGGTTCTTCGATGTAAAAAGAATGGATATAGCCTGTCCCGTGTGTCACGCAAGAGACCGAGACATATTCTCTCGGTATAGGTACATACGACAGCGTGGATGTCTTTGCTGGCGCTTCCGGCGCGGTCGCATTACAAGCAGTCAAGGTAAAGATGCTGGCAAATAGCAGCAGTGGCAGTAGTAGCCTTTTAATCGTCATCGTGGTTTTCCTTGGCAAGCACTTCTTGAGAAAAATACAGTCTGCCAATGTCCGTGAAGATACGAAGCTTGTAAATATGCGCGGAACTACAGCCCCAAAAAATCAGCAAAAACCGTTAAATATGGAGAGAGTGTTCCTGCAGGTTATTGAATTGATTTGTCAGTCGGAGGGACTTAAAAACGTGTTCATGCTCGCCCCGAGAAACTGGGCAATACAGGATTTGACATGGAACGACGCATTGGTACTTTGTCGCGGGGAGCGCGACCGACCCGGATGACATCAGCATGTTGAAGAGAGACATGAAAAAATCAGATTAGCGCGGCCTGCGAGAAACTGGACGCGATGCCAGTTTGCAATTCTCCAATCCGATATTCTTGGCGGAGTTACTCTGCATATCGTGACCGAGCTTTTAGGCGGAAGCACGCACCTTGCTCTTCGCCTCTTCGGTATCCTTCGCCGGCGGCAGGCCGAACATCCTGCCGTATTCGCGCGTGAACTGCGGCACGCTCTCATAGCCGACCGCAAACGCCGCACTGCTGGCGCTGACGCCGTCGGTCAGCATCAGCCTTCTGGCCTCGATCAGGCGCAGCTGCTTCTGGAACTGCAGCGGCGACAACGAAGTCACGCTGCGGAAATGCTGATGAAATGACGACGGGCTCATGCCCGCCACCGCCGCCAGGCGTTCCACCGGCAACGCCTGCGCGAAATCGGTCCGCAACACCTCGACCGCCCGCGCCACGCGCCGCGCCTGACTGTCCGGCCATCCCAGATTGCGAATCGCAGCGCCATGCTTGCCCGCCAGCAGCCAGTAATGCAACTCGCGCGTCAATTGGGTCTGCAGTACCGGCAACGCGGCCGGACGATCAAGCAAGCGCATCAGCCGCAACGCCGCATCGGCGACTTCCGCATCGGTCGGGTCGACGCGCACCGGTGCCTGTGCGGAAGCAGGTGCGGCTTCCATCTGCATCGCCAGATCGGCAATCACCGCAGGATCGAGTTCCAACACCAGCGACAGGTAAGGCGCGGCAAGACTTGCGTGCGTAATCTGGCTGACCGTCGGCACGTCGGCCGTGATCAGTAGCGAATCGCCGGCCGAGAAGGCAAAGGCCTGCGCACCCATGGCGACACGTTTTCCGCCTTGCAAGACCAGGCACACCAGCGGTCGCGAAATGGCGTAGAGCAATTCGCTGACCTCGGTCGCGCGCACGATGGTGAGTCCGGCGATGGGCGTATGCGCCAGCCCGTCCCGCCCGGCATGAGCGTCGGCATAGCGTTGCACGGCAGTGAGTAAGGTCGTCATGGTGCAAGCCTACCTTGTCGGCGATTGTCTTGCACGCGACTTGCACTCGACTTGGAGGATCAGGCAAGGAACGTCGAGTATCCGGTAACCGGACCCGCCCCCTGCGTTCGATACTGCGGCTTCCATCAACGCATCGATACATCACAGCACAGGAGCCCACCATGACCACCACTGCCACCAAGATCACCCTCGTCACCGGCGCCAGCCGCGGACTCGGCCGCAACACCGCCCTCAGCATCGCCCGCCATGGCGGCGACGTTGTCGTCACCTACCACAGCCGCAGCGACGAAGCGCAAGCCGTGGTTGCTGAAATCCAGGCACTCGGCCGCAAGGCGGTCGCGTTGCAGCTCGATACCGGCGACGTTGCCGCATTCGCCCCTTTCGCGGAACGCCTGTGCGCCGCGCTGCGCGACACCTGGTCGCGCAACAGCATCGATCACCTGGTCAACAACGCCGGCCACGGCGACTACGCCCTGATCGGCGACACCACCGAGGCGCAATTCGACGGCCTGGTCAATGTGCATTTCAAGGGCGTCTATTTCCTGACGCAAACCCTGCTGCCCTTGATCGCCGACGGCGGCCGCATCGTCAACCTGTCCTCGGGCCTGACGCGCACCTCGTTCCCCGGCTATGCAGTATATGCCGCCGCCAAAGGCGCAGTCGAAGTGCTCACGCGCTACATGGCAAAGGAACTCGGAGCCCGCGGCATCGCCGTCAATACGGTCGCCCCCGGCGCCATCGAAACCGATTTCGGCGGCGGCGTGGTGCGGGACAATCCCGAGATCAACAAACAGTTTGCGGGCCTGACCGCACTGGGCCGCGTAGGCGTACCGGACGACATCGGCCCGATGATCGCCTCACTGCTGTCGCAGGACAATCGCTGGGTGACGGCGCAGAGAATTGAAGTGTCCGGCGGACAAGGAATTTAAGACGAGGACGAGGAAGCAGGAGTAAAAGCGACAGGCGATCTAAAAACCATCTCAGTCCCCTGGCGACGCGCAGCGAGCCAGTCTGGAATTCCCGCTTGCGAGTAGCCGGTGGCGGCAGGTGCAAATCGGATAAAGAAGGGAAACTTGTCTGAGCGCAGCGAGTTTGTTTCCCTTCCCGATTTGTGCCTGACGACGCCGGGCCGCCCCCGGCGAGGTCGTCCGAAGAAAGAAAAAAATTAATGAGAACAGGAAGACAGGTCAGGTAGAGGCCACAGAATTACGGTTACCAACCCGCTTAACCAACTCCGCCAACACCTCCTGCCCAGCCACCCAATCCCCCAACCCCGAAGCAGTATTGATATGCCCCACCGCCCCCGCATTGACAAACTCGGCGCCCCAAACGCCCGCCCAATGTTCAGCACGTTCCGCAGACATCCAGGGATCGTCGGTGCTGCCGATCACCACTGAAGGAAACGGCAGCCGCACCTGCACCACATCGGCCACTTTGAATTTTTCAGGATCCGCCGGCGCCACCAGCAACGCACCGACGATCCGACCGGCATCAATCCCCACGCGATGCACCGTCGTCAGACAGCCAAAGCTATGTGCAACGATCACGGTAGGACGAACATCCTGCGCCAGCACTTCCTGCAAACGCGCTGACCACACCGGCAAATCGGCAACGTCCCAGCGATCCTGCTCTACCCGCTCGAAGGCCGGATACAGCCGTTGCCAACGCGACTGCCAATGTTCGGGACCGCTGCCGTCAAGTCCCGGCACCACCAACACGCGAAAATCCGCAATGCGTGGAACAACGGAGCTGCCTTGATTGCGTGCGGTCGTTTTGCCCATGTCAGGCCACCTTGCTTTCAGAGTCGGGAAGCGGGAGCGCCAGGATCGATTTCGGCGTATCCCAGAGATAGCCCTGAGCATACACCGGCGTGCCGAGTTTGCCGCCGAAGTCCTGCAACCGGGCGAACACCACAGGATTCTCGACGCGCTTGAATACCACCCGAATGCCGTGTGCAGCAGCTTGCCGCAGCAACTTCTCGGTGCCCTCTTCATCGGTCAGTTCGCGCGCGTCGACCTTGATCATGTCGGGCTTGACCTTCTCCAGCAAGGCCAGCGCATCGCGTGCATCGGCGGCGCTGATGCCGAGCCGGAAACCGTTGCGCCGGTAGTTGTCCAGCACGTAGTTGAGCAGCCAGCCCTGGTTCTGCGTCACCACCGGCATTTGCAGCACGATCTTGTCATGCGGCAGTTCCAGCAGATTGAGGATACGGCGGAAAGCGATGCCGTGATTGCTGTCGACGGCTGCCAGCAAACGCGCATGCACGCTCAGGTGCAGACTGACGTCATAGTCCACCTGGCGATAAAAATTGATCGAATGCAACATGCGGCACAAGCGATCCAGTTCGACCGACTCGTCATCACTGGCGGCCTGGTCGAGCAGGCGCCACAGATGCAGACCGCTGTCGTCTTCGGAATAGCTGCGCGCAAATCCTTCATGCGCAACGATGGTGGCGTCCGGCGTGGCGGCGTCCGGCGTGCCGGCGCTGCCGAATACGCGTATCGGTTGAAACGCGGAAGTGAGCGTGGTGTTGAAATACTTGCCCTGCGCCCGCCCTTCCGCATCCAGCCAGACCTTGGACTCTTGCCCGCCTGAACCGTCGGGCCCATTGAGGCGGGCAAGATATTTTTCCAGGGCTTGATACTTCATCAATGGCTCCGCGATGAAATCGGATCAGAGCTTGGCGATCGACACTTCGGTCGCCTTGACCAGCGCGACGACTTCGCTGCCGATCACCAGGCCCAGGTCCTTGACCGAGCGTGTGGTGATGACCGATGTGACGATACCGGCTGGTGTTTCGACATCGACTTCGGAGACGACGGAGCCTTCGATGATGGCTTTGACTTTGCCCTTGAATTGATTGCGGACGTTGATGGCTTGAATGGTCATGCTCTGCTCCTTGATGAAACGGTGTGGCACTTGCCGCGCCGTAGGGGTTGAAATCAATGTTGTTCAGATGGCCCACTGCACCTGCTGCACGCCACGCGGCGCAAACGCAGGTTCCAGTTCCTCGATGGCGGATTCGCTACCCGGATGCCTTAGCACCCGCGCCAGGATCGCTTCTTCCAGCGCCGCAAACTGCGCCTGGCCGCGCGAGCGCGGGCGGGCCAGGTCGATGCGCTGGTCCAGGGCCACGCGGCCGTCTTCGATCAGCACCACGCGATCGGCCAGCGCGATCGCTTCCTGCACGTCATGCGTGACCAGCACGGCGGTGAAGCCGCGCTTTTGCCACAGCGATTCGATCAGTTGCTGCATCTCGATGCGGGTCAGCGCATCAAGCGCGCCCAGCGGTTCGTCCAATAGCAATAATTCGGGGTCGTGCACCAGAGCGCGCGCCAGCGCCACGCGTTGACGCTGGCCGCCGGACAGGACAGCCGGCCATTCGCCGGCGCGTTCTTCCAGACCGACCTGGCGCAGCGCTTGCGAGGCCGACGGCAAGGCTGCCTTGGGCAAGCCCAGCGCGACGTTGTTGAGCACGCGTTTCCATGGCAGCAGGCGCGAGTCCTGAAACATGATGCGGGTCTCCGGCTCGAAGCCCGCTTGACGTCCGTCGTCGTCTTTGGCGAAGGCGACTTCGCCGTGGGTGGCGGTTTCCAGTTTCGCGATCAGGCGCAGCAAGGTGCTCTTGCCGCAGCCGCTGCGACCGACGATGGCGACGAATTCGCCGGGCTTGACGTCGAGCGCGACGGCTTTCAGAACTTCGCGGCCGGCATAGGATTTCGACAGGCCGTCGATGGCGACGCGCACGCCACGGCTCTGCTTGCCGGATTGCGCTTCGGCGGCATTCTTTACTTGCGTGGTTTCGACAGGATTGTTTTGCATCGCGACGCCCTTATCCGTTTCTTTGCTGGTTGCTTTGTTGGTTGCCTTGTTCATTGATAACCCGGATGCCAGCGCAGCCAGAATTTTTCCAGGCTGCGCGCCAGCACGTCGGCCAGTTTGCCGAGCAGCGCGTACAGCAGGATGCCGACCAGCACCACATCGGTTTGCAGGAATTCGCGGGCGTTCATGGTCATGTAACCGATGCCGGCTTGCGCCGAGATGGTTTCGGCCACGATCAGCAGCACCCACACCAGGCCGAGCGCAAAACGCACGCCGACCAGGATCGACGGCAACGCGCCGGGCAGGATCACGTCGCGATACAGCGGCCAGCCGGACAAGCCGTAGCTCTTCGCCATTTCGATCAGGCCCTTGTCGACCGAGCGGATGCCGTGGAAAGTATTGAGGTAAATCGGGAAGAACACGCCGACCGACACCAGGAACAGCTTGGAAGTCTCGTCGATGCCGAACCACAGGATCATCAGCGGGATCAGCGCCAGCGCCGGAATATTGCGCACCATCTGCAGCGTGGTGTCGAGCAGCACTTCGGCCTGGCGGAAGGTGCCGGTCAGCAGTCCAAGCAGCAGGCCGAGTCCGCCGCCGACGGCGAAGCCCGAGGCGGCGCGCCCTGTGCTGACGCCCAGATGCGTCCACAACTCGCCCGATACCGACAGGTTCCAGGCTGCGCGCAACACTGCCCACGGCTCGGGCAGGATACGGCTGGACAGCCAGCCCAGTTGCGCTGCGATCTGCCACACCACGATCAAGCCGACCGGCAAGGCCCAGGACAATAATTGCGTGGCGCCAAAACCATTGCTGCTGCCGCTGCCGCTACTTTTAGCAGCAGCGATCTTGCGCGGCGTATCGACGGTAGGGCTGGCGATGCTTGTACTCATGACGGCTCCTTAACTCTCCGAAACTTGCTGCGCCAGCTTGGCGACCGGCGGCGGTACGTGGGTGTTGCCGACGATCTCGCCGAACGGGCCGGTCAGGTTGAAGCCGGGCAGCGTTTCCTTCTGCTTGCGCGGCAACAGCGGAAACACCAGTTCGGCAAACCGGTAGGACTCTTCCAGGTGCGGATAGCCCGAGAGGATGAAGGTATCGATGCCCAGCGCCGCATATTCCTGGAGCCGTTCGGCCACCGTCGGGCCATCGCCCACCAGCGCCGTGCCCGCGCCGCCTCGCACCAGGCCGACCCCAGCCCACAGGTTGGGACTCACTTCCAGCTTGTCGCGGCGGCCGCCGTGCAGGGCCGCCATGCGGCGCTGCCCTTCCGAATCCATGCGGGCAAAGTTGGCCTGGGCCTTGGCGATGGTCTCGTCATCGAGCCGACTGATCAGTTCATCGGCAGCGCGCCAGGCGGCTTCCGTGGTTTCACGGACGATCACGTGCAGGCGGATGCCGAAGCGCAGAGTGCGGCCGGCCTTGGCGGCGCGTGCGCGCACGATGGCGATCTTTTCGGCGACAGCTTCGGGCGGTTCGCCCCAGGTCAGGTAGACGTCGACTTGTTCAGCGGCGAGGTCGATCGCTTCGTCCGAGGAGCCGCCGAAATACAGCGGCGGGTATGGCGCCTGTACCGGTGGATAGAGCGCCTTGGCGCCCTTGACGCTGAGGTGCTTGCCTTCGAAATTGGTTTCGCCGCCGGTATGGGTCTTGCTCAGCACATCGCGCCAGATCTTGAGGAACTCATCGGAGATTTCATAGCGCTCCTTGTGGGTGCCGAAGATGCCGTCGCTTTCCTGCTCGGCAGGATCGCCGCCGGTGACGACATTGACCAGCAAGCGGCCGCCGGACAGGCGGTCGAAGGTCGCTGCCATGCGCGCCGACAACGTCGGTGCGCTCAGGCCGGGACGCACCGCGACCAGAAATTTCAGTTGCCTGGTTTCACCGATCAGGCTGGCGGCTGTGACCCAGGCGTCTTCACAGGAACGTCCGGTCGGCAGCAGCACGCCGTCATATCCCAAGGTATCGGCGGCGACTGCGACCTGCTTCATGTAGTCATGACTGACCAGGCGACCGCCTTCTGCGGTGCCGAGGTAGCGGCTGTCGCCGTGCGTGGGGATAAACCAGAAAACGTTCATTGCAAACTCCAATCGATATCGGTATCAGGTAAAACCAGCGGTGCGCCGCTCTCTCGAAAGCCGGCGCATCCTTCGTGCGTATTACTTTCTTACTTCAGCACCGCGTCCTTGACGCTGAGTTTTTTCGGGATCAGCTTGAGCTCGAAGAAGGCGTCGGCGATGCGTTGCTGCTCTTCCAGCACCTTGGCGTCGATCGGCCGGAAGATATGTTCATAGCGCTTCAGGCTGATTTCGATGACATCGGTGTCCAGACCCTGGATAGGCGCGAGTTGGGTCGCGGCTTCCTTGGTGTTGGCGCGGATCCATTGGCCTTCCTTGGTGATTTCTTCCAGCAGCACTTTGATGATCGCCGCATTCTTTTCAGCGAACGGACGCGCGCTCAGGAAGAACTGATGATGGCTGACTGCGCCCACACCGGTTGCCAGGCGACGTGCGCCGATCTGTTTTTCAGCGGCGGCCTGGAACGGATCCCAGATGGCCCACGCGTCGATGGCGCCTTTTTCAAACGCGGCACGGGCATCGGCCGGCGCCAGGTAAACCGGCTGGATATCGCTATAGCTGAGGCCGGCTTTCTTGAGCAGGGCCACCACCAGCCAGTGCACGTCGGAACCCTTGTTGAAGGCGATCTTCTTGCCCTTCAGTTCGGCCACGCTCTTGATCGGCGAATCCTTTTGCACCAGCAGGCCTTCAGCATCCGGCGTCGGGATTTCATACGCGGTATAGACGAAGTTCGCACCTGCCGCCTGGGCAAACACCGGCGGCGCTTCGCCGACATAGCCGAAGTCGACTGAGCCGACATTCAGCGCTTCCAGCAGTTGCGGCCCGGCCGTGAATTCGGCCCATTTGACTTCCACGCCTTGCGCCTGGAGACGCTTTTCCAGCGAGCCGTGCGCCTTGAGCAGCACCAGCGTGCTGGCGGCTTTTTGATAGCCGATGCGCAGCACTTGCCTGGACTGGGCCGCGGCGAAATTGCTCACGCCAAGGCCTGCAGCGGCAATGGCCAGAGTGGTCAGCAGACCGAGGGTACGGCGTCTGGCGGAACGTTGTTGTGCACTCATCTGTTTTCCCGTAACTGTTATTTTGTGAAATTCGGCGTAACAAGGCCCCTCCGCTCCTGCAGCGGATCTTGGGTCTTGCATGGATGACTAATTTGAAGCGGAGCTAGATTCGGAGCTACGCTTAAACGCTACATCGGATTTGCGAAAACGGTACGTCGGTGAATGCTCCCGGCGCGGTCTTGTGCAAGGCCAGCAGGCTGCTCGACAATTGGTCGACGCCTTCCTGCACGCGCGCCACGATGGGCGCATCAAGCACCAGGCCGTCCTGCTCCGACCAGATCACTTGCGCTTCGGTGGCGTAAATGCTTGGCAGTACATGCTTGGGCCCTAGCGACGACAGCACCGGACGCAGCGCGTAATCGAGCGCCAGCATGTGCGATTGACTACCGCCGGTCGCCAGCGGCAAGACCAGCTTGTCGGTCAGGCCGAACTGCGGCAACAGGTCGAGGAAAGCCTTGAGCGCGCCGCTGTAGGCTGCCTTGTAGACCGGCGTCGCCACGACGACTGCGGAAGCTTCTGCAACGCGGGCCAGCGCGGCCTTGATCTCGGGGTCGTTGAAGTCGGCGCGGATCAATGCCTGTCCCGGCAAGTCGCGCACGTCCAGTTTGGAATAGCGGTGCCCGAGCGCGGCCAGCTTTTCGCCGACGTGGTGCAGCAAGCGGGTGGAACGGGACGGAGCGGAAGGACTGCCGGCCAACAAGAGAATCGTCATGGTCAACTCAAAGGGTGAATCAGGTGAATCTTGGGATGATTCCGGAAGCCGTGATGCAGGCTCCCGGAGTTTGGCGCTGAGGGTCGAACTTGTATCGTTACGCCGGATGCTTACTTCTTGTTCGGTACGTACAACTGATCGAAACTGCCGCCGTCGGAGAAGTGATCCTTCTGGGCCTTCTGCCAACCGCCGAAGGTGTTGTCGACGGTGATCAGGTTGACCTTCGGATATTGCGATGCGTACTTCGCAGCGATCTTCGGGTTGATCGGACGGTAGTAGTTCTTGGCGATGATTTCCTGGCCTTCATCGGAATACAGATACTTCAGGTATTCTTCGGCGACCTTGCGGGTGCCGCGACGATCAACGACTTTGTCGACGATCGATACTGGCGGTTCAGCCAGGATGGAGATCGATGGGGTGATGACGTCGAACTTGTCCGGACCCCATTCTTTCAGCGAGATCAGCGCTTCGTTTTCCCATGCCAGCAGGACGTCGCCCAGGCCGCGTTCAACGAAGCTGATGGTGGCGCCGCGTGCGCCGGAGTCCAGCACCGGCACGTTCTTGAACAGCTTGGAGATGTAATCGCGTGCAGCGGCGTCATTGCCGCCCTTCTTCAGCGCGTAGGCCCATGCCGCCAGGTAGTTCCAGCGTGCGCCGCCCGAAGTCTTCGGATTCGGCGTGATCACCGAGACGCCCGGCTTGATCAGGTCGTCCCAGTCCTTGATTTTCTTGGGGTTGCCCTTGCGCACCAGGAACACGATGGTCGAGGTGTATGGCGAGCTGTTGTGGTCGAGGCGTTTTTGCCAGTCGGCCGGCAGCAGTTTGGCCTTTTCGGAGATTTCGTCGATGTCGTAAGCCAGCGCCAGCGTCACCACGTCTGCGTCGATGCCGTCGATGACGGAGCGTCCCTGTTTGCCGGAACCGCCGTGGGATGCCTTGATGGTCAGGTTGTCGCCGGTCTTGGCCTTCCAGTACTTGGCGAAGGCCTTGTTATAGTCGGCGTAGAGTTCGCGAGTCGGGTCGTAGGAGACATTCAGCAAGGAGATATCCGCAGCGTGCGCCAGCGGCACAACCTGGGAAAACAAGGCTGCCACGGCAACCGACTTGATAAGCTTTTTCAACATGATCTGCATCCCTCTTTGTTCAGTTTTGTTCTGGAGAGCACAGGTTAATGAGGCGGCAAGAAAAAACGAACGAATACTTTCTTCTCTCAATATGCGAAAAACAGATATGCAACAACAAGACTGCCGAATATAGACAGGCGCTGTTCATATCAAATTCGCATAAGGGAATCACCGGCAGCAATATAGCCGGGAGGCATGGATGAATAGGAATTCCCGGCGAATCGTAATATCGGCCGTTACGACGCAATCACGGAGCCGGGGCTGCTATCCGTCCCTTGAACACTGTCGCCGCCGTTTCATTTTTTCATCGTAAAACTACCGGCGGCCCCGTAAAACGCCTCGTCCTGGCGCACCGTCTTCTTCTCATTTTCACAATGTGGTATAAAGAACCTATTGCAATGCATCAGAAATCGAGATGAAAAAAGAAGCCCACGACGAGACAGGCGCGATATCGATCCAGGTCATTGAGCGGATGGTGTCCCTGCTGGACGCGCTGGCAATGTATCCGGATCCGGTCAGCCTGAAGGAATTGTCGGCCGCCACCAAGCTGCATCCATCGACGGCCCACCGCATCCTCAACGACCTGGTGGTGAAGCGTTTCGTCGATCGCTCGGAGCCCGGCACCTACCGCCTCGGCATGCGTCTGCTGGAACTCGGCAACATCGTCAAGAGCCGCCTGAGCGTACGCGAAGCCGCACTCGACTTCATGCGCGCCCTGCACCGCAAGACCCATCAGACCATCAACTTGTCGGTGCGCCAGAGCGATGAAATTGTTTATATCGACCGCTCCTTCTCCGAACGCTCGGGCATGCAGGTGGTGCGCGCCATCGGCGGCCGGGCGCCGCTGCATCTGACCTCGACCGGCAAGCTGTTCCTCTCCATCGACGACCCCAAGGCGGTGCGTTCCTATGCCACGCGCACCGGGCTGGCCGGCCACAACAAGAATTCGATTACCGACCTGAGCAAGCTGGAGCGCGAGCTGAGCATGGTGCGCGCGCTTGGCTACGCACGCGACAACGAAGAGCTGGAGCTGGGTGTGCGCTGCATGGCGGCAGGCATCCGCGACGACTCCGGCAAACTGGTCGCAGGACTGTCGATTTCGGCGCCGGCCGATCGACTGCAGGAAGATTGGGTGGAAGACCTGGTCAGCACGGCCAGCCAGATTTCCTCGGCGCTGGGGTATCGTCAGGACCGGAGTTGAACACGCTTCAGCTCACGCAGTCCGTTCGTCCTGAGTACATTCCCATCCCGTTCGTCCTGAGTAGCCGCGCAGTGGCGTATCGAAGGCGCGGCAGTCGTCGCGCATCGGTCGGCGCGCCTTCGATACGGGCCTCGCGGCCCTACTCAGGTCGAACGGTTTTCTGAAATACAAGCAGTTTCTCTACGACGCATCCGCCCTCCACTGCCCACCCAATCATCCCCATCCCGTTCGTCCTGAGTACATTCCCATCCCGTTCGTCCTGAGTAGCCGCGCAGCGGCGTATCGAAGGCGCGGCGGTCGTCGCGCATCGGTCAGCGTCCCCCTCGCTACCGCCGCGTGGCCGACTCAGGTCGAACGGTTTTCTGAAGCGCAAACAAAAATGCCGTTCATCACTGAACGGCATTTTTCATTCAAGCATTTGCAGGCAAGGCCATCCGCCTCCATCAACCCTCGTCGGCGCGCACCATCTTCATGCGGGTCAGGTTGCTGGGCTGGTCATCCACCAGCCACTTGCGCATGCGGGCGGCGTCACCCACGTGCGAGAGGCGGCCCTTGGAATCGAGGAAGACCATGACGATGGGACGCCCCTCGATGCGGGTATACATCACCAGGCAATGCCCCGCCTCGTTGATGAAACCGGTCTTCTGCAGGCCGATATCCCATTCCTTGTTGGAGGTCAGGCGGTTGGAGCTGGCGTATTGCAGAGCGTGGCCGCTGGGCTCGACCATGTATTTGGCATCGGTCGAGTATTGGCGAATGATCGGGTAGTTATAAGCTGCGACCACCAGTTTGGCGAGATCGCGTGCGCTGGCGACGTTATTGCTGGAGAGGCCGGTCGAATCCACGTAGTGCGTATCCATCATGCCCAACGAGCGCGCCTTGGCGTTCATCGCGGCGACGAATGCCGGCAGGCCGCCCGGATAATTGCGACCGAGCGCCGATGCAGCGCGATTCTCGGAACTCATCAGTGCAATGTGCAGCATGTCGTCACGCGACAATTGCGCACCGACGCGCAGGCGGGAACTGCTGTGTTTTTGACGATCGACATCGTCATCGCTGACGGTGAGGATTTCTTCCATGTTCTGGCGCGCTTCAACCACCACCAGCGAAGTCATCAGCTTGGTGACGGAAGCAATCGGCAAGGCGACGGAGGAATTTTTTTCAAACAGGACTTGCGAACTGGCCTGGTCGATTACCAGTGCGACGTTGGAACGCAGCGCCAGCGGATCTTGCGTCAGGTTGAGGCCGGCCATGTCGCCGGCGGTCATGACGGGCGGCACCACCGGCACGGTCGGCATCGCTGCGACGCGCTGATACACGACGCGGCGCTTGCCGTGGACGACGGCGACCTTCTTGACCAGTTTTTCACGGCGGTCCAGCGAAGCTTGCGTGGCCCGCTTGGGCGCGGCGACTGGACGACGATGGACGACGTTCTTCTTGATTACGGCCTTTTTAACGGCGGTTTTCTTGGAATTAGGCGAAGTTTGCGCTTGCACAGAGGAAGTGCCGACCAGGACCAGAAGTGCCGTAGCGACGGCAGCTAGCGCAGATTTGAGCATTGGTGAACCTCCCCCTGATTGATACATACAAGAAACTGTTGGCAGTGTAGCAAACCAAGGGAAAATCGCAAGATAATTAGGTAGTTAGCGCAACTTTTTAAACAACTTTCTTGAAAAATGCGCTTTTTTTAATTTTTAGAAACCCCATGCGACTCTTTTTAACGGTCGCGACACCTCAGATTTGCTATAAACAGACCCGCCAGTACGAAATAAAACCCACAGCATGATACCAGTGTAACGTCACCTCCAGCCAGTCCATCGCGATAACAGAGGCGAATATCGGGACCAGATGAACGCATTGCGACGCACTCGCGGACCCGATGCGGACGAAGCCGTAATTGCACACCAGCGTCGCCAGCATACTTGGGGGGAAACAGTCAGATAAAGAACACCGCTCACACTACCTGATTGAGCGGTATAACGAGCGCCCCCCCGCCTCCGTTGACGAGCATCAGCAAAGTGAATGCAAACAGCCCGAGCGCACATGGGCTCCAATATATTATTGGGCGTGCTTTAAATCGGCTTGATCGCTTCCACCAGCACGGTATCGATGTCGAAGGAATAATCTTCCGCCACGTTGAAGTAAGCGCGCACCTCTACCGGCGCGGCGCGCCACAGCGACTTGATGGCGACGATGTGTTCCGGCGAGGTGCGCATGCGTGCGACCCAGGAGGCGAATTCCAGCGTCAGTTTCCAACTCTTGGAAAATTCGACCTGCAGGCCGGTCTGCGCAATCAGTTTTTTCCACGACGACAGGCTGACGTTGCGCACGTGCGAGGTGTCGCGCAGCAGTTCGATGCCCTGCATGTAGGTGTCGGCCAGCACATCGGCCGGCGCTGCGGTGTCGATCACCACAAAGCGACCGCCCGGCTTCAGCACGCGCGCGGCTTCCTGCAAGGCCTGCGGCAGATTGCGCCAGTGATGCGCGCTGAAACGCGTACAAACGACGTCGAATGAGGCATCGGCGAACGGCAGGCGGTCGGCGCTGCCCTGCTGCACTTCAATATTCGATAATTTGCGTTCGACGGCGGCGGCGCGCACCACTTCCAGCATCTGCGCCGACAAATCGTAGGCGACCACTTGTGCGGCGAACGGCGCCGTGGCGAAACTGGCGTGGCCGCCGCCGCAGCCCAGGTCCAGCACGCGGGCGTGCGGATAGGCTGCGGCATACGCCGCGAGGTCTTGCAAATCCGCACCCTGCGCGTGGACGGCGCTGGTCAGATACGAGGCGGCGGTAGTGCCGAATTGTTCGGAAATCACTTCATTGTGGCTACGCATTCCTGGCTCCCTGGGTTGATATGTTCACGTGGTGATTGAGTGGCTGGAGACGCAAGTTTAGTTGTTCT
Source organism: Herbaspirillum lusitanum P6-12 (assembly GCF_000256565.1). GTDB lineage: Bacteria > Pseudomonadota > Gammaproteobacteria > Burkholderiales > Burkholderiaceae_D > Herbaspirillum > Herbaspirillum lusitanum. The sequence goes on along the minus strand of NZ_AJHH01000607.1, from coordinate 3,675 downwards.
GTATCCTGGTACAAGTTCACCATTTATACTATTACCAAAACCAACAGCTTCAACCTCCTTTTCGCCATGCCATCCGACGACGCCAGACAGGACAAGACTCTCAAACCCGACATCAAGCGCAAAGCACTCGGCGAGTTCATCAAATCGCAGCGCGAGCAGATCTCGCCGACGCTGGCCGGACTCGGCCATCTGTCGCACGGCACCCGACGCCGCACGCCGGGCTTGCGACGCGAGGAAGTGGCGCAGCTGTGCGGCATCAGCGTGACCTGGTACACCTGGATAGAACAAGGCCGCACCGATTCGATCTCGCCGCAAGCGCTGGCGCGTATCGCCGATGCCCTGCACCTGCCGCGCGCCAAACGCACCTATTTGTTTGAACTGGCGGAAAAGAAGGATCCGGTGCATCAGGAGGATCACACCGAAAGCATCGCGCCGGAAATTCTCGATGTCGTGCGCAGCATCCGCCAACCGGCGTATGTGCTGGACCGCTACTGGAACGCACTAGCCTGCAACGCGCCGGCTCGCAAGCTGTTCACGGGCTGGCTCACCGCCGGCAGCGAATATGGCAACCTGCTGTTTTTCACGTTTTGCACGACGGCCTCGCAAGAACTGATCACCGATTGGGAACAGCGCGCACGCCGCCTGGTCGCGGAGTTTCGCGCCGATTGCGGCCAGTACCTGGACGATCCGCAGATCAAGACGATGGTGGAAGAATTATCGGCGCGCAGTGCGCTGTTCAAGCGCGCCTGGAGCCTGCAGGATGTGGTCGAACGCGAAGGCGGCAAGCGCCTGTTCCGCCATCCCGTACAGGGCGAGCTGACTTACCAGCAGGTGAATTTCCGTGTAGCGAACCGGCCGGATCTGAAGCTGATTACCTTGATGCCCGTCTGAACGAACTACTTGCGCACCACGAAAGCGACGCCGATCACGGCCACCACCATGCCGATGATGCCGATCACGCTGAAGACTTCGCCGAACATCAGCCAGGCCATCACGGCAGTGGTCGGCGGCGTCAGGTACAGCAGGCTGGTGACGCTGGTGGCGGCGCTGCGCCGGATCAGCGCGAACAGCAGGAAGATGGCGCCGATCGACAAGGCCAGCACCGACCACAGCAAGGCGCCGATGAACTGCGGCGTCCACGCGACCGCATGTAGACTCAGGTCGAAGTCTTCCAGGAAAATCGCAAACGGCAGCACCACCAGCAACGACGCCACGAACTGCACGATAGTGCCGGTGCGCAGGTCGAAGTGCGGGCAGAAGCGTTTCTGATACAGCGTGCCGATGGTGATCGTCACCAGCGCCATGACGCACAGGGAAATCGCTTGCCACGACAAGCCGATCAGTGAAATCTTGTTGGCCACCACCAGCCCGACGCCGCACAAACCGAGCCCCAATCCCAGCCATTGGCGTCCCTTGACGCGCTCGCCCACGAAGGGTGCGGCGAATGCAGTGAGCACCGGTTGCATGCCGACGATCAACGCGGTCAACCCGGCCGGCATGCCCATCTTGATGGCGCTCCACACGCCCGCCAGATAGGCCGCATGCAACAACACGCCGGCCACGGCGATGTGTCCGATCTGCCGTCCTTGCGGCCACGGCGCGCGCAGCACCAGCACCAGCGGCACCAGGACAATCAGCACACCGGCGAAGCGCAGCACCAGGAAAGTCAGCGGCGGCGCGTACGGCAGGCCGAACTTGGCGACGATGAAGCCGGTGCTCCAGATCAGCACGAAGGCCAGCGGAACGAAATTGAGCAGCAAGGGATTCCAGGAGCGTTTGTCCTGGGCGGCGCCGGCGGCGATGCGAATCATAGTTATCCAAAACACACTGCGGGAAGTCTGCGCGGAAGCGGGTTGAAAATCCTGGCTCCGGGTTCAATTCCAGTCGGCAGCGTATCGACTGGCTAGCGTTATTGTTTGTACGTGGACGGCGACGGTGTCTTCGATGTTTTTTCCGTAACCGCCCGCCATCGTAACCGCGATCGGAATTCTTTGCTGACGACCCAGTTCGAACACCAGTGTGTCGCGCGCCGCCAAGCCGTCCATGCTCAGTTTCATGCGCCCGAGCCGGTCGCCTTCGTGCGGATCGGCGCCGGCCAGGTAGATGATGAGTTGCGGATCGAAGCGCGCCATCAGTTGCGCCAGCGCCGCCTCCAATGCAGCCAGGTAGTCGGCATCGCCAACGCCGTCGGGCAAGGCGACGTCGAGGTCGCTGCGTTCTTTTTCGAATGGATAGTTGCGTTCGCCGTGCAGCGACAAGGTGAACACCGAATCGTCCTTCGCCAGAATCGATGCGGTGCCGTTGCCCTGATGGACATCCAGATCGACGATGGCGACGCGGGCGGCGCGGCGTTCGGCCTGCATCAGGCGCGACGCCACGGCGGCGTCATTGAACACGCAAAATCCGGCGCCGCGATCGGCATAGGCGTGATGCGTGCCACCGGCCAGATTGATTGCGACGCCCTGCTCCAAAGCGCTGCGGCAAGCGGCAATGGTGGCGCCGGCGGACCGGCGCGAACGCTCGACCATTTCCGGCGACCAGGGGAAGCCGATGTCCTTTTGCACCTGCTCCGGCAAGGCGCCGCGCGAGACCAGATCGACATAGCGCGGATGATGCGCCAGCGCCAGCACGCCGTCGGTGGCTGCCTGGGCTTCATGGAATTCCAGATCCGCCACTGCACGCGCGGCGCCCTCGCGGATGAGGCGATACTTGATCATCGGGAAACGATGTCCGACCGGCAGCGGCAGGACGAAATGGTCGCTGTAATAGGCTCTCAAACATTGACTTTCAATAGGCATTCAGCAGCTTGATGCGGACGCCGATACAGGCCTGATGCAAGACTGAAGCGGCCCCAAAAAAAACCGACTCGGGAGTATGTGTGACATCTGCGGGAAATGCGCCACAATCTTTTTGAAAATCGTCGGCAAACCTATTGACATGCCGGTGTTTTCACCTAAAATCCGAATTGTGCACCGCACAAAAGAGTGTCCAACAATAGCGTGCATTTCCCTGCCCCATTCCATTCAATCTTGATATCGGACCAAAGGACTACGCAAAATGACGACTCTCACCGAACAATTCTCCGCCGCAACCAAAGCGAACTTCGAAGCGCAAATCGCACTGTTTAGCCAGTTTGCCAACAAGACCTTCGAGGGCGTCGAAAAGCTGGTCGACCTGAACCTGAAAGCCACCAAGTCTTCCCTGGAAGAAACGCGCGAAGCGACACAGAAGCTGCTGACCGCAAAGGATGCGCAGGAATTCTTTTCATTCTCGAGCGCGCAGGCTCAGCCTACCGTCGAAAAGAGTCTGGCTTATGGCCGCCATCTGGCCGGCATCGTGTCCACGACGCAAGCGGAACTGACCAAGACCGCCGAAGCGCAACTGGCGGAGGTCAACCGCAAGGTGATTTCGCTGATCGACGAGGCCTCCAAGAACGCCCCGGCCGGTTCGGAAAACGCGATCACTTTCGTCAAGACAACCATCGGCAACTTTAACGCCGGCTACGAGCAATTCACCAAGAGCGCCAAACAAGCGAGCGAAGCACTGGAAGCCAACGTCTCCAGCGCCGTCGATCAGCTGTCGCAGGCAACCGTAAAAGCAACAAGCCGCAGCAAGAAATAATTTCAACGAATAATTCGAGCCTGAACAACACCCGGGCAGACAATATTCGTTATG
>NZ_AJHH01000606.1 GCF_000256565.1 Herbaspirillum lusitanum P6-12 | reverse complement strand
GGGAGTGGTATTCGTTATGATGATTGCTCTGCCCCGGTTTGCTTTACTGGTTTGTTGACACAGTTGTAACGCTGCAAGATTTCTGCAAGTAGTTGCAAGTAGTGCTTGTGCAATACCCGTTATTCAGCAATGAGGCGTATCCCCGTTCTACCCGTAGCGCCTCAGAGCAATCTTTGTCTCCTCGGTATCTGATTTCCTCCTAAGATACCGTTTCTGATGCCTCGGTGAGCCGGGGCATTTTTTTGCCCACGGCATCATCTCCGACTCAGTTCAGTTTCCACTTGCCTGCTGGTAATCCGCCTTCAACTGGCGCAGGCCCTCTTCCATCTTGCGGAAAGCATCTTCCACCTGCGCTGGTTCTCCTTTGACCCCGAGGTCGATGTGGCGGCGCGTCTTGTCGTCACCGACATGCGGCAAGCTGAATACCTTCACGAGCGCAAACTCCGCCTCGATGGCTTCCATGAGCGGCGTCAGCGTCGACTCCGGCATGTCGAATACCAGCACCGACTTTTCCGCACGCGCGACGCGGTGGAACAGATGTGCATAGTGCGTATCGAGCACCCATTCAAACATCGGCCACGCCATTACCGGAAAGCCCGGCGCGAAATAATGCGCGCCCTCGCCGCTGACGTTCGGCACAAAGAAGCCGGGGATCTTGTTGAACGGATTGGGAATGATCGAGGAGCCGACCGGAAACTCGCCCATCTTCAGGCGATGCAGGTTTTCCGGCGCGTCGAACACAGGCGTGATACCGGCCTCGCGCGCGGTATCGGCGATGCGTTCCTGGATTTTGACCTTGGCGTCAGCATGCAGCGCGAGCTCGACGCCCAGCGCCGCCGCCGCGCACTGGCGCGTGTGATCGTCCGGTGTGGCGCCGATGCCGCCGGTGCAAAACACGATATCTTCGCTGGCGAAGGTGCGCCTGAGAGTGTTGGTGATACGTTCAGGATCGTCGCCGACGTATTCGGCCCAGGCCAGTTGCAGGCCGCGTGCCGTGAGCAATTCAAGTACTTTGGGGAAATGCTTGTCGACGCGTTTTCCGGAAAGGATTTCGTCGCCGATGATGATGAGTCCGATAGCCATAAAGATCCGTTCGCTTCTGCTGGTGGTAACCCGGAATTATGCCCTGATCCGGATAATCCGGCTGCGCCCGGCTCAGTTGCCGGCGGAAGAAGCAGAAACCGTGTCGGCGCTCGCCGCAGCGCGCAGGCTGCTCAACGCTTCCAGGCAATAGTATTGGAACCACAACCCCGTGAAGACGAACACCAGCACGTACAGCCAGATTGCACCTGCCGCCAGTATCGGAAAGAAAATCACGGACAGCGCGCCGCCCAGCCACAGCAGCGTAGGCGCAGCGCCCATGGTGCCGGCGATGGCGCCGACCAGCAGCAGCGGCCAGCGATGCGCATGCAGAATCGCGCGGCGTTCTTCGGGCGTGGCGTAGTCGGCCAACGTGTCGTACGCCATCACGCGATACGTCAGCCAGCCCCACAGCAGCGGATGGATCACGAACGCCAGAGGCGGGAAAATCGACAGCGGCAAGGTCACGATCCAGCCGAACACGAACACCGCAAAGCACCACAGCGAGGTCCACAGGCTGCCCGCCACCGAACCGCCGTGACGCTGTTCGAGATGCGCATAGTGACGGCCGCCGACGTGGCGTGCGATCGCCGGCACCGCCCACAAGCCGACGAACACCAGCGCCGTCAGGATCATCAGCGGCAACAAGGCCCACATGGCGATCAGCGGCACGATGACCGTCTTGAGCGCACCCATGTTGAACCAGCTGAGAATCGAGCCGGCCACGCCGAAGCCGTTGTGGCCGACGAAGTAATCCTGCAGCCAGTCGATCATCGGCTGCAGGCCGAGCCACAGCGCCACGCCCCAGAGAACGATGGACATCACGAACGGCAGCACCGTCAGCAACAGCATGCGGATATGCAGCTGCGACAGCAGCGCGCGCCCGAAGGAGATGGTCATCAGGCGCATCAGCGCGCCGCCTTGCGGGAAAATTCGACGATGCGCTTCAAGCCCAGCCATTGCTGCGCCCAGAAGCCGCGACCATAGTCGCGTCCCTTGCCGGCCGGCGGCGGCAGCTGGTCGCGCACGCCAGTCATGGCAAAGCCCTGGCTGAAGTGGGCGGTGCGGAAGAGCACATCCCAGATCGGGAACAGCACGGCAAAATTGTGCCCGCCCAGCGAGTTGCGGCCCCGGCTTTCATGGCCCAGGCCGACGGCGTGGTGCGTGCGATGGAAGCGCGGCGACACCAGCAGGTATTCGCCGATGCGGCCGAAATGAATACGCACGTTGGCATGTTGCAGACTTTGCAGCATGCGCGACGCCGACACCAGCAGGATGTATTGTCCGGGCTGCACACCGATGGCCAGCGCCACGATGCCCATCAGGACATCGCGCACCAGGTCGTCGAGCAGGTGGTTGCGGTCGTCGCTCCACAGGTTCATGTTTTCCTGGCTGTGATGCAGGCTGTGCAAGGCCCACAGCCAGCGCACGCCATGTTGCGCGCGGTGATACCAGTAATCGCAGAAATCCAGCACGATCAGGTACAGCAGGAAACTCACCAGGGCCTGGTCGGTCACGCCCGGCCAGACATCGTCGAGATTGAACGTGCCCCAGCCTTCCCAATGCAGGAATTCGCTGAGAGTGGACATGAGCGGATCGAGCAGAAAAAACACCAGGATCGAGAACGCGCCGAGGCGATGCACGGCGGTGTAGATGAAGTCATTCCAGCGCGCGCGCGGATCGGTGATGGGATGCACCGGGATGGCCGACTCCAGCGGACGCAGGATGAGGAAGAGGATCACCAGCTCGCACAGGCCCACCAGGACGAATTCGGTGCCGGTGAACGCCTCTTCGACGAATTCGCCCAAGCCAAGCTTGAACACCATCGGTTGGACGATGGTTTCGAACAACCATCCCTGGACGGTGGCGAACAAATCGGAAAATGCCTGAATCATGTGCATCATGATGATTGCCTGGATAAACGCTGCGCTGGTGGGTGCTTACTTGATGACGGCGGTTTGCTGCTTGTCGAGCGCGGCCCGGTAAGCCGGATGTTCGCGCAAGGTGGCGAAGCAGAAGCCCTTCTGTTCCAGCCCGGAAATCAGCGGCTCCAGCACGGCCGGCGCCCACGGATCCTTACGCGACCAGATGCCCAGATGCGCCATGACGATATCGCCGTCTTTCAGCTTGCGCAAGGCTTGTTGCAGCAGCATGGCGTTGGGCCATTTTTCGCTGGGCAACTCGTCGCCGGAGAAG
>NZ_AJHH01000605.1 GCF_000256565.1 Herbaspirillum lusitanum P6-12 | reverse complement strand
GCGGCGTCAGCTTGCCGCCCGGCGCGCGCCACAGATGATCGAGCGTAGCGCCGGTCAGCTCCTTGAAGCGGTCCGCCACACGCTGCAGCTCGCCGCAATACTGGGCCGCGCTCCAGACCTGCTTCTTGCCCGCGTGCGCGCCGAATTGCGGTTTGACCTCGATGCGGCCGTCAGGCAGGTCGCGCTGGACGTAGACATGGTCGAAGGTGTGCGTACCGAAAGCATGGCCTTCGGCGACGCGTGCTTTCCAGTACGGCGCCCAGGCCGGATCGAGCGTGTAATCGCCGTTGATGGTTTTTTCGTTGGCGAGGAAGAACGTTGCCTTGATGTGATGCTTGTTGAGCGTCTGTGCGATGAACTCGGCTTGCGACTGGCTGCCGGTGTCGAAACTGAGGTAGATGGTGCCCTTGCAGGACCTCGCACTATCGGTCGCCGCCTGCGCCGGCCAGATCGCGATCGCCATCGCGCACAATGCGGCGATCCGACCGAGGCAAGAGGACGCGACTGGCAGCGACTTCCGCATCAGAGGTCGGCAGCCCGATTGATGAAGTAGATGCCGTGCGGAGAACGCCCGACCGGGATGATTTTCGTGATCTTCTTGCTGGCCAGGTCGATCACGGCGACCTTCTTGACCCAGCGCAGCGTGACCCACATGGTCTTGCCGTCGTCGGTGACTTCCATGCAATCCGGGCCGCCCGGCACGGAAATGACGCCGACGCTTTCCAATGTCTGCAGGTCGAGGATGTTGATGGTGTTGGAGACGCGGTTCGAGACATAGACGTAGCGCTTGTCGCCGTGGGCGCGGAAGTTGTGCGCGCCTTCACCGGTACGGATGGTCTTGACGGTCTTTTGCGTGCGCCAGTCGATTACCTGCACGTAGTCTTTGCCCATGATGCCGACCAGCAGGTACTTGTTGTCCGGCGTCATGAAAATACCGGCAGGCAACTTGCCGACCGGCATGGTCCATTTGACCTGCTGCGTGGCCAGGTCGATGGCGCTGATCTCGTTGCTGCCCTGCTGGGTGATGAACGCCGTGGTGCTGGCCGCGTCGAAGGCGATATGGCTCGGCGTCTTCGCCAGGCGCACGCGCTTGGCCAGGTCGAGGTTATGACCGTCGTAGCGATACACGTCGACGCGATCCAGGCGCAAGCCGTTGGCGATGAACCATTTCTGGTCCGGAGAGAAGCCGATCTGGTACGGATCGATGATGCCGCGCAACTGACGCTGCACTTCGCCGGTCTTCGGGTCCAGGAAAATCAGCTGGTTGCCGGTGGCGCTGGCAACGATGAGCGACTTGTTGTCGGGCGTCGCCATCAGGTGATGCGGCTCCTTGCCGACCGAGAAAGTGTTGATTTCCTTGTAAGTCGACTGATCCAGCAATGTCACCGTGGCATCGCCGGAATTGAGAACCACCACCACGTTCGCAGACGCCGGCGCAGAAACAGCGATGACGGCAGACAACGCACACAGCGCCAGAAGGGAGAGCCGGGAAAACCGGCCAAAACTATGCAGCATGAAGAACTTTACTTAAAAAAATGCGATCTTACCGTGCATGAAATCCGTAACAAATCCGTAAAAAAAGCACGCCCCAGGATACCTAACGCTTGTGATGTCGATTTGGCTGACACGGGTGGTGTCGATCCCGGTGTTTTGCGGTGTTTTGGTTTACACTGCGACCAACCCCGTTCAGCAACGCAGCATATACATGCGCAAAACGCAGGGAGAACGGGCCTTTCAGGGCCCTTTTCTTCCGGACGCGCGGCTAAAACACGGCACAAACATACTCTTTGAAAGGAAACAAATGTCTACTATCGCTACCTCCTCTGGACTGCAATACGAAGAAATCCAGGTTGGCGCCGGCGACGAAGCCAAGGCAGGAAACCACGTCAGCGTGCATTACACCGGCTGGTTGCAAAATCCGGATGGCAGCGCCGGCAGCAAATTCGACTCGAGTAAAGACCGCAACGATCCGTTTGCGTTCCCTTTGGGCGCAGGCCATGTGATCAAGGGCTGGGACGAAGGCGTCCAGGGCATGAAGGTCGGCGGCGTCCGCAAGCTGATCATCCCTGCTGCGCTGGGCTATGGCGCACGCGGCGCCGGTGGCGTGATTCCACCGAACGCGACGCTGATTTTCGAAGTTGAACTGCTCGCGGTTTAAACGGGTTAAGCGGTTTTACATCGTCTCAAGGCTATCCAGGAGGAAACATGAGTTTGCAGGAACAATTTGAACAGACTGTCGCCGAGTCCAAGAACCTGTCGGAACGCCCCGACAACATGACCCTGCTGAAGATGTACGGCCTGTACAAGCAAGGCAGCAGCGGCGATGTGCAAGGCGACCGTCCCGGCATGACCGACTTTGTCGGCCGCGCCAAGTGGGATGCATGGGAAGCCCTCAAGGGCTTGCCGCAAGAGGAAGCGCAGCAGCAGTACATCGACCTGATCGCCGAACTGAAGGGTTGATGCACTCGGGGTGGGTCGCCATCCTGCCGCCCGCCAGACGAGCATAGAGAAACAAGATACGGGCGCACCTGCCACGCGGGTGCGCCCGTTTTCTTTGCGGGTGATGCCGCCGGATCAGCCCTTGACGACGTCCGGATTGAGCAGGTTGGGCGGACGCTGGCCCGACAGGGCCGCAATCAGGTTATCGGCTGCGCAGTTGGCCATGGCCAGGCGCGTCGGCGTGGAAGCGCTGGCGATGTGCGGCGTCAGCACGACGTTCGACAAACCGAGGAAATCCGGATGGAAGGCCGGCTCGTTCTCGAACACGTCGAGGCCGGCGGCGGCGATTTTCCTGTCGCGCAAGGCGGCGATCAGCGCTGCATCGTCGACAATCCCGCCGCGCGCCAGGTTGATCAGCGTGGCCTGGGGCTTCATCAGGGCAAGGTCGGCGGCCTTGATGGTGTGATGCGATTCTTTCGAATAAGGCAACACCAGGATGACGTGGTCCGCGGTGCGCAACAATTCTTCCTTGCCGACATACTTCGCATTGTTGGCGCGCGCCTCCAGTTCCGGCGAGAGTTGCGAACGATTGTGATAGATCACTTCCATGTCGAAGCCCAGCGAGCGTCGCGCGATGGCCTGGCCGATGCGGCCCATGCCGATGATGCCCAACGTCGCGCCATGCACGTCCGGTCCGGTGAAACTGTCGTAGCTCCACTTCTTCCAGTGACCGGCGCGCAGCCAGTGTTCCGACTCGGTGACGCGGCGGGCGGTCGCCATCAGCAGCGCCCAGCCAAAGTCCGCGGTGGTTTCGTTGAGCACGTCAGGCGTGTTGGTGGCTTGCACGCCTGCCTTGGTGGCGGCGGCGATGTCGATGTTGTTATAGCCGACCGCCATGTTGCACACCGCTTTCAATTGCGGATTGGCGGCGAACAAGGCGGCGCTGACCGGTTCGCTCGGCGTCGAGAACAGGCCGGCCTTGCCCTGCACCTTGGCGATCAATTCGTCGGCCGAGAAGATGCGGTCTTCCTGATTGGACTCGACGTCGAAATGCTGCGCCAGGCGCTCCAGCACTTCAGGGAAAACGGCGCGTGCAACGAAGATCTTTGGTTTCATGCTTGTCTCTTTTATCGTTAAACAAAAAACAGGAAGGTCATGATGACGAATAGCGGCACCAGGATGACCAGCGACCAGGCCATGTAGCCGAAGAAGGACGGCATCCTGATGCCGCGCTCTTCGGCGATGGCCTTGACCATCATGTTGGGCGCGTTGCCGATGTAGCTGTTGGCGCCCATGAACACGGCGCCGGCAGAAATCGCAGCCAGCGTTGAACTCAGCGTGGTCATCAGCGTATGCGCATCGCCCGAGGCAGTATTGAAGAACACCAGGTAAGTCGGCGCGTTATCGAGGAACGACGACAGCAATCCGGTGATCCAGAAATACATCGCGTCGACGGGCTGACCGTCCGGCCCGGTCACGGCGCGCACGACGGCGCCGAAGGCACCCTCCTCGCCCGCCCGCAGCATGGCGATCACGGGAATGATGGTGATGAAAATGCCGGCGAAGAGCTTGGCCACTTCAACGATCGGCCCCCATGAAAAATCGTTGCCGGCGCGCGCGGATGTCGGCGTGCTCCACAGCGAAATCACGATGATCGCCACCAGCGCGAGGTCGCGCAACAGGTTCTGCAATTCGACCGGCGTACCCATCACGTCGAACACCACGCCCGACTTCCAGAAACCGCTCATGAGGACCAGCGCGATCACCGCCAGCAACAGCACGAAATTGAATTTTCCCTCAAAGCTGATGCCTGAATCGGGCGTCGGATCGAGCGCCGGCGGCAAGGCTTCTTCCTTGTTCTTGTAGTAGTGGAGGTCGAGCAGATAGAAGATCGCCAGCAGCGACACGCAGACGAACAAGGTCTCGGGGAAGATATTCTGCATCGTCCAGAAAAAGTCCACGCCCTTGAGGAAACCAAGGAACAGCGGCGGATCGCCCAGCGGCGTCAGCGAGCCGCCCGCGTTGGCCACCAGGAAGATGAAAAACACCACGATGTGCACCGCATGCTTGCGGTTGTCGTTGGCCCGGATCAGCGGACGAATCAGCAACATTGACGCGCCGGTGGTCCCCATGATGCTGGCCAGCACGGTGCCCAGCGCCAGCAAGCCGGTATTGAGCGCAGGCGTGCCATGCAGATTGCCGCGTACGCAGATGCCGCCGGCCACCACGAACAAGGCGGTCAGCAAGGCGATGAAGGGAATGTACTCGGCCAGCAGCGCGTGGACAGTGCCGGCTGCGGCCGTATGCACGCCGAACGTCGCCGCAAACGGCAGCAGGAATGCCGCGCCCCACGCCAATGCGATTTTGCCGAAATGATGATGCCAGAAGTGCGTGAACAGCAACGGGCCCAACGCAATCGACAGCAGCAGACCGATGAAAGGAATCCCCCACAACGCCGACAATGCGCCGCCGTCAAGATCGGCTGCATGAGCCAGTTGAGGAAGCATCAAGGCAAGGCCGAGACCGGCCGATGGCGTGAGGAGTTTTGTGCGCAATGTGGGACCTTGTGAAGACGAGAAAATCGCTATAAACGAGGCCACACTATACCAGCAAGACCGGCCATGGCGGCCGTAATCCGAGCGCATTAAAATATTTCAAGCGGCGAAATGTTCTCGCGCGTCGCAGCTCTGCCGGATGCTTATTTGATTTCGAACACCTGCCGCAAATACTTGACGTAGGCTTCGTCGTCGCACATGTTCTTGGCCGGCGTATCGGACAGCTTCGCCACCGGCTGGCCATTGCAGCGCACCATCTTCATGACCACCTGCAAGGGCGTATAGCCGAGATCGTTGGTCAGGTTGGTGCCGACGCCGAAGGCCACCTTGGCGCGGTCCTTGAAGCGCAGGTACAGCGACACCACCTTGTCAAAATCGAGGCCGTCGGAGAACACCAGCACCTTGCTCTTGGAGTCGACGCGGTTGTTGTCGTAATGCTTCAGCAGGCGCTCGCCCCATTCGAACGGATCGCCGGAATCGTGACGCGCGCCGTCGAACAGCTTGCAAAAGTACATGTCGAAATCCCGCAAAAATGCGTCCATGCCGTACACGTCCGACAAGGCGATGCCGAGGTCGCCGCGATACTCGCGCGCCCACATTTCAAAGCCGTAAATCTGCGAATCGCGCAGGCGCGGACCCAGCGCCTGACAGGCTTGCAGATATTCATGCGCCATCGTGCCGAGCGGCGTGAGGTCGTGCTGCATCGCGAACTGGACGTTGGAGGTGCCGGCGAAATGGCTGCCCATGTGCTCTTTCATCGCCAGAATCACTTCGGCGTGCCAGCTGCGCGAGAAGCGGCGGCGCGTGCCGTAGTCGGCGATCTTGCAACCTTCCAGCAAAGAATTGTCGGTCAGCAGCGCGATCTTGTCGCGCAGGCGCGCACGGCCGGTTTCGTAATCGGGCGCGCGCTGGGTCGCGCGGAAATACACTTCATTGACGATCGCCAGCACCGGCACTTCGAACAGGATGGTGTGCAGCCACGGACCCTTGACCTGGATCTCGATCTCGCCGTTGCCGGCCGGCGACGGCGTCACGCTGATGTATTTTTCGTTGAGATGGAACAGATCGAGGAAGTCGACGAAATCGCTCTTGATGAAACGGAAGCTGCGCAGGTAGGCCAGTTCCGATTCGCGGAAGCGCAAGCGGCACAGCGCGGCGATTTCGGCCTTGATCTCGTCGATGTACGGCGTCAGGTCGACATTGTCGTTGCGGCATTTGAAGCGGTACTCGACCTGCGCCCCCGGGAAGTGGTGCAGCACCACCTGCATCATGGTGAACTTGTAGAGGTCGGTGTCGAGCAAGGAAGAAATTATCATGGCGCCTGACGATTCGAAAGGATCGTGTGCTGGAGAGGACAAGGGGCACTATCTTACCTTGGATGGAGAAATTCGTGCCCCGCCTGCGTGGAGGGTTAATCGACGACGTAAATCGGTCCTACGCCCGGCAAGGTGTTGCGCTTGTTCAGCGCATCGCCGATGCCGGCCGGCGTCCCTTGATGTAATTGTCGTCCGGCATGTAGCGCGCGCCGTCGAGGTAATGCCATTCGGTCATGTTGCTGCGGCCGTCCTTGCATACCAGCGTCGCCACGAACGCGCCCATGCTCGATTGCTGATCGTGAGCACGGAAGGTGATCGGCCCGACCGGCGTCTCCACTCCCAAACCGCGCATGGCCGTCACCAGTTTTTCAGAATCGACCGAGCCGGCCTTCTTGATCCCGGCGGCGATCGACATCACGGTGCTGTAGCCGAACACCGCTTGCAGCAGCGGACGATCATTGAAGCGCTTCAGATAGGCCTCGCGGAAGCGCTGATGTTCGGGCGTAGCGAGTTGCTCCGACGGATAGCCCAGCACCACCCAGTTCTTGGTGCCTTCATACTGCGCCAGCACATCGCCCAGCGTCGGACCGGCCGACATCGAGAACACGGTGGTGGCGGCGAACAGGCCCTGGCGGCTGCCCTCTTCCGCGAATTGCTGCAGGTCGCTGCCGAAGGCGGCGTTGAAGATCGCATCGGGACGCGCCTGGCGCAAAGCCTTGACGACCACCTCGGCGCGCATCTTGCCCAGCGCCGGCCATTGTTCGGCGACGAACTCGATGTCCGGACGGCGCTCTTTCAGCAGCAGTTTGAAGTTGGCGACGGCGCTTTGTCCGTATTCGTAATTGGGCGCGACGATGGCCCAGCGCCGACCCGGCAGCTTGGCGGCGGCTTCCGCCAGCATGGCGGCCTGGGTGTAGGTGGAAGGCCGCAGGCGGAAGGTGTAGCGGTTACCCTTGTCGAGCGTGATGGCGTCCGACAGGGCGTCGCCGACCACGAACAGCTTCTTTTCGGAAGCGGCGGTTTTGGCCACTGCCAGCGCCACGTTCGACAACATCGAACCGGTCAGCACGTCGACGCGATCGGTCTTGATCAACGCCTCGGCATGCCGCACGGCTTCATCGGGACTGCCGCTGTCGTCGCGCGAAATCAATTCCAGGTTGCGTCCCAGCAGGCCGCCGCCGGCGTTGATTTCGGCCACGGCCAGATCGGCGCCGTTACGGTAGGCCTGACTTGACTGCGCCACGCCGGTGTAGCTGTTGATTTCGCCGATGCGGATGTTCTCTGCCTGCGCGGCGACCGTCATCGCCAGCCCCAGCGCCAAGGCCGCTGCCAGCCCGGTCAGCGCATGCTTCATGAAACCCGTCTTTGCTTGTTCGCCATTCACTTTTGATCTTGTCCTTTGACGAATGAATATTTCATATTTACTTATACGTAATTTGTATAAGCCTCATTTGTGAGAAAAGTTGAATTGCCTTAAAATACAAGGCTTTCCAGCCGGTTGTATAGGAATTGTCGCGCGAGCGGCGGATTTGCTTGAAATCTGCCTGCAAGTGCGCAGCAATCAGGGAACATCGGGGAACAACCAGCAATTCCGGCGGCAATCGCAATCTTAGCTGCATGTGCCTCGATTGAACCGCGCCATATTGCCACTAATTCCGGCTGAGTTTGCCCAGGTTTTAAAGAAATTTTACAGATAGGACTGTTATGACCCACGTTGTGACCGACTCCTGCATCCGCTGCCGTTATACGGACTGCGTCGATGTATGCCCGGTTGATTGCTTCCGCGAAGGCCCGAATTTCCTCGCCATCGATCCTGACGAGTGCATCGATTGCGCCGTTTGCGTGGCCGAGTGTCCGGTCAATGCGATCTATGCGGAAGAAGACGTCCCGGCCGATCAGCAGGAATTCATCAAGCTCAATGAACAACTGGCGCGTTTCTGGCCTTCGATCACCAAAACCAAGGCGCCGCTGGCCGAAGCCGAGGAATGGAAAGACGTCAAGAACAAACTGGAGTTCCTGCAGCGCTGAGCCTTACCGCAGCACAGCGCCGCAACGGAGCGGCGCCGGCAACCGGCCGGCACGCTCTTCAACAGACAGCCTTCACTTCTAGCCATACAGCCAAGATCGGGAATGCATGCGCAAGCCGCCATGCAAACCTGCCTTGGCCGATAGCCAATTGAGTCTGGAAACACCCTCAACTGAAACGGAAATTGGATTTTTATGGATAACTTCAAGATTGCCGCGGCTGACGCCGGCAAGACAACGCCGATCGAAACCGATGCCGTCATCGTCGGCTGAAAGGCCGATGCCGGCCGGCGTCCCTTGATGTAATTGTCGTCCGGCATGTAGCGCGCGCCGTCGAGGTAATGCCATTCGGTCATGTTGCTGCGGCCGTCCTTGCATACCAGCGTCGCCACGAACGCGCCCATGCTCGATTGCTGATCGTGAGCACGGAAGGTGATCGGCCCGACCGGCGTCTCCACTCCCAAACCGCGCATGGCCGTCACCAGTTTTTCAGAATCGACCGAGCCGGCCTTCTTGATCCCGGCGGCGATCGACATCACGGTGCTGTAGCCGAACACCGCTTGCAGCAGCGGACGATCATTGAAGCGCTTCAGATAGGCCTCGCGGAAGCGCTGATGTTCGGGCGTAGCGAGTTGCTCCGACGGATAGCCCAGCACCACCCAGTTCTTGGTGCCTTCATACTGCGCCAGCACATCGCCCAGCGTCGGACCGGCCGACATCGAGAACACGGTGGTGGCGGCGAACAGGCCCTGGCGGCTGCCCTCTTCCGCGAATTGCTGCAGGTCGCTGCCGAAGGCGGCGTTGAAGATCGCATCGGGACGCGCCTGGCGCAAAGCCTTGACGACCACCTCGGCGCGCATCTTGCCCAGCGCCGGCCATTGTTCGGCGACGAACTCGATGTCCGGACGGCGCTCTTTCAGCAGCAGTTTGAAGTTGGCGACGGCGCTTTGTCCGTATTCGTAATTGGGCGCGACGATGGCCCAGCGCCGACCCGGCAGCTTGGCGGCGGCTTCCGCCAGCATGGCGGCCTGGGTGTAGGTGGAAGGCCGCAGGCGGAAGGTGTAGCGGTTACCCTTGTCGAGCGTGATGGCGTCCGACAGGGCGTCGCCGACCACGAACAGCTTCTTTTCGGAAGCGGCGGTTTTGGCCACTGCCAGCGCCACGTTCGACAACATCGAACCGGTCAGCACGTCGACGCGATCGGTCTTGATCAACGCCTCGGCATGCCGCACGGCTTCATCGGGACTGCCGCTGTCGTCGCGCGAAATCAATTCCAGGTTGCGTCCCAGCAGGCCGCCGCCGGCGTTGATTTCGGCCACGGCCAGATCGGCGCCGTTACGGTAGGCCTGACTTGACTGCGCCACGCCGGTGTAGCTGTTGATTTCGCCGATGCGGATGTTCTCTGCCTGCGCGGCGACCGTCATCGCCAGCCCCAGCGCCAAGGCCGCTGCCAGCCCGGTCAGCGCATGCTTCATGAAACCCGTCTTTGCTTGTTCGCCATTCACTTTTGATCTTGTCCTTTGACGAATGAATATTTCATATTTACTTATACGTAATTTGTATAAGCCTCATTTGTGAGAAAAGTTGAATTGCCTTAAAATACAAGGCTTTCCAGCCGGTTGTATAGGAATTGTCGCGCGAGCGGCGGATTTGCTTGAAATCTGCCTGCAAGTGCGCAGCAATCAGGGAACATCGGGGAACAACCAGCAATTCCGGCGGCAATCGCAATCTTAGCTGCATGTGCCTCGATTGAACCGCGCCATATTGCCACTAATTCCGGCTGAGTTTGCCCAGGTTTTAAAGAAATTTTACAGATAGGACTGTTATGACCCACGTTGTGACCGACTCCTGCATCCGCTGCCGTTATACGGACTGCGTCGATGTATGCCCGGTTGATTGCTTCCGCGAAGGCCCGAATTTCCTCGCCATCGATCCTGACGAGTGCATCGATTGCGCCGTTTGCGTGGCCGAGTGTCCGGTCAATGCGATCTATGCGGAAGAAGACGTCCCGGCCGATCAGCAGGAATTCATCAAGCTCAATGAACAACTGGCGCGTTTCTGGCCTTCGATCACCAAAACCAAGGCGCCGCTGGCCGAAGCCGAGGAATGGAAAGACGTCAAGAACAAACTGGAGTTCCTGCAGCGCTGAGCCTTACCGCAGCACAGCGCCGCAACGGAGCGGCGCCGGCAACCGGCCGGCACGCTCTTCAACAGACAGCCTTCACTTCTAGCCATACAGCCAAGATCGGGAATGCATGCGCAAGCCGCCATGCAAACCTGCCTTGGCCGATAGCCAATTGAGTCTGGAAACACCCTCAACTGAAACGGAAATTGGATTTTTATGGATAACTTCAAGATTGCCGCGGCTGACGCCGGCAAGACAACGCCGATCGAAACCGATGCCGTCATCGTCGGCGCCGGGCCGGTCGGCCTGTTCCAGGTATTCGAACTCGGCCTGCTGGAAATCAAGGCGCACGTCATCGACTCGCTCGCCAACGTCGGCGGCCAATGCGTCGAACTGTATCCGGACAAGCCGATTTACGACATCCCCGCCGTGCCTGTATGCACCGGCCAGGAGTTGACCGACAACCTGCTGAAGCAGATCGAACCGTTCGATCCGACCTTCCATCTGGGCCAGGAAGTCACCGTCGTGCAAAAGCGCGAAGACGGCCGCTTCGACCTGGAAACCTCGGCTGGCACCAAGTTCATCACCAAGACCATCTTCATCGCCGCCGGCGTCGGCTCGTTCCAGCCGCGCACGCTGAAGGTCGACGGCATCGAAGCCTTCGACGGTTCGCAATTGTTCTATCGCGTCAAGGATCCGGCCCAGTTTGAAGGCAAGAACATCGTCATCTGCGGCGGCGGCGACTCCGCGCTGGACTGGGCGCTGAACTTCGTCGGCAAGGCCGAATCGGTGGTGCTGCTGCACCGTCGCGAGGAATTCCGCGCGGCCCCGGCATCGGTGGCCAAGATGAAGGAATTGTGCGAACAGTACGAAATGCAACTCATCGTCGGCCAGGCCACGGGCTTTGAAGCCAAGGACGGCAAGCTGTCCGAAATAAAGGTCACCGGCGCCGACGGCGTCACCCGCCGCCTGCCGCTGGACATGCTGCTGGTGTTCTTCGGTTTGTCGCCAAAACTGGGGCCGATTGCCGAATGGGGCCTGGACATCGAGCGCAAGCAGTTGAAAGTGGTCGACACCGAAAAGTTCGAAACCAATGTGCCGGGCATCTTTGCGGTCGGCGACATCAACACCTATCCGGGCAAGAAGAAGCTGATCCTGTCGGGCTTCCACGAAGCCGCGCTGGCTGCTTTCGGCGCAGCGCCTTATATCTTCCCGGAAAAGAAGATCCACATGCAGTACACGACGACATCGCCGAAACTGCACAAGATCCTCGGCGTGGAAACTCCGGTTTTCGATTAAATCCCGATCAAAACCGGTTTCCGCATATCCAAGAAAAGCCCCTGCCATCCGGTCAGGGGCTTTTTTTTGGCGGGCTTGAGAGTGGTATTACCAGCAAGCAGGACCGCAGCCAAAGCGTGCTATGCTATTGCGTCGCAACAAGGATAGTATCGACAGAATGAAAACGAAACAATTCTGTCAGCCAACGATCATCGCCAAACGTTTGTGGCACATGCTTGCTGCGCACCTGGCCCGGCGTGTCGTCCGGGAGGGAAAGCCAGCCGGTGCTTGTATAAAGGTCAGCTATGCTTTATCAAATTCACGAATTAAACCGCGCCTTTCTCACCCCCTTGATGCAATGGGCGGAGACCTCGGCAAAACTGTTTTCCGACCCTGTTTCCCCGCTGGCCCACACGCCATTCGCACAACGTATCGCCGCCGGCTACGAACTGCTGTACCGCCTCGGCAAAGACTACGAAAAACCCGAATTCCAGATCGAATCGACCGAAATCAACGGCAAGACCGTCGATATCATCGAAAAAATCGCCGAAACCAAGCCCTTCTGTCGCCTGATCCATTTCCGCAAGGACCTCGACAGCAAGCAGCTCGCCGCGCTCAAGCAGCCCACCGTGCTACTGGTTGCACCGCTTTCCGGTCACCATTCCACGCTGCTGCGCGACACCGTGCGCGGCCTGCTGCCGAACCACGACGTGTTCATCACCGACTGGACCGATGCACGCATGGTGCCGCTCGACGAGGGCGCGTTCCACCTGCACGACTACGTTTATTACATCCAGGACTTCATCCGCACCCTCGGCCCGGATGTCCACGTGATCTCCGTGTGCCAGCCGACTGTACCGGTGCTGGCCGCAATTGCCCTGATGGCCAGCGCCAACGATCCCAAGCTGCCCAAGAGCATGACCATGATGGGCGGCCCGATCGACGCGCGCAAATCGCCGACCGCGGTCAACGACCTGGCCACCGAAAAGCCGTTCAGCTGGTTTGAAAACACCGTGATCTACAGCGTGCCGGCCAACTTCCCCGGCTTCGGCCGCAAGGTCTACCCGGGCTTCCTGCAGCACGCCGGTTTCGTCGCCATGAACCCGCGCCGCCACGCCGAAAGCCACTGGGACTTTTACATGCATCTGCGCGACGGCGACGACGAGTCGGCCGAAAGCCATCGCAAGTTCTACGACGAATACAACGCCGTGCTGGACATGCCGGCCGAGTTCTACCTGGAAACCATCAAGATCGTGTTCCAGGACTTCGACCTGCCGCAGGGCACGTGGAAGATTGACGGCAAGCTGGTGCGCCCGCAGGACATCAAGTCGGTGGCGCTGTTTACCATCGAAGGCGAACTGGACGACATCTCCGGCTCCGGCCAGACCCAGGCGGCGCAAGACCTGTGCTCGTCGATACCTAAGTCGCGCAAGCAGCACTTCACCGCGCCCAAGTGCGGCCACTACGGCATTTTCTCGGGCCGTCGCTGGCGCGAAGTCATCTGTCCGAAAATCGGTGAATTCATCAAAGCGAATTCCTGAGCGGGCACTTCCCGCAAGCCTTTGCCTGTAACCAGGCAAAGGCTTTTTTATTGCCCGCACTCCTTAGTCCCCCCGCAGCGCCGGTTTCCGGGATAATACGGCTTCACGCCCGCCCAGCCATTTTTTCCCAGCCATACAACGTGTCTTCCTCCGCAGTCCTTACCCTTGCCGACCAGATCGAAAACCTGCTGCCGCAAACCCAGTGCGGCAAGTGCGGCTATCCCGCCTGCCGGCCCTATGCGGAAGCGATCGCCGATGGCAGCGCAGGTTATAACCAATGCCCGCCGGGCGGCGCCGAAGGCGTGGCGCGCCTGGCGCAACTGCTGGCCAGACCGCTGCTGCCGCTCAACCCCGCCAACGGCCTGGAACGTCCGCGCACGCGCGCCGTCATCGACGAAGCCGCCTGCATCGGCTGCACGCTGTGCATCCAGGCCTGCCCGGTCGACGCCATCGTCGGTGCCGCCAAACAGATGCACACCGTGCAGCCCGATTTGTGCACCGGCTGCGATCTGTGCGTGGCGCCCTGCCCGGTCGACTGCATCGCCATGGTCGAAGTCACGCCGGGTCTGACCGGCTGGCAGGCGTGGTCGCAGGAACAGGCCGACGCCGCCCGTGCGCGGCACGATTTCCGCAGCTTCCGCCTGCGCCGTGAAAAACGGGAAAACGATGACCGCCTGGCCGCCAAAGCCGCCGCCAAATTGAAAGAGGTGGAGGCAGCCGACGCATTGACGCCGGCCGAGAAAGCCGAGCAGGACCGCAAGAAAGCCATCATTCAGGCCGCCATTGAGCGCGCACGCCTGAAAAAAGAACAAGCCGCCGTCAACGATCAACCACCAGCCAAGCACACCCGCCAGCCATGAACAGCGAAAAGCGCCGAGAAATATTCAGCCGCCTGCGGCAAGCCAATCCAACTCCGACCACCGAGCTGGAATACACCACGCCATTCGAGCTGCTGATCGCCGTGCTGCTGTCGGCGCAGGCTACCGACGTCTCGGTCAACAAGGCCACGCGCAAGCTGTACCCGGTCGCCAACACGCCGGCCGCCATCTACAAACTGGGCGTGGACGAGCTGATCCCCTACATCCAGACCATCGGCCTGTTCCGCACCAAGGCCAAGAACGTGATCGAGACCTGCCGCATCCTGCTGGAGCAGCACGGTGGCGAGGTGCCGGAGACGCGTGAAGAGCTCGAAGCGCTGCCGGGCGTGGGTCGCAAGACTGCCAACGTGGTGATGAACACGGCCTTCGGTCATCCGACCATTGCCGTCGACACGCACATCTTCCGCGTCTCCAACCGTACCGGCATTGCGCCGGGCAAGGATGTCGACGAAGTCGAACGCAAGCTGATGAAATTCGTCGCGCCGGAATTCCTGCAGGACGCCCATCACTGGTTGATCCTGCACGGCCGCTACACCTGCATTGCGCGCAAGCCGCAATGCTGGAACTGCCTCATCGCCGACCTGTGCGAGTTCAAGAAGAAGACGCCGCTGCCTGAAAAAGGCGTGTAGCCGCTGAGGCGGCACTCAGCCAGCGCTCAAGTCAGCGCTCAGTTCGCGCTGCCGCTGATGACCTTCTTTACCACCCAGCTCTGATTCTCCACCTCGTAGATGGTGAACGTGGGATTGTTGAGATCGCCTTGCTGATTGAACGAGACCGGACCCGTCATGCCGCTGAAGTGGATTGCGTGCAGCGCCTCGGCGATCTTTTTCGGCTCCATCGAATTGGCCTGCCGCATCGCCGCGATCAACACTTGGGTGGCGTCGTAGGCGAACGGCGCGAACAGCTCGATATTGCTGTCGAATTTCTGCATGTAGTTCTTTTCAAAATTCTTCCAGCCCGGCATCTTGTCCATCGGCAGCCCAGGTTCCAGCACGACGCTGCCGTTGCCGTCGGCGCCCGCTGCACGCAGGAACGGCAAACCCACCGTGCCGCTGGAGCCAATGAAGCGAATCCCTGGACTGCGTCGCTTCAGGCTGCGCGCCAGTGTCGACGCCTGCAGCTCGAGGCCGCCGAACATCACCGCGTCGGGACGCAATCTTAGGGCGTCGATCAGCACTGCATTGAAATCCGAGGTCTTGTCGCTGACACTGTGGGAGCCGACGATCTGCGCGCCGAGCTCCTTGGCCGAGCGGCTGAATTGTTCGACGAAGCCGCGTCCGAACGGCGTGCCGTCGTCCACCACCAGGAAGCGCCTGGCCTGCAGCGTCTTGACCGCGTAATCGGCGGTGTAGCTGCCCGCGCTGTCGTTGTTGCCGATGGTTCGGAAGGCGGCGCGATTGCCCTGTTGCGTGAACAGGTTGCTCATGCTGGCCGGCGATATCTGGATCACGCCGCCGGCATTGTAAATCGGCGCGGCGGCGAGACTGGCACCGCTGTTCCAGTGACCGATGACACCCACTACGCCGCTGCGCACCAGATAACGAGCGATCAATTCGGCGGTGCGCGGATTGGTGCGGTCATCCTGGATCAGCAATTTCAACTGGACCGGCCGGCCCTGGATCTGCAGGCCGCGCTTGTTGGCTTCGTCCACCGCGAGTTGCGCGGCGTTGGCCATGCTTTTACCGACTGCGGCGGAAGTACCGCTCAACGGGCCCGCATAACCGATCAGCACGGTCCGGCTGCCGTCGTCTTCCGGGCTGGCATTCGTGCCGATTTGGGCAGCGGTCCTGGCGCTGGACCTGGTAATCGAGGCGTGCGAGGACTGGGAGAACAACAAGCACAACAGCAGCGACGACGACAATAGCGCCGGCAACAGGAACGCGAGCAGCACCCTGCAGAGCCTGAGTTTCATGAATGGTGTCCCCTCATTTGGCGAGATGTGACGATGTTTTTGCTCGTCTTGTAGGGACATATTACCGCAGGACAATTTCACGCGCATGACTGGTTACGCGTGTCCGAGAGAGACGGAGGGTGCCCGGACGAGTTGGCCGACACGGCGTACAATACGGCTTTTACGCGTTTCGCCAGCCGCCGCAATGTTCAACCCGTCCCAGCATGATGTCCGCCGCTTCTTTTGCGAAGCATTCCGCAAGTATCGCGCCAACGAAATTCTGACTCCGCTCGAAGCCATCGCCCGCGACTGGATCGTCGAGCATCCCGAATACGATGATGCGCTGAAAGACGTCGAACAGGCGCTGGCCGCCGATTACTCGGTCGAACAAGGACACAACCCCTTCCTGCATTTGTCGATGCATCTGTCGATCAGCGAGCAGATTTCCATCGACCAGCCGCCCGGCATCCGCAAGGCTTTCGAAGCGCTGGCGCAGCGCAAGGGTTCGGCGCACGAAGCGCATCACGAAATCATGGAATGCCTGGGCGAGATGATCTGGAATTCCCAGCGCAGCGGCCTGCCGCCGGATGGGGCGGCCTATATCGAGAATATCAAGCGCAGGGCGCAAGGATAAATCTGGCGCGCATGCAAAAAAGCCACGCCGCAGACAACTGCCGGCGTGGCTTCAGTGCTTGGGTGGTGCGCCTACTTACGCACCACCAGGCTACCCGGCAAGCTATGCAGATAAGCGGCGATATCGTTGATATCGCGATCACTGAGCGGCTTGGCCTGGGCTGACATGATGGCGTTGGTGCGGCCGTTCATGCCGTCGTTGCCGCGGCGATACGACACCAGCGCATGCTGCAGGTAGTCCTGATGCTGGCCTGCCAGCTTCGGATACGAAGGATCGATCGGGGAATTGAAGTCTTTGCCGTGGCAGGAAGCGCAGTTGTACTTTTCAACCAGCAGCTTGCCCGATTCGGCGTTGCCCGCCGCAGCGGCTTGCAGGGAAACAACGGAGGCAGCGGCGAATGCTGCCAAGGTCAGGATCTTGTTCATCTCGTGCTTCCCTTATTTTTGCTGTGAGTAGTAAGCAGCCAGTTCAGCGATGTCCTTGTCGGACAGGCTGCCGGCGATGCCCTGCATGGACGGATGCTTACGCTCGCCTTTTTGATAGGCCTTCAGCGCGTTCTCGATATATTTTTCAGACTGGCCGCCCAGCATGGGGACCTGGTAGACCTCGGGGAAAGTTGCCTTGTAGCCTGGAATCCCGTGACAGCCGATGCACATCGACACATTGACCTTGCCGGTGTTACCTGCAAGATCGACGGCCGAGGCCGCGCTGGCAATACCCGCGAGAGCGAGCAGTACGAAGAGTTTTTTCATATTGGCAGGGGTAAATAAAAATCAAACTAAAGCGAAACACATGACTTTTCGAAGCTGGTCCCACAGGTTTGGCTATACATTATTGGCTCAACCAATTTGGCTTATTGGATTACCTGAGCATTCTCGCCCGTCCCCTGCGATGCCAAAAAACCGGTTGATTTTACCCCAACAGCGCCGTGAGTCAATCTGTCGCAGCGCTCCAAATTACAACATCCCTCCTCCGCATCCTCATCTTATTGCGGTGCTTCAGCCTTCTTCTTCGACTTTCGACTCGCTCGGAACAGGCTTTACAGCCGTACTGGCGGCCTTTTCAGGGAATAAAAACGTCCACGGCGAGGCCGCAAAACGTCGCAGCACAGCACGAAAAACCACGCGCCGGATGCGCGCCGGGATTTCCCGCGCCCGCAAAGCCAGCGCCATCGCACACAAGAACGCGATGCCGACGTTGAGCGCGCCGATCAGTACGATGCCGCTGACCGCCAGCCAGAATGCCGGCGTCGTCACGATATCCCAGCCCAGGCTGGCCCCGGCGGCCACCAGCGTGCCGGTCGCCAGCGTGACGTGACGCACGTCCAGCGGCAGTCCGAAGAACTCCGCCACTACCGGCGCCATGCCGAGCAAGACGCGCCGAGCGCATGCACCAGCCGGCGCTGGTGCGCCAGTGCTTCGCGCAGGCGACGCAAGGCGAACCAGTTGTCGGCAAATCCCGCCGCCAGGCTCGACAGCCACAGCAGGATACCGGTCAAGGCTGCGTACAAAGGCGCGGGGCCGACCAGCGACAGCGAGGCCACGCTTTGGCGCGCGGCCTCCAGCGACATGGGCCGGCGGTCCAGCGCAAACCAGCCCAGCGCACACAGCGCCGCCGTCACCGGCACGACCGCCAGCAAATTGCCAAAGATGCCCGCCGATTGCGAACGCAGCAATCGTCCCGACTCGGCGATCAAATCGCGCATGCCCTCGGCATCCAGGTCGCCCATGCGCGAGGCCAGCGCGGGTGCGGTCACGGCAGGCTGACGGGTGGCCAGCACGCCGCCGAGCGCGGCGATGAGGAGGAAACTGGCGGCATAGTTCAAGGAGGCTAGCGCCCCGTCAACGAAATGGACCACGCCCAGCGTAGAGAGGCTTTGCTTGAGCAGCGCGGTAGCGGCGATGACCGCCCCGCCCAGCAGGCCGGCGCGCATCACACGGCGGTAACCCGCCGCATCGCGGGCAATGGCCTGCTCGCGGTGGTCGGCGTTGCGCTCCACCATCTTGCGCGCCAGCAGCGCAAAACTGCGCCGCACCAGGCTGCGCACCGACGAGCGGCTGTGATGCGCGGCGATCAGGTCAGCCAGCAGCAATTGCACGCGACCGGCTCCGCGTCCGGTTTCGGGTTCCCGCCAGGTAGCCGAACGCACGTCGATCAAACGCCCCATGCGCGTCAACTGGGCGCGCATGCGTTCGATGCGATAGACCAGGCTGACCGAGACGCCGTATTCGTCCAGATGCGCATAGATACGATCGGTCTGCGCCTGGCACACCGCGATCAGCATGCGCGCGCTGCGCAAGGCGCCCTCGTCGTGCGGGCTGGCGCGCAGGTATGCTTCCATCTCGCGCCGCAAGGCCATGAAGGGCGTGGCCTGCAACGGAATCTTGGGATCCAGCCGCTGGCGGAACGCCGGACTGATGCCGTCGGCCACCACCACCGTGGTGAGATAGGTCAGCGCCTCTTCGATCTGCTGCCAGTAGGTATGCGAGATGCCGTCGTCGGCTGCCAGTTTCCACAGCCGCTCCTGCAGCTCCTGATCCAGTTCGAGCAGCCATTCGGCGTCGTCCGGGTCGGGAAACATGGCCGCGAACAAGGTCGGCAACTCACTCGGCGACAAATGCCGCGGCAACACCATCTTGAAGGCGCGTTCGGTCAGTTCGGTGAAAAACGCCGGTTCATGCGGCAAGCCGGTGACCGAAAACAGTTCCGGCCCGCTTGCTTCGCGCAGCGTCTTTTGCAGGCAGCCCTGCACGTGGCGGCGGATGTCGCGATGCGCATCGAGCCAGTCCAGCATCGCGCGCACGCGCTGATGCTTGACCCGGCGCCAGCCTTCGGCGTCGAGCAGGGAAACCTTGGGTTGATGGCGCACCCATTCGGCGACGTCGATCATCCAGTTGGCGCGGTCGTGCCAGGCGGCGTCGGGATCGGCCCGGCGCATCAGCACTTCCAGCTGCGGCCCGTGTTCGCCGTGGTGTTCGTAACGCGCTTGCAAACCGTGGCGGAAACGCCGCCAGATCACGTGCATCTTAAGAAAAAGAAACTTCATGCCTCACTCTGTTTTTATGGGGAAAAAGACATGCCGCAGCGGCAACGCCGCAGCAAATTCCCCTGACCACGCTATTTGGGGACGAAAAGCCGGCTTTCAAGCAACGGCGAACCGTTTGCACCGGTCGGCGCGCGGGAAGCCTCAATCTTTTTACCTTATACTCGGATTTATTTTCGTCCTGATGACACCCCCGCCATGCGACAAGAAACACGCTTCGAAGGTTCCTCCAGTTACGTCGCCACCGACGACCTGAAACTCGCGGTGAATGCCGCGCTGACGCTGCAACGCCCGCTGCTGATCAAGGGCGAACCCGGCACCGGCAAGACAATGCTGGCCGAAGAAGTCGCGGCAGCGCTGAACCGGCCATTGCTGCAATGGCACATCAAATCCACCACCAAGGCGCAGCAAGGCCTGTATGAGTACGACGCGGTCTCGCGGCTGCGCGACTCGCAGCTCGGCGATGAACGCGTCAAGGACATCCACAACTACATCGTCAAGGGCGTGCTGTGGCAGGCCTTCACCGCCGACGAGCCGCAAGTACTGCTGATCGATGAAATCGACAAGGCCGACATCGAGTTCCCCAACGACTTGCTGCGCGAGATCGACCGCATGGAGTTTTATGTGTATGAAACCCGCGAAATGGTGCGCGCCAAGCATCGCCCGCTGGTGATCATCACGTCGAACAACGAGAAGGAATTGCCGGACGCCTTTTTGCGCCGCTGCTTCTTCCACTACATCAAGTTCCCCGACAAGGACACCATGCAGCAGATCGTCGACGTGCACTTTCCGCACCTCAAGCGCGACCTGCTGGCGCAAGCGTTGCAGACCTTTTATGAAGTACGCGACATCCCCGGCCTGAAGAAGAAACCGTCGACCTCGGAGTTGATCGACTGGCTCAAGCTGCTGCTGGCCGAAGACATTCCGGCCGAGACGCTGCACAGCAAGGACGGCAAGGCAGCGATTCCGCCATTGCACGGCGCGCTGCTCAAGAACGAACAGGACGTGCATCTGTTCGAGCGCCTGGTGTTCATGGCGCGCAACAACCGATAATTTTCATCTGCCCACGAAAGGAGTCCGCCATGCAATTCCTGCACCCGATCACGCTCAAAGGCCACTACGCCACGCTCGAGCCGCTGTCGCTCGACCACCACGATGCGCTGATCGCGGCGGCCTCCGACGGCAAGCTGTGGAAGCTCTGGTACACATCGATTCCCAAACCGGAAAACATGCGCGCCGAAATCGAACGCCGGCTGCGCCTGCAGGAACAAGGCTCGATGCTGCCCTTCGTCATGCGCCGCCATGACACGGGAGGGCTGTGCGGCATGACCACCTACATGAACGCCGACGCCGTCCATCGCCGCGTCGAAATCGGCTCGACCTGGACCGCCGCCAGCGCCCAGCGCACCGGCATCAACACCGAGTGCAAGCTGATGATGCTCACGCATGCCTTCGAGACGCTGCACTGCATCGCCGTCGAATTCCGTACGCATTGGATGAACCAGCAATCGCGCGCGGCGATCCTGCGCCTGGGCGCCAAACAGGACGGCATCCTGCGCAACCACCAGCGCATGCCGGACGGCTCGCTGCGCGACACCGTGGTCTATTCCATCATCGAATCCGAATGGCCGACGGTCAAGCGCCATCTGCAATTCAAGCTCGGACATTGACGCATCACCAGACCACACCGCCATGCTGATCGATTTCTTTTTCACGCTCAAGGACGCCCGCATCCCGGTCTCCATCAAGGAGTTCCTGGTCCTGCTCGAGGCGATGCAGAAGAACGTCATCTCGCCGGACATCGACGATTTCTACTATCTCTCGCGCATCACGCTGGTCAAGGACGAGGCCAACTACGACAAGTTCGACAAGGCCTTCGGCAGCTACTTCAAGGGCATCGAAACCATCTTCGAAAAGAATCCCGAGATCCCGCTCGACTGGCTGATGAAGCGCATGCAGCGCGAGCTCACGCCGGAGCAGAAAGCCGCGCTGGAAAAATTCGGCTACGACAAATTGATGGATCGCCTCAAGGAACTGCTCAAGGAACAGCACGAGCGCCACGAAGGCGGCAACAAGTGGATAGGCACCGGCGGCAGTTCGCCCTTCGGCAACAGCGGCTACAACCCGGAAGGCATCCGCATCGGCGGCGAGAGCAAGAACCGCAGCGCGGTCAAGGTATGGGACGAACGGACCTACAAGGATTACGACAGCGAGCGTGAACTCGGCACGCGCAACATCAAGGTGGCGCTGCGCCGCCTGCGCAAGTTCGCACGCGACGGCGCCGAGGAAGAACTGGCGCTCGACGACACCATCCGCGCCACCGCCAACAATGCCGGCTATCTCGACATCAAGATGCAACCGGAGCGCCGCAACAACATCAAGGTGATGATGCTGTTCGACGTCGGCGGTTCGATGGACGACCACATCGCGCGCACCGAAGAATTGTTTTCCGCGGCGAAGACGGAATTCAAGAACATGGAATTCTTCTACTTCCACAACTGCGTCTACGACTACGTATGGAAGAACAACCGCCGGCGCCACGCCGAGCGCTTCCCGACCTGGGACCTGCTGCACAAATATTCGCCGGACACCAAGCTGATCTTCGTCGGCGACGCCACCATGAGCCCTTATGAAATCGTCCAGCCGGGCGGCTCGGTGGAATACAACAACCCGGAAGCCGGCGCCGTCTGGTTGCAGCGCTTCACCAGCACCTTCGCCAACTTCGCCTGGCTCAATCCGGAGCCGGAAGGCCTGTGGCAATACCGGCAATCGATCTCCATCATCCAGCAATTGATGAGCCAGCGCATGTTTCCGCTGACCATCGACGGCCTGGAACGGGCGATGCGCCTGCTCAGTAAATAGCCCGAGCGGATTCAGGCTGCAACGGGTGTGTAGCCGGCCTCCTTGATCGCTTCTTCAAACTCGCCCGCGGCGAGGCTGCTGTCGATGTTGACACGCTTTTCGGCGACCTGGACGTCGACCTTGGCGTTGGCGTCCACTTCCTTGACGGCGCGCGTGATGGCGCTCGCACAATGGTTGCAGGTCATGTCCTGAACGTTGAATGTCAGCATGGCGTTACTCCTTTCGTGATGGAAAAATGTCAGCTTAAACCTTCCCACAAGGTGAAGGTCAAGCGCAGCATTTCGTGAATCGTGTCAAAATAGGCCTTGACCTTACCATGATGGGAAGGATCATGCTGACCCCGTGATCAATCCCTTGACGAGCCCGACATGAACTCCGCCACACTCTCTCCCAAACTGCAGGAACTGACGCTCGACGTCGAAGGCATGACCTGCGCCTCCTGCGTTGGCCGCGTTGAAAAGGCGCTCCATAAAGTCAGCGGTGTCAGCACCGTCTCGGTCAATCTCGCCACTGAAAAAGCCACGCTGACCACCACCAGCGATGTCACTGTCGACACCCTCATCGCCGCCATCGACCGTGCCGGTTACGCCGCCAGCGTGCCCGCCGCAGCGCAGGCGGCGGCCCGAAAATCCGCCATTGCGCCGCCCTGGTGGCCGGTCGCAGTCGGCGCCCTTTTCACCGCGCCGCTGATCCTGCCCATGCTGCTGATGCCGTTCGGCATCGAATGGCAATTGCCCGGCATCTGGCAATTGCTGCTGGCGACGCCGGTGCAGTTCTGGCTTGGCGCTCGCTTCTATCGCGCCGGCTGGCGTGCCGTGAAGGCCTACACCGGCAACATGGATCTTCTGGTCGCACTCGGCACCAGCGCCGCTTACGGTTTGTCGCTGTATCAGTTGTTCAATCAATGGCAAGCTGAACATCATGGACATGCCGGCCACGGCGCGGCGCATTTTTATTTCGAAGCCTCCGCCGCCGTGATCACCCTGGTGCTGCTCGGCAAATGGCTGGAAACCCACGCCAAGCGCCAGACCGCCGACGCCATCCGCGCACTTGATGCGCTGCGTCCGGACAAGGCGACGGTCCGGCGCGACGGCGTCGACAGTGAAGTCGCCTTGTCCGCCATCCGGCTCGGCGATCTGATCGTGGTGCGTCCCGGCGAACGCGTCGCGGTCGACGGCGTGGTGCGCGAAGGCGCCAGCCATCTGGACGAATCCATGCTCACCGGCGAAAGCCTGCCGATCGAAAAACACGGCGGCGACCACGTCACCGGCGGCGCCATCAACGGCGACGGCTTGCTGCTCATCGAAACCAGCGCCATCGGCGCGGAAACCGTGCTGGCCCGCATCATCCGCATGGTGGAGCACGCCCAGGCCGCGAAGGCGCCGATCCAGCGCCTGGTCGATCAGGTCAGCGCGGTGTTCGTGCCGGTGGTGCTGGTGCTGGCCGCGCTGACGCTGCTGGCCTGGGGCCTGATCGCCGGCGACTGGGAACAGGCGCTGCTCAATGCCGTCGCCGTGCTGGTGATCGCCTGCCCGTGCGCGCTCGGCCTCGCCACGCCGACCGCCATCATGGCCGGCACCGGCGTCGCCGCACGCTACGGCATCCTGATCAAGGATGCGGAAGCGCTGGAAGTCGCCCATCGCATCGGCGTGGTCGCCTTCGACAAGACCGGCACGCTGACCGAAGGCAAGCCGGTGCTGGCGGCAGTGCATGCGCTCGACAACGACACCGGCAAGCTGCTCGCTCTCGCCGCTGCATTGCAACGCAATAGCGAACATCCGCTGGCGCATGCCGTGATGAGCGCCGCAGCACAGAAACACATTGCCCCGGCCGCAGCCGACGACAGCAAGGCGGTTCCCGGTCGCGGCACGCAAGCGCTGATCGGCAACCGCCTGAGCTACCTCGGCAGCGCACGCTGGATGCAGGAGCTCGGCGCGACACCCGATCGACACGCGGAACTGGCCGGGATCGCCAAGACACTGGAGCAACAAGGCCGCACGATTTCCTGGCTGGCGCAAACCGAAGCCGACGGCAGCAACGTCGTCCTGCTCGGCCTGCTGGCGTTCGGCGACACGCTCAAGGCCGGCGCGCAGCCAGCCGTGACCAGCCTGCATGCACTCGGCGTGCGCACCGTCATGCTCAGCGGCGACAACCACGGCGCCGCCGCGCACGTGGCGCCACGTGGCGC
>NZ_AJHH01000604.1 GCF_000256565.1 Herbaspirillum lusitanum P6-12 | reverse complement strand
CCCTTATTCGCCGGCGCGGCGATGGCGATCTCGAGCGTGAGCGTGGTAAGCAATGCGCTGCTGCTCAAGCGCTGGAAGCCACAGCAATCTCAACGGGAGCAAGCATGAACACAGGCACAAGCATGAACATCGGCGAAGCCGCACAGGCTTCCGGCGTCTCCGCCAAGATGATCCGCCACTACGAAGACATCGGCCTGGTGCCGAAGGTGGCGCGCACCGATGCCGGCTATCGCATCTACGGCGAGCGCGACGTGCACCTGCTGCGTTTCATCCGGCAAGGCCGCGTGCTGGGTTTTTCGATGAAGCAGATCGGCGACCTGATGGGCTTGTGGCTGGACCAGTCGCGCCCGAGCCGCAAGGTCAAGCAACTGGCGAACGATCACATCGCCGAACTCGATATCAAGATCCGAGAATTGCAGGCAATGAAATCAACCTTGCAACGACTCGCCCACGATTGCCACGGCGACAACCGGCCCGATTGTCCGATCCTCGATGCCCTGAGCGCCGAGCTTCCGTCCGGGACACATTGACCATCTGACCAAGCCCATGACAAGCACGCTTCCCGACACCATTCGCTGGGGCATCATCGGCTGCGGCGCCGTCACCGAACGCAAGAGCGGTCCGGCCTATCAGCAAACTCCCGGCTTCGCGCTGCATGCCGTGATGCGCCGCGACGCCGCCAAGGCTGCCGACTATGCGCGCCGGCATGGAGTTGCGCGATACTACGACGATGCCGACGCGCTGATCGCCGATCCGGACGTCGATGCCGTCTACATCGCGACGCCGCCTGACACGCACCTGCTCTACGCCTTGAAAGTGGCTGCAGCGAACAAGCCCTGCTGCATCGAAAAACCGATGGCGCCGACATTCGCCGAATGCGAAGCCATCTACACGGCTTTTGAAAGCCGTGGCCTGCCCTTGTTCGTGGCCTATTACCGGCGTTCGCTGCCGCGCTTCGCGCAGGTCAAACGCTGGCTCGACGACGGTCGCATCGGGACACCGCGCCACGTCAGCTGGCAATTCAGCCGCACACCCTCGCCGCTCGACCTGAGCCGCGCCTACAACTGGAGAACCGATGCGGCGATTGCGACGGGAGGCTACTTCGACGATCTTGCCAGCCACGGCATCGACCTGTTTGCACACTTGCTGGGCGAGGTGACGGAGGCGTCCGGATGCAGCGTCAATCAGCAGGGATTGTATTCAGCCTGCGATGCGGTCGGCGGCGCGTGGTTGCATGCCGGCGGCGTGACCGGCAGCGGCAGCTGGAACTTCGGCAGCTTCGAACGTTGCGACAAGGCGGAGATCACCGGCAGCCTCGGCAAGATTGCCTTCTCGGTGTTTGAAGAAACGCCGCTGCAGCTGACCACTGCTGCCGGCGCCGAGGAAGTTGTCATTGCCAATCCCGACAACATCCAGTTGCATCACGTGCGCAACATGCACGCGCACCTGCGCGGAAACTCCACGCATCCGTCGACCGGACGGACTGCGGCGCGCACCACCTGGGCGTTGGATCGTATTCTGGGAAAAGCTTCTTAGAACGGCTCAACTTTCTTGACGTCGATCGTCGCGTCCTTGCCAAGATGCTTGTCGACCTTGCCGTGGATGCGCACCTGGGTAGTTTCACTCACCGGCGTGGACGGGAAATGCTTGTCGTCGATCTCGATCTCGATCTTGCCGCTGTTGTCCTGGAACGTGTAGTGCTCATCACGCAGCTTGGCGATGATGAAGCCGACCAGCACCACATGCGTGTCGTCGGCCGACTTGGCGGCGCTGGCGACCGTCTGTATCGCCGGCTTGTGCGAGGGGCCGGTGTATTGGGCGAATGCGGGAATTGCAGCGATGGCAGCGACGGCAGCGACGGCAGCGACGGTCAAGCGTGCGGACAAGGCTAACGCGCAAGCAGAGGATTTTTTCATGACTGTTCCTTGTATTTATCTCGGGAGGAACAGGTTCGAAAGTTTCGCGCGATATTGGTTCCTGCGCCGTAATACTCAATGACAACCGCTGCCGTGGCTGCCGAGATTGACCGGCTTGCTGTCGTCGCTCATGTTGGCCAGTCCTTGCAGGATGCCGCAATCGCGGGTCGCCTGCGCCGTATCGCATTGCGCGCGCAGGCTCTTCAGTTGCGCCTGCAATTTTTTCAGCTCGGCGATGCGCTGGGCAACGTGGCCGATGTGCTTGTCGAGCAAGGCGTTGACCTCGCCACAATTTTCTTCCGGCGCATCGCGGAATTGCAGCAGGCTGCGCACCTCGTCGAGCGTCATGTCGAGCGAACGGCAATGGCGGATGAATTGCAGTCGCTCAACATGCCTGTCGCCGTACAGGCGGTAATTGCCCTGTGAACGCGTGGGCGCGGGCAGCAGAGCTTCGCGCTCGTAATAGCGGATGGTTTCGACCGGGCAATCGGTGCGCGCCGCCAGTTCGCCTATCTTCAGTGCATCCATGCTTTTCTCCAAACAACCAACCTGCAAGCAAGGTTATAAAAGGCTTGACCTTGTAGCTGGTTCAGGGTTTTTAATATACAGCAAGCCCCCATCTTCCGCTTGTCAGGAGCACGCATGTCGAATTGCTGTAACCACGATCACGACCACAACCATGGCAAGAAAACGATCCATGAGCATAGTCACGGACATGCACATGAACACGCTCACGACCACACCGAAGCAGCCGCAGACAATACCAAACCGGCCGGCCTCGCCGATGCCGAAGAGGCCGTGTTCTTCATCCAGAAGATGGACTGCCCCACCGAAGAAAAACTGATCCGCGCACGCCTGGGCAACATGGACGGCATCGCCGCCATGCAGTTCAACCTGATCCAGCGCGAGCTGACCGTGCAGCATCGCTTGCCGTCGGTCGCGCCCATCGTCAAGACGCTGACCGCGCTCGACATGCTGCCCAAGGTCAAGAGCGACACGCTCGATGCCGAGGCATACATGAGCGACGATGACGATCACAGCGCATCCTATGCGATTCCCGCGCGCAAATGGCTGATGGTCGGCATCGCCGGCGTGGCGGCGTTGGCGGCGGAAGTCGTCGC
>NZ_AJHH01000603.1 GCF_000256565.1 Herbaspirillum lusitanum P6-12 | reverse complement strand
CTAGGGCGACGACGGCGTGGTCACGCAAGGACAGCCGGCGATCAACCAGGCGCCGATCACCGGCGAAAGCATGCCGGTCGCCAAGCAGATCAACGATCAGGTCTTTGCCGGCACCATCAACGGCAACAGCGCCTTCGACTATCGCGTCACCGCAGTGCAAAGCGAATCGACACTGTCGCGCATCGTCAGGAGCGTGCAACAGGCCCAAGGCCAGCGTGCGCCGACGCAGCGTTTCGTCGACCAGTTTGCGCGCTATTACATCCCGTCCGTGGTCGCGGTGGCAGCGCTGATCGCCATCGTGCCGCCGCTGTTGCTGGGTGCGGCGTTCTATCCGTGGCTGTACAAGGCGCTGGTGCTGCTGGTGATCGCCTGCCCTTGCGCGCTGGTGATTTCCACGCCGGTGACGATTGTCAGCGGACTCGCTGCGGCGGCCCGCCACGGCATCCTGATCAAGGGTGGCGTGTACCTGGAACAAGGACGCCTGATCAAGGCGCTCGCCCTCGACAAGACCGGCACCATCACGCACGGCAAACCGGTCGTGACCGACGTTCAACTGTTGTCGGACGGCGATCAGGCCCTGCTATTGCAGCAAGCCGCCAGCCTGGCGCTGCGCTCGGACCATCCGGTGTCGGCGGCGATTGCGGCGCACTGGACACAGCAGCAAAACCAGCAACAACGCCGTGCAGACGAAGTCGCCGACTTCGAAGCCTTGAGCGGACGCGGCGTCAAGGGACGCATCGCCGGCAGCGAATTCCATCTCGGCAATCACCGCCTGGTGCATGAAATGGGCATGTGCAGCCCGCAGCTGGAAGCACGTCTGCAGCTATTGGAAAGGCAAGGCAAGACGACCACCATCCTGTGCCGCGACGGCCGCGTGCAATTGTTGCTGGCGGTCGCCGACACGGTGCGCGACAGCAGCCGCGACGCCATCGCCCAGCTGAAGCAACTCGGCGTCAGCGTCACCATGCTCACCGGCGACAACCCGCACACTGCCCGCGCCATCGGCGACATCGTGCAGCTTGACGACGCGCGAAATATG
>NZ_AJHH01000602.1 GCF_000256565.1 Herbaspirillum lusitanum P6-12 | reverse complement strand
CGTTTTCCACGCGCCGCTCCAGCCGTAGGCGTCGAGGCTGACATCCACCAGCGCCGGATTGATGCGGCGGCGATAGTCTGCGTCGAAGCCCATGCCGGCCAGCGCGTCGGAACGATAGCCGTGCACCAGTACGTCGGCCTGCGCCAGCAATTGGGTGAAGATTTCCCGTCCCTGCGAGGTGCGCAGGTCGAGTCGCGCGCAGCGCTTGCCCGGCACCAGGTCGGGCACCACACCCGGCTCATCCCAGCTCGGCGGATCGAGGCGCAGCACGTCGGCGCCGAAGCCGGCCATGAAGCGCGTTGCGGTCGGCCCCGCCAATACGCGTGTCAGGTCAAGCACGCGGATGCCCTGCAAGGGACGTTGCGGATTCACCGGCCAGCGCGGCTTCGCGCTCGCAGGCGCATCGGCGATGTGCAGCAGGGGTTCCGCGTTGACGGCGGCTCCCTGCGGATGAACGCGCCACTCCTCCATCGTGCGCACCCCACGCCGCGTAGGGCCTG
>NZ_AJHH01000601.1 GCF_000256565.1 Herbaspirillum lusitanum P6-12 | reverse complement strand
CAACCGCGAGGCCGGCGGCGGCGATGGCGCCCGTCGCCAGATCGGTCACCGCGAATACCGACGGCAGACTGCCCTCGCCGCTCAGGCGGACTTGTTCAAGGAAAGCCGACTCGCCCCGTGCGGCCTGCCAGATCTCGCGCAGGAAAACCTGCGTGCTTGGGTGTGATTCAACAGACATCGTGACCTCTCATCGGAAGATTGGTGGACAGAATTGGCGACATGGGTGCAGCATATTCCGCTCGTTTTAATTGTCAATATTGATTAATATAATCAACATAACATCGTTACGGATCCCTGCCTTCCCATGCCCACCTATCTCAGCTCCGCCGAAGCCGCCGCCGCGCTC
>NZ_AJHH01000600.1 GCF_000256565.1 Herbaspirillum lusitanum P6-12 | reverse complement strand
TGCCCACCTATCTCAGCTCCGCCGAAGCCGCCGCGCGCGCAGATCGGTTTCGCCATGGGCGCGGCCGGCACCGACACCGCACTGGAAACCGCCGACGTCGCGCTGATGGACGACGACCTGCGCAAGATTCCCGACTTCATCCGCCTGAGCAAAAAGACGCATCGCGTCCTGTTGCAGAACATCTCGATTGCGCTCGGCATCAAGGCGGTATTCCTGGCGCTCGCGCTGGCAGGCGAAAGCTCGCTGTGGATGGCGGTCTTCGCCGACATGGGCGCGAGCCTGATCGTGGATGCGCCGGCGCTGGCGCGCGCGCAGATCGGTTTCGCCATGGGCGCGGCCGGCACCGACACCGCACTGGAAACCGCCGACGTCGCGCTGATGGACGACGACCTGCGCAAGATTCCCGACTTCATCCGCCTGAGCAAAAAGACGCATCGCGTCCTGTTGCAGAACATCTCGATTGCGCTCGGCATCAAGGCGGTATTCCTGGCGCTCGCGCTGGCAGGCGAAAGCTCGCTGTGGATGGCGGTCTTCGCCGACATGGGCGCGAGCCTGCGCCGCAGCGTGCGGACGACGTTGCGCGGGGCCCCAGAAAGTCTGCTCAATCGCCGGCGCCAGATCGCCGGCGCTTTCCGCCGCCAGCGCCGCATCGACCTGCTTTCCCGAACCCGTCACCAGCAACTGCGCCATGCGCGCCAGCGACGTGAGCACTTCGCTTCCCTTGCCGGTCTTCAAACGCTGCGTCAATCCGCGGATCGCGGCCGTCGCCATCAGGTAACCGGTGGCGTGGTCCAGCGCCTGCACCGGCAGCGGCGTCGGCTTGTCGCGTCCGAGGCGGCGCATGCCGGCTTCGGCGATGCCGCTGCTCATCTGCACCAGGCTGTCGAAACCGCGCCGCGTTTTCCACGCGCCGCTCC
>NZ_AJHH01000599.1 GCF_000256565.1 Herbaspirillum lusitanum P6-12 | reverse complement strand
CGGCTGTCGAAACCGCGCCGCGTTTTCCACGCGCCGCGCCGCGCTCGGCGTCTCGCGCCAGACCCTGTACGCCTACGTCAGCCGCGGCCTGCTCAGCGCGCAGTCGGACGGCGCCACACGGGAAAGCCGTTATCTGGAAGAAGAAGTCACGCGCCTGGCGACTCAACGCACGCGCGGACGCAAGCCGAAAGAAGTCGCCAAGGCCACGCTCAGCTGGGGCCTGCCGGTGCTGGAGTCCGCCATCACATTGATCGAAGACGGCCGGCTTTACTATCGTGGCCGCGACGCCGTCGCCCTGGCGAACTCGCAGTCCGTGGAAGACGTCGCCGCACTGCTGTGGAACGCCGAAGTTGGACAGGCATTCGGTCCCGGCGAGGTCGCGGCGCATCCGGCCTACGCCGGCCTGCTCAAACATTTCGCCGGACGCCGCGCGGAAGAATCGCTGCTGCCGCTGTTCACCATCGCCAGCGACGACGTCGCCACCGCACAGTGGCAAACCTCGCCGCAGCGCACCGCCGAAGGCAGCGGC
>NZ_AJHH01000598.1 GCF_000256565.1 Herbaspirillum lusitanum P6-12 | reverse complement strand
TTCCCGCGGGTCGCGCTCCAGCAGGCGCTGCGCCTTGGAGGAGGCGGTCGGCGGATTGACCGAGTCTTCGGAAATCAGGGTGAGCTGGCGTCCCAGCAGGCCGCCGGCCTTGTTCTGTTCTTCCACGGCCAGCGTGATGCTCATCACGGCATATTCGCCCAGCGGGCCGAGGAAGCCGGTGCGCGGGGTCAGGTGGCCGATGATGATTTTGTCCGACTGCGCCTTGACGATGGCGGGGAAGCCCATTGCCGAGGTGGCGGCGACGGCGGCGCCGGCTTTTAGCATGGTGCGACGGCCGGGCGACGGGATCTTGCTGTTGTCTTGTTCCATGGTGCAAACCTCCTAAGGGTCCGGCGCGAGCCGGGTGTCTCGATGAAAAGCCGGTAGCGGCAGCGGACTGCCGGAACGACCTGTTTTCTTATTGAGTGCCGTCGGCAAGCGGACGAGACGGAAATGACAGGAACATGAAGCCGTTGTTGAACATCGGTCCGGTCCGTCTGCGTCTCGTGATTTTTGCAACAACCTCTTTTTTATGTCAGTTATTTGACATGTGATCAAATGTATTCGATAGAATTGGGGCGTGTCAATCGGCGATGCAGCATGGTTGGACAAGTTTGCGGCGCAGGGAGCAGCCGTGAAGAAGTGCGTCCCGGCAGGGTATCAAACTGCCTTGAACGGGCTGTAGCGCTGCATTCGGGGGAAAGAGCGGAAGAGGGCGACTGCTATAATCCGCGGCAATTTTGAATAACAGACGCATTTCATCGGCACGGATGAAATGGTTTCAAGTGAGAAGCCGGGGACCATGGAACACACGATACTTGCGGACCTTTCGCAGATACGCAAAATCACCCACGCCACGCTGTCGCAGCGCGTGTATGAAGATGTGCGCGAACTGCTGCTGGCAGGACAAGTCCGCCCCGGTCAGAAGCTGACGCTGAAAAGCCTGTCGGAAGCGCTGGGCACCAGCCAGATGCCGGTGCGTGAAGCGATCCGCCAGCTGTCGGCGGAAGGCGCCCTGGAAATCCTGCCCAACCGCGCCGTGCGCGTGCCGCTGATGACCAAGGATAAATTCCGCGAGCTGCTCAAGATCCGGCTGGCGCTGGAAGGGCTGGCGGTCGAGCATGCGGCGCAGAACATTTCGGCCGAAGGCCTGCAAGCCGTGGCCGACCTGCACGACACCCTGTGCATCGAAATGCACCGCAAGAAACCCAACGTCGACCTGATCATCCGCCTCAACAAGCAACTGCACTTTGCTGCCTACGAAGGGTCCGGCATGACGACGCTGGTCAGCCTGATCGAGAGCCTGTGGCTGCAGGTCGGGCCGGTCATCAACCTCGACCTGCGCGCCGGTTCGCGCCGCCTGTCGGAGGCGCCGGCGCTGGTGCATCACGCCGCGCTGCTCAAGGGCTTGCAGGACAAGTCGCCGGAGCAGGCGCGCGCCGGCTTGTCGGGCGACCTGCTCAGCGCCGCGCAGATGATCCTGGCCGGCGACGGTTTGCCTGATTAGGGCCTGCAAACAGACTCGCCACGACAAGACTGAGCAGCGGTATCGCCGCCGCCAGCATCTCCAGGATGCCGGCGCTCTGCTCTATCATTTCCAACCGCACTTTGTAATGCGTTGCGAACGCCATCAGCAGTAACAAAAACACGGCGGACAATCCCGCGGTCAATCGAAGTCGCATGCTGTTCTCCCCGGGGTGAGTGAAGGGTGGATGAAGAAATGGATTCCGCAGCGCGGGTCCTGTCATGGATATCGACCCCGGCGCGCAAGACTTGCGTGTTTTCCGCGTAAAGAAAGGTAAGTTTGCATCGGCGCGAATGGAGATAAAATGCGGGCATCCGATCGTCTGTGCTGCCTTTCAATCAAAGGGATTTCATGTCCGTTTCGCATTTCAATTCCCGCAAGGCGCTGGTCGCCGCGCTGCTGTGGTGCGCCAGCCAGTTCGCCGGAGCCCAGAACCTCGCTCCCGCGCCGGTCGCGCCCCTGGCCTTTGCGCCGCTTGAACCTACCCTGACGTCTTACCTGGTCCAGTACAAATTGCCGGCGCTGGCCGCCGCCGTGGTGCAGGACGGCCGCATCATCGCCGCCGGCGCGGTCGGCACGCGCAAGGTGGGATCCGGCATCGCGGTGACGGTCAACGATCGTTTCCACATCGGTTCCGACACCAAGGCCTTCACCGCCACGCTGGCGGGCATTCTGGTCGATCGCGGGGCGATGGCGTGGACCACGACGCTGGGCGATGCCTTCCCTGAACTGGCGCCGAAGATGGACCCGGACTTCCGTCGTATCACCATCAGCCAGCTGCTGTCGCATACTTCCGGCATCCCGGCCGACAACGCCGAGTTCCTCGAGTTGCTGGCCAAGTCGATGTTTGAAGAAGGCAATCTCGACGACCTGCGCTATTGGACTTTGCAGCAGTGGATGAGCAAGCCGCTGCCGGTGCAGCCGGGACAGCGGGGACAGCACTTTGCCTATTCCAACCTGGGTTACACGATCGCCGGCGCGATGATCGAACGGGTGGCGCGCAAGAGCTGGGAAGAACTGATCAATGAATCGATCTTCGATCCGATGGAACTCAAGAGCGCCGGTCTCGGCTCGCAGGCGACATTGGGCCGGGTCGATGCCGCGTTGGGTCACGTGCTGGTCGGCGAAGACATTGCCAAGCCCTTCATGGCCGGCCCCGGCGACGATAATCCGCAACTGATCGCACCGGCCGGCGGCGCCAACATGTCGGTGCTGGATTTTGCGCGCTGGGCCGGCTGGAATGCCGGTGAGGGCAAGCGCGGTCCGGCGCTGCTCAAGCCCGAGACGCTGAAGCTGCTGCACGCACCGGTGATCGACATGCCGCATGTGCAGAATCCGGTGCCGGGAACGCCGACCGACGGCAAGTACGGCCTCGGCTGGGTGACCGCGAAGATGGACTGGGCGCCGCAGCCGCTGGTGTTCCACGGTGGTTCCAACCAGAAGAACCTGGCCCACATCTGGCTCAGCCCGGAAAAGGATTTCGCCATCGTGGTGGTGACCAACATCGCCAGCCAGGGCGCCAACGACGCCTTGTTCGCGGCGGCCGAAAAACTGTTTCGCCAGTTTGCGCCGTGACGACAGGATGATGTGAAGGCGCATATTGATACAATGCGCGTTCGCTTCAATGCTTATCTTTTCAGTTCATTTTTCAACCTTGCTGCGGGTGCTCATGGATTTTCTTTTGTTCCTGGTCGATTTCATCGTCCACATCGATCGTCATCTGGCCGAACTGGCCGCGTCCTACGGCCCGTGGCTGTTCCTGATCCTGTTCCTGATCATCTTCGCCGAAACCGGCCTGGTGGTGACACCCATCCTGCCGGGCGACTCGCTGCTGTTCGTGACCGGCGCGATTGCCGCAACCGGCGCCTTCGATATCCACCTGATGGTGCTGACGCTGATCGTTGCGGCGATCAGCGGCGACAGCGTCAATTATCAGATCGGCAAGGCCATCGGCCTGAAGGTATTCGACAATCCGAATTCGCGCATCTTCAAGCGCGAGTATCTGGACAAGACCCATGCCTTTTATGAACGCCACGGCGGCAAGACCGTGATCATCGCGCGCTTCGCCCCCATCGTGCGCACCTTCGCCCCGTTCGTGGCCGGCGTCGGCGCGATGACGTACACACGCTTCTTTGCGTACAACGTGATCGGCGGCATCTTGTGGGTGGCGAGCTTCGGTTATGCCGGTTACTTTTTCGGCAACCTGCCGGTGGTGAAGCAGAACCTCAGCTTGTTGATCGTGGCGATCGTGGTGTTGTCGATCCTGCCGGGCGTCATCGGTTACCTGCGCCAGCGCATGAAGTCGTTGCGCTGAACTTTCTGAGGTTGATATTGCAGTCGATACTGCAGTCGATAAACTGAAAAAGCCGTTCAGTGATGAACGGCTTTTTTTTGTCCCGCGATGTTGATTGCTTCCGCATCAATACTTCCACAAGATCTTTTGCAGTTCCTTGCTGTCGTTGGTTTTGGTCAGCGCCAGTGCGGTCAGGATGCGTGCTTTTTGCGGATTCTGATCGTCGGTGACAACCCAGTCGAACTTGTCGTCGTTCTGTTCGCCGTTACGGATCACGACGCCGCTGCCGGTGCGTGTTGCGCGGACCACTTGCAGGCCCTTGCTGCGCACTTCCTGCAGGACGGGGACGATCTGCTCGGCGACGCTGCCGTTGCCGGTGCCGTTGTGGATGATGGCTTTGGCGCCGGCGTTCACCAGCGCTTCATAAGCCACCGGGCTGACATTGCCGTAGTTGTAGACGATGTCGACGCGCGGCAGCGTGCTCAGCCTATCGATGTCGAACTCGCTGGCGACCGTATGCGGGCGCGTCGGCTGGCGATAGAACATGACCTTGCCTTCAATGATCAGGCCGAGCGGACCGTAGGGTGAGCGCAAGGTCTCGAGCTTGAGCGTGTTGCCCATGGTGACGTCGCGAGCGGAATAGATTTCGTCATTCATCGACACCAGCGTG
The DNA here is from genome assembly GCF_000256565.1 of Herbaspirillum lusitanum P6-12. Lineage (GTDB taxonomy): Bacteria > Pseudomonadota > Gammaproteobacteria > Burkholderiales > Burkholderiaceae_D > Herbaspirillum > Herbaspirillum lusitanum. The sequence continues at coordinate 722 of NZ_AJHH01000598.1, read as the reverse complement.
CCTTTGCCGATGGCTTCCTTGCTGGCGGCGACAGCGATCGCATCATGGAAGTTGGCCGAGCCGTCGGAGCCCAGCTGGGTGCTGGCGCGCATGGCGCCGACCAGCACCACCGGCTTGGTGCTCTTCAGCGTCAGGTTCAGGAAATAGGCAGTTTCTTCCATGGGTAATGACGATGCCGTCCACATTGGATTTCTTGAGCAATTCGGACACGCGCTTGCCCAGCTTGATGAGCCGCTCGTCAGTGAAATTTTCACTCGGAACCTGGAAAATCTGCTCCCCTGTGACGTGCGCTATTTTCTGGATCTCGGGGACGGCGGCGATCATCCTGTCGACGGGCACCACGGCGGCCTGGAACGCCGGGGAACGAATGCTCGAGATATTGGCGCCGGCGATGGTGCCGCCGGTAGCGAGAACGACGATATGGGGCTTCTCTTGCGCCTGCAGGCAGAGGCAGAACGAGGCAAGAAAAACAAGCAGGGATCCGGCGAGATGTTTCGGTTGCAGGTGCAGCATGGGCGTCTCCTTGGTGTGGAACAAAGAAAGAAGCGGGGGATGGTCTGTATCGCGCCCGGGTGGGAGCAATGGCCATTGCAGGCCTGCCATTGGTGCATGTCAGCGATGAGCGCTATTCATGGTGCGACTTGAGTTGCCTGTTTGATAACCGGAGCAGAGTGGGGAAAACCTGAGAACTCGGCGGATTACCGGCATTGTTGCCAGCCGGC
>NZ_AJHH01000597.1 GCF_000256565.1 Herbaspirillum lusitanum P6-12 | reverse complement strand
AGTTGTAGGCGATGTCGACGCGCGGCAAGCTGTTGATCTTGTCGATGTCGAACTCGGTCTGCGTGGTGTGCGGACGGGCCGGCAAGCGGTAGAACATCAGTTTGCCCTCGACCACATAACCCAGCGGGCCGTATGGCGAGCGGAAGGTTTCAACCTTGAAGGAGTTGGTCTTGGTGACGTCGCGGCCGGAATGGATTTCATCATTCATGACCACCAGCGTGCCCTTGCCGGCAGCGTCCTTGCTGGAGGCGACCAGCACGGCGTCATACAGGTTCAGCGCGCCGTCGGCACCCAGGGCGGTACCCGGACGCATCGAGCCGACCACGACGACAGGCTTGGTGCTCTTGAGAGTCAGGTTCAGGAAGTAGGCGGTTTCCTCGATGGTGTCGGTGCCGTGGGTGATCACGATGCCGTCCACGTCATTCTGCTTGAGCAGTTCGGAAACGCGCTTGCCCAGTTTCAGCAGACGTTCGTCGTTGAAGCTTTCACTGCCGATCTGGAAAATCTGTTCGCCGCGCACGTTGGCGATCTTCGAGATTTCCGGCACGGCGGCGATGATCTTGTCGACCGGGACCACGGCAGATTGATAAGCGGCGGTGTTGACGCTGGATGCGCCCGCGCCGGCAATGGTGCCGCCGGTGCCGATGACGACGACGTTGGCTTTCTTTTCTTGCGCCTGTGCCGACAGCGACATGGCGGCCGACAGCAGCAATACGCCACCGAGTTGTTTCAACTTCAGATGTTGCATAAGGATCTCCTGAGCAATGGATGCAATTGATGCATAGATGGGTCCCGCCATTGCGCCCCTGAACATGCGCGCAACGGCGACATTCGTACCGGTTAGTTTTACGTTATGAAACGGCACGCAAGGATAGTACGGAATAGCGATTGCGAAGTCTTATGCTTTTAAAGCATGGATTTTGAAAGATTATGCGAGGCGTGCATAGGCTTTCAAAAAAACAAAAAATGCGTTAATTATTTAGAAGAATTCGACGATATCGTTGGTCGAAATTTCATTGCTGAGGACGCCCGAAGTAACCAGCTCATCGTAGTAGCAGATGCGGTTGCGACCGTTCTTCTTGGCGTGGTACAGAGCCTGATCGGCATGGCCCAGGATCACCACCGGCGTTTCCTGCGAAATGCCGACGAAGCCGAGGCTTACGGTGACCTTGCCGACCTGCGGGAAATCGTATTCCTGCACGTGCTGGCGGAAGCGGTCGAAGATCTTGCTGGCGTCGGCCAGCGTGGTCGAGCGCAGCAGGATCACGAACTCTTCGCCGCCGAAGCGGAAGATGCGATCGTGCGCGCGGAATGAGGTGCGCAGAATATTGGCGACCAGGATCAGCACTTCATCGCCATACAGATGCCCGAACTGGTCGTTGACTTGCTTGAAATGGTCGATGTCGACCACGGCCAGCCAGTGTGCCTTGGTTTCGCCGCCGTTGCGGCGCTCGTTATTGTCGAGCGAATGTGCTTCATGCGGGGCTAGTGCAAAGGCATGGCGCGAGAATTGTTCGTCGAAGGTCTTGCGATTGAACAGGCCGGTCAGCGCGTCGCGTTCGCTGTAGTCGAGCAGGCTTTGGTAATTGCAGTAGATGCCGAAGATGCCGTCGATCAGTTCCAGCGCCGTGGTGTCGTAGGCGTGCGGATTGCGGATCTCCAGACAGGTGTTGACCTTGCCGTGCAGCCATACCGGCAGCCACAGCACGTGCCAGCCGTCGGCGGCGATTTCGTAGTGTTCATTCTTGTGGTGCCGGATGCATTCGACGATGGCCGAATAATGACTCAGCGGTTCCTTGGGGTCGTCTTCGGTGTGTTCGGCGATGGTGCTCAGATGCCCCTCGTTGAGGTACATCTTTTCTTGCACGAACATCTCTTCGCGAAGCGAAAAGATGTCGAGCACGCGAATTTGTTTGACCTTGGTCAGTTCGTACAGGCCGGTGATCACTGCGCCGGCGAGGCGCGAGTTTTCACGCTGGGCTGTGATATCTACCAGGTTCTTTAGAAGCTGTTTCATCATCCGGATGTCGACTCCTGCTTGAGCACATTATTCTATGTTTAGTGGGTACTCTAAGAACCTGCTTGCGCTTGATCACGCTCGGGAAACATTGCGCGTGAACACCGCCGGCAGGTTTTGATAGGCTTTACCATTCATAGAATGCATAAGAACTTACGCAAGAATCACGCCATGAATCAAGCCATGAAGCAGGGGGATTTTACACGCTGCTCAAAGGAACAGCTATTGAGTTAACGCAAAATCAAAAGGAAAAATTTGCTTTCATTTCCAAGTGGAAATTTTCCCGCGATTTTATGCGCGATGTCCGCACTATATTGGCGTGGCGCGATGCGGTGCGTGTCGTGTCGCGTGGTGCTGCGATGCGCGTGACGGTGATTTTTTCTCAATGCCGCACTGATTGCTCGGCCAGGAGCCGTCACGGTGCAAACTATTTGAAGCATGCGATACGCGCTTCTTTCTCGCGCATCGAAAATGTTGCGGCACGGGAAAACAGGAGCGGAAGAGAAGGGGGAACGGAAGAGATGCGGCGCAAGCTGTTCGCATTGCGCCGCTGCAAAACGAAGACGATTACAGATAGATGATGGCCAGTGCGACGGCGATGATCAGGCCGAATTTGGTGGCGCGATAGGCATTGCGATTCCAGTTCTTGAACTTGCGGCGGTACTGGCCGGCGAGCCAGACGAAACGGAACAGCTTGTTGATGCGGCCGGTCTGGTCGCCGGTCTCGTTGGGCGAGCTGGCGGCGGTCATCATGGTCTTGCCGAGCCATTTGTTGATGGTCTGGGCCCAGCGATAACGCAGCGGACGTTCGACGTCGCAGAACAGAATGATACGGTTCGTCTCGGCGCCGTTCCGGGCCCAATGGATGAAGGTCTCGTCGAACACCACGCTCTTGCCGTCGCGCCAGCTGTAACGCTGGCCGTCGACTTCGATGAAGCAGCGATCATCGTTCGGCGTGACCAGGCCGAGGTGATAGCGCAGCGAACCGGCGTAGGGATCGCGGTGTGGATTGAGCGTGCCGCCCGGCGCCAGTTCGGCGAACATCGCGGCCTTGACGCACGGGATCTGGCGCAGGATTTCAACAGTCTTGGGACAGAACTGCTCGGCCGACGGATGGCTGGCGTCGTACCATTTCAGGTAGAAGCGTTTCCAGCCGGCCTTGAAGAAGGAATTGAAGCCGGCGTCGTCGTTCTTTTCGGCAGCCTTGATCTTGGAGATGTTCTGCAGGTTGACGGCTTCGGCCTTGATGATTTCCCAGTTGTCGTCGAGCAGGTGCAGGTTCTGGAAACCACTGACTCCCGGATACGGCACGGCCGGCACGCGCGAGAAGGCATACATGAACAGGTTGATCGGCGCCATGATCGAGGAATGGTCGAAGAATTGACGTAAAAAGGGCAATCTCACCTTTCCGCGGAAATGGATGAACAAGATGGAAAACAGATAAATGCCGACAACGACCCACTTCATTGCAATGTCCTCATGTCGATGGCTGCGGCTGCCGCCATCTCGTATAGATACGCAATAGATAAGCGCTCAATGCGCGATATCAATGCTGTAAGAGTTTGATCTGGAAATCGGGCGGATGTGCCGCGATGGATGGGGCTGATTCTACACCAAGCGGTTTGGGGCAGCTTTGAGGGAGATCAGTGAAGAAACGTAAAAAATGCCGACCGGGCCTGGAAAGGAGAACAGGCCGGGTCGACAAGGAGGGGCAAAGCGAGGGGCAAAATGATGATCGGCGGCAAGCAGCGTGTGGCTGCCGCCGACGTATTCGGATTGCGCCGGACTATGCAGGTTGGGTAGAAAGCTTGCCCGGCGCCTTGCGCGGCAGGCCCGTGAAGCCGAAGTCGATCTCCGGTTGACGCCCGGCAATGATTTCGGCGATCGCGCGGCCCGAACCGCAACCCATGGTCCAGCCCAGCGTGCCGTGGCCGGTATTGAGATAGAGATTGCTGAACCTGGTCTTGCCGACGTAAGGAATGTTCGACGGCGTCAGCGGGCGCAGACCGGTCCAATAGACCGGGTTGTCGTAATCGCAACCGTCCGGGAACAATTCACGGGTACGGCGCGTGATGGCGTCGCATCGGGTGGTGTTCAGTTCGCGGGTGTAGCCGTTCAGTTCGCAGGTGCCGGCCACGCGCAGGCGGTCGCCCAGGCGCGACACCACCAGCTTGTAACCGTCGTCGGTCAGCGAGACGGTCGGCGCGGCATCCGGATTGGTGACCTTGTAGGTCGCCGAATAGCCCTTGCCCGGATACAGCAGCAGGTTGATGCCGAGCGGACGCAGCAGCGGCTCCGAGAAGCTGCCCATGGCGACCACGAAGGTATCGGCCTTCAGGACCTCATGGCGGCCGTCCGGATTGATGATTTCCACGCCGGTCACGCGGGCGGCAGCGCCGGCGCCCTCGGTGATGAGGCGCGTGATGGTGGTGTTGAACTGGAAGTCGACGCCGGCGTTTTCCGCCTTTTGCGCCAGACCGGTGGTGAGCTTGTAGACGTCGCCCGACTCATCGGAGGCGGTGAAATCGCCGCCGACGATCTTGTCGCGGATGCTGGCCAATGCCGGTTCGATCTTGATCACTTCATCGGCGCTGATCGAGTCGCGCTGGCAACCGAGGTCGCGCATCAGCTTGGCGGCCGGCAGCGACAGCTCGAATTCCTTTTCTTCGGTATAGAAGTGCAGGATGCCCTTGTTCAGGTGGTCGTATTGGATGCCGGTTTCGGCGCGCAGCGCCACCAACGTCTGGCGGCTGTATTCGCACAGCGCGACGATCTGGCGGATGTTGGCGTCGGTGCGCGCAGGCGTGCATTCGCGCAGGAAGCTGACGGCCCATTTCCATTGCAGCCATTCGGGACGGAAGCGATACAGCAGCGGGGCGTCTTCCTTGCCCAGCCATTTCAGGACCTTGAGCGGAGCGGAGGGATTGGCCCATGGCTCGGCGTGCGATACGGAGATCTGGCAGCCGTTGGCGAAACTGGTTTCCTGGGCGGCGCCCGGCTGGCGGTCGATGACGGTGACGTCGTGACCTTCACGCTTGAGGAACCACGCGGACGCGGTGCCGATGATGCCTGCTCCCAATACGATGACTTTCATCACATTCTCCTTGTTCGATGACAGAGCCCGGGCAAACCAGACAATCCCGATTTGCGCACGCCTCAATGGGTGAAATTGTAAGAAGTAATCGGTTTTTTAGGTAAGCAATCAGCGTGCCTGGATTTCTATTTTTTAATGAACAGGCAGTGATGGTGTTTGAAAAACAAAATATTTGTTTAAAACTTAATATTTTGCATTTTCAAATTTTGCCATTTCTTCCGCCAGCGCTTGCGTCACGGTTTCGGCCAGCGCCTGTTCCAGGCTGGCGCGCACACGGGTCTTGAGGATGTCGGCCATGTTGTCGAGGATGACCGCGAGGTGATCCTGCAGATGCTGGTGCAGCACGTTGTCGATCTGGCCCAGCAGGGTCTGCATGACGTTTTCCTGAATGTCCTGGCGGAGTTGGCGCAATTGCTCTGCGCTAGGTTCCGGAGCGAAGGGCTGAGGAGGCAGCGGCGTACTGACCGATACCGGCAGCGGCGCGGCGTCGTAAGTGGGCTGGTATTGCGGCTGGAAGGCCTGGATCGGCTCCGGCTGGAAATGCTGTTGGTAGTCGGGCTGAGGATGCGGCTGCTGCGGCTGGGTATCTTCCCACTGCAAGGCCTGCGGCGCCTGGTTTTCCGGCGCGGCGGGCGGGGCGATGACTTCGGTCAGGAGCGGGATGCTGTTGTCGGCGGACGATTGGCTCATGATCTCAGTCGGCGACAAAATGGCTCAGGGGATAACCGCGCTCTTTATAGAAGCGGTAACGATCGCGGCCGGCGGCCTTGTCGGCTTCGTCCGAGGAAATGATTTCGAACATGCGCTCGAAGCGGGCGAAATGGGCCGGCGTGTCTGCGCCCAGGTTGATGAGGAGCTGGTGATGCGGCAATTCGGCGGCGTCGTCGCTGGTGAGGATGATGGCGGTCTGGGCGGCCAGCGGGTCTTTGGCCATCACGTGGGGCAGGAAATCCTGCTCGGAAAAGCTCCAGAGGGCCTGGTCCAGCTGCTGCAACTGGGCCGCATCCGGGCTGCGCACGACGATATTGACGCCCGTGGCGCGCGCCTTGCGCACCAGGCGGCAGGCGTAGGCGAGTTTATTGGGGACGTTGCTGTGGAAATCGATGCGGGTCATGGACGAAGTATAGACATATAGCAGATCGAGGAAAACCCGCAGAGGGAATTAAACCCTCATCGTTCCAGCCGTGGCTGTTCAAACCAACTTTGAGGTTAAACCTGTTCACGATCTGTAGCGGGAGGCCGTCAGCCGGTGGCGGACGGAGCGCAGGAACCGGAATGTACTTCAGTACATGAGGATTCCGAGCACCGCCCGACGCCGGATCACGGCCTCGCAGTAAGATCGTGAGCAGGTTTAAGCGGCCATGCCGCTATGGCGCAGCAGAGCGTCGATGCTAGGTTCGCGGCCGCGGAAAGCCTTGAACGACTCGATCGCCGGCCGCGAACCGCCGACGGCCAGGATTTCTTTCTGGAAGCGCAGGCCGGTTTCGATCGAGACCACGTTGTCGCCCTTGGCCGCGGCTTCTTCAAACGCGCTGTAGGCGTCGGCCGACAAGACTTCCGCCCACTTGTAGCTGTAATAGCCCGCCGCGTAACCGCCGGCAAAGATATGGCTGAACGAATGCTGGAAACGGTTGAATTCCGGCGGACGAATCACGGCGAACTTGTCGCGCACGGCGTTCAGCACCGACTGCACGCTGTCCTTGCCCGAGGCGTCGTAGTCGTAATGGATGTGCATGTCGAACAGCGAGAACTCGACCTGGCGCAGCATCTGCAGGCCGGACTGGAAGTTCTTGGCGGCGGTCATCTTGTCGAACAGTTCGCGCGGCAGCGGTGCGCCGGTGTCGGCGTGGGCGGTCATGTGCTGCAGCACGTCCCATTCCCAGCAGAAGTTTTCCATGAACTGCGACGGCAATTCGACCGCATCCCATTCCACGCCGGAGATGCCCGACACGCCGACTTCGTCGACCTGGGTGAGCATGTGGTGCAGGCCGTGGCCGGATTCGTGGAACAGCGTGATGACTTCGTCGTGCGTGAACAGCGCAGGTTTCCGCTCTTTCCCCTCCCTGCCGTCGACGGTCATCGGTTCCGTGAAGTTGCAGACCAGGTAAGCGATCGGCGTCTGCACGCCATTGGCGGTCATGCGGCGGGCGCGGGCGTCGTCCATCCAGGCGCCGCCGCGCTTGCCGCTGCGGGCATACAGGTCGAGGTAGAACTGGCCGACCAGCTTGCCGTCGCGTTCGATGCGGAAGAATTTCACGTCCGGATGCCAGACCGGGGCGCTGTCGGGTTTGATGTCGACGTTGAACAGGCGCTGGATGACCTGGAACAGGCCTTCGATCACCTTCGGCTCGGGGAAGTATTGCTTCACTTCCTGCTCGGAGAAGGCGTAACGCTGTTCGCGCAGCTTTTCGGCGGCGTAGGTCATGTCCCAGGCTTCGATCGTGTCGATGCCGAGCTCTTCCTTGGCGAAGGCGCGCAGTTCTTCCCAGTCCTTTTCGCCATACGAACGCGCGCGGCGGCCCAGGTCTTCGAGGAAGCCGATGACTTCCTGCGGCGACTGCGCCATCTTCGGCACCAGCGATAATTCAGCGAAATTCTTGAAGCCCAGCATCACGGCTTCTTCGTGGCGCAATTGCAGGATTTCCTGCATGTTGGCGGTGTTGTCCCATTCCGGCGTGGCGCCGAGCTCCGAGGCCTTGGTGGCGTTGGCGCGGTAGATCTGCTCGCGCAGGCTGCGGCTGTGTGCGTATTGCAGGATGGGGAAGTAGGACGGGAAATGCAGCGTGAACTTGAAACCCGGCGTCCCGTCTTTTTCGGCGGCAGCGCGCGCGGCTTGCTTGACGTCATCCGGCAGGCCGGCCAGGTCGGTTTCGTTTTCAACGAACAGGCCGAAGTCGTTGGTCGCGTCGAGGATGTTTTCCGAGAAGCGGGTGGTCAGCGCGGCCGATTTTTCCTGGATTTCGGCGAAGCGTTCCTTCTGGTCGTCAGGCAACTCGGCGCCCGACAGGCGGAAGTCGCGCACGGCGTTGTCGATGACCTTCTTGCGTGCGCCCGACAGCGAGGCGTATTCCGGGCCGGTCTGCACCGCCTTGTATTTTTCGAACAGCGCCAGGTTCTGGCCCAGCGCGGTCCAGAACTCGACCAGGCGGGGCTGGTTTTCGTTGTAGGCGGCGCGCAGTTCCGGCGTGTCCATCACCGAATTCAGATGACCGACGATGCTCCAGGCGCGGCCCAGTTGCTCGGTGGCGTTTTCCAGCGGCTCGACGAAGTTGGCCCAGGTGACTTGCGCCATCGGCGCTTCCAGCGCGGTGACCAATGTGCTTGCCTTGGCCAGCAGGGCGTCGACGGCGGGCGTGACATGTTCGGGCTTGATGGCGTCGAAACGCGCCAGGCCGGAGAAGTCCAGCAGCGGGTTGTTGCCGGGAGTGATCGTAGTATCTGCAGTAATGGTGGTGGTCATGGGACTCAGGTTCTTTCAGCAGCTTCAATAGTGTTGACCAGCAACATGGTGATGGTCATCGGCCCCACGCCGCCGGGCACGGGGGTGATGTAACCTGCGACTTCCTTTGCATTGGCGAAATCCACATCGCCGCACAATTTGCCGTTATCGTCGCGGTTCATGCCGACATCGATGACGACGGCGCCGGGTTTGACCATGTCGGCGGTGACGATGTTGCGTTTGCCGGTGGCCACCACCAGAATATCTGCCTGGCGCGTATGGTGGCCCAGATCGCGGGTCTTGGAATTACAGATAGTGACGGTTGCCCCGGCTTGCAAGAGCAACATGGCCTGCGGCTTGCCGACGATGTTGGAGGCGCCGACCACCACGGCGTTGGCGCCGCGCACCGGATAATCGATGGATTCCAGCATTTTCATCACGCCGTAAGGCGTACAGGGGCGGAACAGCGGCTGGCCGGTCATCAGCAGGCCTGCGTTGCTGACGTGGAAACCGTCGACGTCCTTGTCGGCGGCAATGGCTTCGATCACCTTGTTGGCGTCGATGTGCGCCGGCAGCGGCAATTGCACCAGGATGCCATTGATCTTCGGGTCCTTGTTGAGTGCATCGATGCGCGCCAGCAACTCGGCTTCGGTCAGCGCGGCGTCGTATTTTTCCAGCACCGAGTGCAGGCCGTTGTCTTCACAGGCCTTGACCTTGTTGCGCACGTAGACCTGTGAGGCCGGGCTGTCGCCGACCAGGATCACGGCCAGGCCGGGCTGTTTGCCCTTGGCGGTGAGGGCGGCGGCGCGTTTGGCGACGTCGGCGCGCAATTGTTGGGAGAGCAGGTTACCGTCGATGAGTTGTGCTGGCATGGTGGCTGGGACTGGAAAAGAGGGAAAATAAAGCGTCATTATAAGGGGCCTTGCCCTCGGCGGTCGCGACGGCGTAGGCGGGCGGGATGCGAGTCCTTGCCGCCGATTTCGGCGTCGTGGTGTCGGACGACGCTGATTTTAATTTTCGGTTATGCTCCGCCAACCAATCGAATTGAGTGACATCTGAGGACCTTGCATGACCGATCTGCTGACCCGCCGCCTAGCCCTTTTTGCCAGCCCGGAAAACCGTGCTCTGCTCGGTCGTGGCCTGCGCGGCGTGGAACGGGAGACTTTGCGCGTGACTCCGGACGGACAGCTGGCGACCACGCCGCATCCGGCCGTGCTGGGCTCGGCCCTGACCAATGAGCAGATCACCACCGATTATTCGGAATCCCTGCTGGAATTCATCACCCCGGCTACACACGACATTGCCGATGCACTGCGGCGGCTCGATGAAATCCACCGTTTCGTGCACGCCAACCTGAACGGCGAACTGCTGTGGAACGAGTCCATGCCCGGCGTGCTGCCGCCTGAAGAAGACATCCCCATCGCCTGGTACGGCACCTCGCATATCGGCACGCTGAAACACGTGTACCGCCGCGGCCTGGCGCTGCGCTACGGCAAGACCATGCAATGCATCGCCGGCATCCATTACAACTTCTCGCTCAGCGAAGATGTCTGGAAGCTGTTGCGCGAGCTGGACGATCGCGAGCAAAACGTCGAGCCGTCGTTCTCGGCGCGCGACTACCAGTCGGAAAGCTACATCGCGCTGATCCGCAACTTCCGCCGCTACAGCTGGCTGCTGATGTACCTGTTCGGCGCTTCGCCGGCGCTGGCGACAAACTTCCTGCGCGGCCGTCCGCACCAGTTGGAGACGCTCAGCGACGACACGCTCTACCTGCCGTACGCCACCAGCCTGCGCATGAGCGACCTCGGTTACCAGAGCAACGCCCAGGCCAACATCACGCCGCACTACAACAACCTGCACAGCTATATCAGAAGCCTGTCGCAGGCGGTCAGCCAGCCGTACCCCCCCTACGAAGAACTCGGCACCAAGCGCGACGGCGAGTGGATCCAGATCAACACCAATATCCTGCAGATCGAAAACGAGTTCTATTCGACGATCCGTCCCAAGCGCGTGATCTATAGCGGCGAACGGCCGGTACAGGCGCTGGCGGCGCGCGGCGTGCAGTACGTCGAAGTGCGCTGCATGGACATCGATCCGTTCGAGCCGCTCGGCGTGAGCCTGAAGGCATCGCGCTTCCTCGACGTGTTCCTGCATTTCATCGCGTTTGAAGAGAGCTCGCTGACCTCCGACGAGAGCGGCGCCGAAAGCCGTTGCAACTTCTCGCGCGTGGTCAAGGAAGGCCGTCGTCCGGGTTTGCAGCTGGAACAGGAAGGCAAGCCGGTCGGCTTGCAGGACTGGGGACTGTCGCTGCTGGAGCGTATGCAGCCGATCGCCGACTTGCTCGACGCGCAGGCCGGTGGTTCCGAGCATGTGCAGGCGCTGCAGGCGCAACGCGAGAAGCTGCGCGATGCCGAGCTGACGCCGTCGGCGCGCGTGCTGCGTGAAGTGCGCGCGGCCGGTAATTCATTCGCCGCTTTCGCTCTGAACTTGAGCAAGGCGCAGGCGGCGGAGTTCCTGGCGCGCCCGCTGAACGCGGAGCAAACCGCAGAATTCGTCGCTACCGCCGCTACGTCGATCGAGAATCAACAATCGATCGAGCGCACCCAGATCGGCGATTTCGATACCTTCGTCGCCGCTTACCGGGCCAGTACGCTGGGTAATATCAGCGTCTGATTCTGCGCTTGAACGAAGTCCTTGCTTGAATAAATTCTATCGGCAGGCAATCATTTTCTGATTGTTTGGCGTCTTCGCCTTGTGCGTCCACCAGCGCGTCAAAAGCGGCATCCTTTTCGCGTATATTCCGCCCGATTCTTCTCATGAGCGGGGCGGCGATGATGGCGACCAAGATACTTTCTGCATGTTTTTTCTGCGTCCTTGGCGCTCTCGGCATTCTTGCCTCGCCCGGCGCGGCCGGCGCGCAAGACCTGCTTGAGGTGGTCAAGGCGCGCGGTGTGTTGCGCGTGGCGTTGGAGGGTACTTATCCACCCTTCAATTTCAAGGACCGCAAGACCGGAGAACTGACCGGCTTCGACGTCGAATTCGCCCGTGCGCTGGCCGGACGGCTCGGACTGCGCGCCGACTTTGTCGCCACCGAATGGGTCGGCATCCTGGCCGGACTGCAAGTGGGCAAGTACGACGCCATCATTTCGCAGGTAACGATGACATCCAGGCGCGAGGCGGAATTCGACTTCTCGATTCCCTACACCTATTCGAGCGCACAACTGATCCAGCGCCTGGACGACAAGAACGACTACCGCAGCATCGCCGGCCTGAAAGGCAAGGCCGTCGGCGTCGGCCAGGGC
>NZ_AJHH01000596.1 GCF_000256565.1 Herbaspirillum lusitanum P6-12 | reverse complement strand
ATAAAGCCATGAAAGGCCGGCCGTGCAATAGCGATCCGCATGGCCGACCTGTTCGCCGCGCTGGCCGACTCCGGCAACCTGATTCTGCTGGGGACACTGTATACAGTGCTGTACGCAATCCTGGGCATGATGTTCGGTTTGCCGCTCGGCATGCTGGTCACCTTCATCCGGCATGAGCGCGTGCCGGTGCTGGCGGCCGTGGCGAATGTCTATGTCAGTTTCATGCGCAGTACGCCGCAACTGATCCAGGCTTTCCTGGTCTATTTCGGGCTGGGCGCCGCCGGCGTCGAACTGCCGCTGATCGTGATCGGCACGCTGGTGTTGACCGCCAACGCCGGGGCCTATCTTTCCGAAACCATGCGTGGTGCGATGGAAGGCGTCAGTGCGGGGCAGTGGAGCGCGGGATACAGTCTCGGCCTGACGCGCTTCCAGACCATTTGTCACATCGTCATGCCGCAGGCGCTGCGGCTGGCGAT
>NZ_AJHH01000595.1 GCF_000256565.1 Herbaspirillum lusitanum P6-12 | reverse complement strand
ATTTGAAAATTAAAAAAGCCCTGTTAAAATGCCTCGTCCACGCGGCGCAAAGACCGTAAAGTATTGGCATAAAGAATCCAAAAAAAATCGTGTTACGGCGTATTTGCAGCTTGAACAAGCGCCGTAGTGCAGCTTAACGATCCGGCCTCCCCGCCGATCCCCTTCAACTCAGGAGACGTACCATGTCAGCCCAAATCGACCAAGTCCTGGCGCAAGCCGCCAACGATCCCGATGTGATTGAAACGCAAGAGTGGCTCGACGCCCTCGAAGCCGTGATCGAAGCCGAAGGCCCTGAACGCGCACACTACCTGATGGAGCGCATGGTCGATCTGGCCCGCCGCCGCGGCGCCCACATCCCGTTCTCCAGCAATACCGCCTACGTCAACACCATTCCTGCCGATCAGGGCGAACACTGCCCCGGCAACCTGGAAATCGAAGAACGCCTGCGCTCGTGGATGCGCTGGAACGCCATGGCGATGGTGGTCAAGGCCAACCGCGTCGACGGCGACCTGGGTGGCCACTTGTCCTCGTTTGCCTCGCTGGCGAACATGCTGGGCATCGGCTTCAACCACTTCTGGCACGCCCCGACCGAAGACCACGGCGGCGACCTGCTGTACATCCAGGGCCATTCCTCGCCAGGCATTTATGCCCGCGCATTCCTGGAGGGCCGCCTGACTGAAGACCAACTGATCCACTTCCGCCGCGAAGCCGACGGTCACGGTCTGTCGTCGTATCCGCATCCGAAGCTGATGCCTGAGTTCTGGCAGTTCCCGACCGTGTCGATGGGCCTGGGCCCGCTGATGGCGATTTACCAGGCGCGTTTCCTGAAATACCTGCACGCACGCGGCATCGCCAAGACTGATAACCGCAAGGTCTGGGCCTTCTGCGGCGACGGTGAAATGGACGAGCCGGAATCGATGGGCGCCATCGGCATGGCCGGCCGTGAAAAGCTGAACAACCTGGTCATCGTGGTCAACTGCAACCTGCAACGCCTGGACGGTCCGGTGCGCGGCAACGGCAAGATCATCCAGGAGCTGGAGTCCGATTTCCGCGGCGCCGGCTGGAATGTCGTCAAGGTCATCTGGGGCAGCGGCTGGGACGAGCTGCTGGCCAAGGACAAGGAAGGCATCCTGCAAAAAGTGATGATGGAAACCGTCGACGGCGAATATCAGAACTACAAGGCCAAGGATGGCGCGTTCGTGCGCAAGCACTTCTTCGGCAAGCATCCGAAGCTGCTGGAAATGGTCAGCAAGATGTCCGACGACGACATCTGGCGCCTGACCCGCGGCGGCCACGATCCGCACAAGATCTACGCAGCGTTCAAGGTTGCGCAGGACAGCAAGGATCAACCGACCGTTATCCTGGCCAAGTCCATCAAGGGCTATGGTTTCGGTAAATCCGGCGAAGCACGCAACACCGCACACAACACCAAGAAACTGGACGACGAAGCCATCAAGGCCATGCGCGACCGTTTCCAACTGCCGATCTCCGACGCCGACTTGCCGAGCATTCCGTTCTTCAAGCCGTCCGAAGACACGCCGGAAATGCAATACCTGCACGAGCGCCGCAAAGCACTGGGCGGCTATCTGCCGCAACGCCGTCCGCAAGCTGACGAAAAACTGGTGGTGCCTGAACTGTCGGCATTCCAGGTCATGCTGGAACCGACCGCCGAAGGCCGTGAAATCTCGACCACCGCAGCGTACTCGCGCGTGCTGACCGCGCTGCTGCGCGACAGCAGCCTGGGCCAGCGCGTGGTGCCGATCATGGTCGACGAATCGCGCACGTTCGGCATGGAAGGCCTGTTCCGCCAGATCGGCATCTTCAGCCAGGTCGGTCAGCTGTACGAACCGGTCGACAAGGACCAGGTCATGTACTACCGCGAAGACAAGGCCGGCCAGATTCTGCAAGAAGGCATCAATGAAGCGGGCGGCATGAGCTCGTGGATCGCTGCGGCGACCTCGTACTCGACCAACAACCGCATCATGATTCCGTTCTACACGTATTACTCGATGTTCGGCCTGCAACGTATCGGCGATCTGGCCTGGGCTGCCGGCGACATGCGCGCCCGCGGCTTCCTGATCGGCGGCACCGCCGGCCGCACCACACTGAACGGCGAAGGCCTGCAGCACGAAGACGGCCACAGCCACGTGTTTGCTTCGGCAATCCCGAACTGCGTGCCTTACGATCCGACCTTCGCCCACGAAGTCGCCGTGATCATCCATGACGGCCTGCGCCGCATGGTCGGCAACCAGGAAGACGTGTTCTATTACATCACCGTGATGAACGAGAACTACGCTCACCCCGGCATCAAGCCAGGCCAGGAAGAGGGCATCATCAAGGGCCTGTATCTGTTGAACGAAGGCGGCAAGAAGAACAAGCTGCGCGTGCAACTGCTGGGCTCCGGCACTATCCTGCGCGAAGTCATCGCCGCCGCCGATCTGCTGCGCGACGACTGGAAGGTCGACGCCGACGTCTGGTCCGCACCGTCGTTCACACTGTTGGCGCGCGACGGCCAGGATTCGGAACGCTGGAACATGCTGCATCCGGCCGAAGCTGCCCGCAAGAGCCACTTCGAGCAATCGATGGAAGGCACCGAAGGCCCGATCGTGGTGTCGACCGACTACATGCGCACCTACGCCGAGCAAGTCCGCGCCTTCGTACCGAAGGGCCGTACTTACAAGGTGCTGGGCACCGACGGTTACGGCCGTTCCGACACCCGCGCCAAGCTGCGCGAATTCTTCGAAGTCGACCGTCACTATGTGACCGTGGCTGCGCTGAAGTCGCTGGCGGACGAAGGCAAGATCAAGCCTTCCGTGGTTGCCGAAGCGATCGCCAAATACGGCATCAATCCGGAAAAACCGAATCCAGTGACCCAATAATTCGGGAATCTGCGGGACCTGAACCATCAGCGAGGCGGCTTGTCATGACATACTGATGTCGGCAGGCCGCCTTCAACATGTGGACACAATTTCCGGCGTGGCATCAGCGCGATGCAACGCACCGGATCCAGAACAAACGGAGCACGAGAGATGAGTCAAATCGAAGTAAAAGTACCGGATATTGGCGATTTCAAGGAAGTCGAAGTCATTGAAGTCCTGGTCAAGGTAGGCGATACCATCAAAGTCGAACAATCCCTGCTGACGGTCGAATCCGAC